>JBBQJT010000035.1:0-38257 GCA_038326165.1 Chitinophagales bacterium | reverse complement strand
TAAAGCATAAAGTATGGCTACATGACCGCCCAAACTATTTCCTAACACATGAACTTTGTCGTATCCTTTGTACTCAACAAAATCAACGATATGGTCAACCAATCCACCTACACTTACTTTTAAAATAGGTAAGTCCATAATTGGTAATATTGGAACAATCACATTGTATTTATTATGGAAGCACTCTATGATACCACCGAAATTAGACAAGGCTCCAAACAGCCCATGCAACAACAAAAGATTCTCCTTACCACCTTTCGTCTCAATATATTTAAACTTACCTTCCTCTATTAATGGATAATTCATACGCTATTTTAACCTATGTGCAGTGCAAATATATACAATCCTATCAAACATAAAACATTTAACATGTTTTAGATAAAATCTTGTGAAGAAAAACAATAGTTATCAACAAAATTATAGTTTACTAACAGCTTTATCAACATCACTACTATAATACCACGTAATAATTAAAGAGCCTAAAAGTAGCACTCCTGTGCCTTGATGCAAAACACCCCAAACCAGTGGAATAGATCCCGTACAGTTAATAACAGTCAATATTCCTAAAACTATTTGTACCAAAACCAATACAACAGGGCTATAAGTTGCGCTAACAGATAAGCCAACATAAATAGACTTGTTGACTTTCCTAAAAAAAACATAGAATATTAACAAGGCCAAAACATAGGCAACAGTTCTGTGTACAAATTGTGTTAAAGCAGCTAAGGTAACGTACTTATCATATTGGACAAAATGATCTAGCGACCAGTTATCCTTTTCCAATAACACCGAGGGAAACCATTCATTACCCATCTTAGGCCAAGTGGGATATAATAATCCGGCTTTCATACCAGACATCACACCTCCCAAAAGTAATTGTACAAAACAAAAAAGAACTAAGTAAAAAAACAATGACGACCTATTACTGCTTCTTTCCTGCAAGTCGGACACTGATAAATATATCCATAACAAATAAGACCAAACAATTATAGCCAGACCTAAATGAAGCGATAGTTTATAGGCATTTACCCAAGGACGATTAATTAGGCCGCTGGCTACCATTATCCAACCCATGCTTGCAACTGAAACACCTAGAACAAACAGTATGCCCAGTTTCTTGAGTAATCCTTTTGAAACCATTCCTCTCAAAAGAAAAACACAAAGCGGAAGAACAAAAACAAACCCTATTAACCTTGCCCAAAGCCTGTGAAAATATTCCCAAAAAAAGATAAACTTAAAGTCCGACAAACTCATCCCAGCGTTGATTTTCTGGTATTGTGGCGTAAGCTTATACTTATCAAACTCTTCGTTCCAACTATCATCATTAACTGGTGGAAGAGTACCAGTTACAATTTCCCATTTAGTGATACTCAAACCGGAACCAGTCAGTCGGGTGATACCACCCAACAATATCTGAAAAAACACCATAACAATTCCCGCCAAAAGCCATCTTGATATCCAGGGGCTTATTTCACTTTTCATAATCAAATTGAATATGTCACAAAATTATAGATTTTTTTGGTCTCAAGCTGAACACAGAAAAATGTATGTATTAATTATATGAATTTTAAATTAAGTATATAAAAAGATACACCTATTATTATCCATGTTGGTTTGTTGATAATAAAACTGCTAAAACCTAGGATTGCCATAAATTCACATTATAGCCATTCATACCAACATATTCATACCAAGTAAAAACCATTATAAAGCTTGAGATTATTAGCTTTATAAACAGTGTGTTGATAATTATGTTTATAATAACTTTCTCAATTCGTTTTGTTGATGGATGCTGTACAAACCGTAACAAACTTAAGCTTAGAGTCATGGTTATTAACATGTTCAGTAATCTTGGACCATACATTGTTGGTATCCATGTTCAAACTCACAAAATACATTAGCAATTCAACAAGGTATTGTTGATAAATTACTTTATATATTGCAATGAATTAGGCCCAAGAGTTATTGCCATGTTGGTAGTTCATATTACATAAATTAATTAAATATGAAAATTGTCATTCAAAGAGTCCTTTCAGCATCTGTACTCATTCAGCAAGGAACAGTTTCAGAAATACAAAGAGGCTTTCTTGTTCTGTTGGGCATTCACAATGACGATACCAAACAAGATGTAGAATACTTGGTTAAGAAACTCATGAATCTGCGTGTGTTTCCAGATGAGAGTGGCAAAATGAATCTTTCGTTAACTGATATAGATGGCCAAATATTATTGGTATCCCAGTTTACCCTATATGCAGATACCAAGAGAGGAAATAGACCTTCTTTCATTGAATCTGCAACACCTGATAAAGCTATACCACTGTACCAATTATTCATAGAATTACTAACTAGACTTATGGGTCAGAAGATAAAAACAGGTGTTTTCGGTGCGGATATGAAAATATCATTGGTAAATGATGGACCAGTTACAGTAATCATAGATAGTAAAAATTAATAAATGAATATCACAGAATTACAATCAAAAGTAGATGATTGGATCAAACAACACGGTATTAGATATTTTGATCCTTTGACCAATACCGCAATTCTGAATGAAGAGGTGGGTGAAGTTAGCAGTATCATGGCAAGATTATATGGTGAGCAATCTTTCAAGCCTGGTCAGGAAAAAGACCACAATGACTTGGCAGATGAAATGGCTGATATATTATTTGTTTTGATGTGCTTAGCAAATCAAACAGGGATAGATTTAGAACAAGCCATAGAAAAAAATCTTACCAAAAAAACATTCAGAGATGCTGAACGACACAAGAGCAACAATAAATTAAGCTAAACCAATACAAATCTTGTAAAACAAAACAACTTCATCATAAAATATCTTTGGCTCTTCTAACATAGCCATATGCGCTGATTTGGAAAATATATTTATCTGGACGACCGAAGCCAGCAAACCAAACTTTAGCAAGTCTTGGTAATTAAATAAACGATCATGTTTTCCTAATATAAAACTTATCGGCACTGCAATGCTTTCTAAGCTAAGAGAATGATCAAACCTGTTTGACATCGCAACAGAATTACTGGACAAGCTAATCGAATTGATATTCCCAGAATATGTTATTTGTTCGTTTATCTCATTATTTTTTTGATCATAAAAAAGATTAGGAATAAAGGATTTTACAAATAGCCGTGTTCCATTGTTATTGATGAATTCAGCTGTTTTTTGTCTCTGAACTTTTTTGGATTCCGAATCAGCAAATGGATGACTGTGAACAAGGGCCAGGCCACAAATATTTTTGTTCTTATACTTTAAACTTTCAAGTGCAATATACCCAGCCATACTATGACAAACAAGAACAGTGGGTTCAGCAATACTATCGTTTAACCAACTAGTGTATTGTTCAAACGTCTCATAATTCTCTACATCAGAGTATGGATAACCTGGTAAGTCCAAAATAGAAATAGGAATTTCTTTCAAATATTCCGTTGCATATTTCCATATTTGTGTGGTCAATCCAAAACCATGTATGAAAAGCAGTTTCATTTTAACAAAATTAACCCAAACAGAAGCCCATTGGTGTGAATAACAATGTACAAAAGTAACATTACAATAAAGATACTTTATTTGATTTCTGGATTATATATATTCACGGCATTGGCTTGCTATGTCATTGCACCGGATAAAACCAAAGAAGGTAATACACAAGTTAATGAATTGTCTTTTGCGCCAATGGGTTTCTCTTGTGATGCCATTTTTATATCTGAGAGAGAATCAAACAACTTCTCTGCATATCTCAATGGGAAGGATAAGGTTGAAAAAATTATCCCTTTCGTCAAAATACTGTCCAAAGAAAAGGAGGGGATTAAGCTTAAGCATATTAGGACATTGGAAGGCAAGACTATCTTGTTTGATACAATTTTTGTAAGCAATAGAGAGTTAGGAATATCTTCTTCCTCCTTTTGGAATAATTGGAGCAAAGTGCATATTCGAAAACTCAAATATCCCTTGGGTGCAGATGTTTTTGGAAGATGTGTTTTCAGTAGAGTTGCCATTGGAGCTCGAATATCATTGACTGTGGGATTCTTGGCAGCAATGTTGTCTATCATTATTGGTGTGAGCTTAGGTATAGTAGCAGGATACTATGGAGGAATTGCAGATAAAATTGTCATGTATTTGGTGAACACAATATGGTCAATTCCTACCTTGCTTTTAGTTTTTGCTATAGTCATGGCGATAGGTAGAGGCGTTCAAGTTATTTATATTGCTGTTGGTTTGACCTTGTGGGTAGAAGTTGCAAGATTGGTAAGAGCACAAGTGTTTTCCTTGCGTGAAATGAACTTTGTAGAAGCGGCCAAAAATTTGGGATACTCCAATACCAGAATATTAATTCGTCACATTTTGCCCATGTTAACGGGACCAGTTTTGGTTATGGTGAGCAATAATTTTGCTACAGCCATAATATTAGAGGCTGGTTTAAGCTATTTGGGATTCGGTGTTCAGCCGCCTATGCCATCATGGGGAAATATGCTCAATGAGAATTATGGTTATGTAACTGCTGGATATTATTCACCAGCATTAATACCTGCGCTTGCAATTGTAATATTAATATTAACTGTAAATTTGATTGGGAATGAATGGCGAGATAGATCAGATGTTAGGCTGAAAGAAACTTAGTTAAGAATCTTTGTTATACATTTGATGAGTACAAGCATTAGTATGACACAAAAAGATGCAATATTAACTGATAAAGGAAGGTTGGATCGTCTTGAAAACGAAAATATGCTCAAGACCTTGCAATTGAATGGCTTGATGTCTATCACCCAAGCAATTAATAACAATATAAAGGAGCCCGATCTTTATAAAATGTATGCTCGATTTCTCAATTGGGAATTAGGAATTAAGAGAATGGCGCTCATGATCAAGCGCGAAGATGGTTGGCAGTGCAATATTGCTAACGATATTGATCCAGAAACAATTGATAATGAGTGTATTACATATTTATCACAGATTAATAAATTAAGTAGTACAGCAGATATAGAGCTACCTGGCCTTAGGCAGTTTGATTTTATCGTTCCGGTGTTGCATAAGGCAGAACCCATAGCTTTGGTATTGATTGGTGAATCTGATTCACGCCATGAACCTTATGACTTGATACGGTTTATTTCCACCATTACCAATATCATTACTGTTGCAGTTGAAAACAAAAGATTGTTTAAAAGGCACGTAGAACAAGAAAAGCTGAATCATGAAATGCAATTGGCGAGCGATGTCCAACGATTATTAATACCAGATAATCTGCCGAATCATCCCACATTTCAATCAGCAAGTATTTATTGGCCGCACATTGGAATAGGAGGAGACTATTACGATTGTATCCAGCATAGCCCACATGAAATGACCATTTGTATAGGCGATATTTCAGGCAAAGGCTTGGCCGCCGCAATGCTCATGGCAAATTTTCAAGCCAGTATGCACGCTTTCATACAATACGAGAAAAACCTAAAAAATTTGATAAAAAACCTAAACCAGTCAGTATTTAGAGCTTCTCGTGGTGATAAATACATCACCTTTTTCATTGCAAAAATTGACGCAAAAGCAGGAACAGTAGAATACATCAACGCCGGACATACACCACCACTAATTAATTGTGATGGAAAAATCAAGGAATTAACAGAAGGAACAACACTTTTGGGAACCTTTGAACATCTGCCATTTTTAGAATCAGAAACAATTCTTTTCCAAGAAGCTTGCACCATGTTATGCTTTACGGACGGCATTACTGACCTGGTCAACAATAATGGAGATTTTTTCTCATCCGAAAGTATATTAGAGGTATTTACGAATAACTGGAATTCAACAGCCAACGATTTGATATTAGTTATAGAAGACACCATCGGAAAATATAAGGAGGAACAAGAATATACAGATGACTTAACCGTGTTGGCAGTAAAAATCAAAAGACAAGTAAGTGAATGAAAATTATAATCCCAAAGTAGCAGGTATTCTTGCGCTATTTTTTGGCTATACGGGAGCACATAAATTTTATACAGGTGATTTTAAAAACGGATTCTTTAGAGCCATTGCTTTTTATTTAGCCTATGTATTCGGTTGGAAACTTGTCATATTCATTTTATTCATAATGGGCGTAACAGAGGGAATCAAACTCTTAAAATCAACCAAGCAACCCAAATCAGATTCTTCCAATGACAGCTATTTGGGTAAAAAAAGAATATTGGAAAGCAAGCAGAACAGTGAACAAGGTAATCTATACCTTGGAGAAGGCATAGCAGCATATAAACAATACGATTATCAGCAGGCAAAGGAATATTTTGAAAAAGCTTATGCCTTAATACCCTTTGACAATAGAGTTAATTTTAACCTAGCCTGCACATATTCAATGTTAGAAGAAATAGAGAAGAGCATTTTTCATTTGGATCAAGCAGTAAGTTTGGGCTATGCGGACCATTCAAATATCACTAAACATGATGGCTTGGCCTTTATAAGGACAACCCCCGAATATACAGAGTGGAGAAACGCAACAATTGTAGAGGACCGAATTACAGAGATGGATGATGACAAAGCTGATTTATTGGAACAGCTTAGAATATTGCGCGAAGCCAAAGAAAATGGAATAATTGACTCCGAAGACTATGAAAAAAAACGAATAGACCTTCTTGGTCGAAATTAGGCACTAGTTTTGAATTAACATTAGTATAACAAAATTCCAAAACCTTAAAAGCATTTTAAACGTCTTACTTTAAAAGGGAAACATATCATAATGCTAGCGAAAGATTTAATTGTAAAAAACATCATTCCAGTCAAAATAGGAGATAAGATTGATTCTATTTTGGCGGAGATGTCTATGTTTATGGTAAGGCAGTTGCCAGTTATTCAAGACAATGTGTTAATTGGTCTTGTGTCGGAAGACAGTATTCAAGACAGGAAAGGTAAATTGCTTGAGGAAGAAAATATGCTCGGTCTTGCTGGTAAGTATGTAGAAGAGGGCGACCATGTGTTTGAGGTACTGAAGCACGTTGCTGATCATAATTTGACCTTGATACCTGTCGTATCGCAGGAGAACCTTATTTATTTGGGTTCCATTACACAAGAGAGTTTGATGCAATACATAGCCGGAACGGATTCAATAATAGAACCGGGATCAATAGTAGTTCTCGAAATGCGCCGTCAAGATTATTCTCTGGCAGACATATCAAGATGTATCGAAAATGAAAACGCTCAAATATTGAGTACGTTAATTACCAATAATCAGCAAGATGAAATGATGGAGGTTGTTTTAAAGATCAACACCCAAAAAATATCAGCAATTATTTCTGCGTTAGAACGTCATGGCTACCTCATTAAAGCTTCTTTCAATGAAACCAACTATGATGACAACCTCAAAGAACACTATGATGGACTAATGTCCTACCTTAGCGTATAAAAAGTCCTTAATTTTAGAAACATCAGCCTGATAAAGAGATTTCCGCAATACATAACGATATGTTTATTGTTTGGCCTAAGTATTGGGCCATTAGATCTTTGTGCACAAAACGCAACAATTGAGGAAATAGTCATCGAAGGGCACAAAAGGACATTTCAAAATACCATAAGAAGAGAACTTCCAGCAAAAATAGGAGACACAATATATACTTCACAGCAAAAGGAGTTTTTGGAAACACAACGCTTTATGTTGATGAACAGCGGTCTCTTCTCCGACGTATTGTGCGAATTATTTCCATTAAATAAAGATTCATCCGAGTACCGTTTGAGGGTTTATGTTGAAGAAGCATGGCCCATTTATGTTATTCCATATTTGGAACTGGTAGATAGAAACTTTAATATTTGGGCCCGGGAGTATGATTATTCACTCTCTAGAATAAATGGAGCACTGAAGTTCTATTACAATAATATGACTGGGCACAGGGATTACTTGGAAGCATCATTACAATTCGGATTTCATGATAAGGTTGAAGTTGAATATACTTATCCGTATTGTAACAAAAAAAAAACATGGGGCTTAAGCAGTTATTTCAAATACCTGCATGCAGTTGAAATGCCTTACGATACAGAGGAAAAGAACAAACAACTCAGATGGTTCTCAGATTCTACCCTTTTAGTAAAAACTGACTTCGGGATACGACTCCATATTCAGCCAGGATTATTTACCCGCCAAAAATTCACAGCCGCTTTTGTTACATTGAATCCAAATGAAGAAATTGCATATTCACTCAATCCCGAGTTTTTGAATAATGCACCCAAAAACATGAGATACTTAAAACTTGCTTATGCAATAATTCATGATACACGAAATATTAGGCCACATCCCACCAAAGGATTTTATGCCGAATTCAGGATAGAACAACAAGGATTCTCCGAACAAAGAAATGCTACAACGATTTTCGGCAAGTACCGTTTTTTTTATCAAGCCCTACCTAGGGTAACCATCGCGGAAACCATCCAATCGTCAAAAACATTCAATCACAGCAAAGTAGATTATTATCACAATAGAGCCTTAGGATTGTCAGATGATTATATTCGAGGATATGAATATTACCTGGTAGATGGTGATTTTTACGGTTTGTCAAAAACCAGCGTGCAATACAAATTTCATGACAAGCAATGGAACTTAACAAAGTTGTCACCAATTAAAGCTTTGGCAAAACCAAGTGTTCAGATGTATTTGACTGCTAATTTTGATCTTGGATATGTGCAATCATCGGCCCAAAGGTTTAAAAGTGAACTGAATGACAAAATGCTGCCAGGTGGAGGAATTGGGCTTGAAATTGTAGCATTTTATGATAAAATGATACAGCTTGAATATAGCATAAACCGCTTAGGCGAAAAAGACTTATTTTTACACATTAACTTTACTTTCTGATGCATGTAGTCATTTTCAGCAAGATTTATAAAGAAGAAGAAAAGGACAAAGTCCAGTTGCTCTTTGATCAACTGGCCAAACATAAAATCAGAACAAGTGTCCACCGTAGTTTCTACCATCAAATCAAAGAAGCTATATATCTTGAAGGCGATGTTGATATTTTTAATGGTTATGAGGACCTGCGAACAAAGAAGATAGATTTTATGCTGACATTAGGAGGAGATGGAACCATGTTGTCTGCAATTACCGAAATACGGGACAGAGAAATTCCAATATTGGGATTGAATTTAGGAAGATTAGGATTCTTGGCAAGTGTTGAATTCAATCAATTATCGGAATCTATTGAAGCTCTGTTATTGGGTAAATTTACAATTGAAGAGCGTACGATGTTGGAATTGGAATCAAATTATCCATTATTCGATGGTGTCAACTTTGCATTAAATGATTGTACAATTCTGAAGCGCGACACTTCATCAATGGTAAGGATAAATACTTATATCAATGGTGATTTTCTAAATTCCTATTGGGCAGACGGATTGATCATAAGCACTCCAACGGGTTCAACTGGATATTCACTCAGTTGTGGCGGGCCAATAGTTTTTCCTGATTCTGGTTGTTTTATTATTACACCAGTGGCACCACATAATTTGAGTGTCAGGCCAATTGTTATATCAGACAATAGTGTTTTGTCTTTTGATGTTGAAGGGAGGGCAGAGAATTTCCTTTGCACATTGGATTCCAGATTTTCAACAATTACTGCATCCCATGAAATTGCCATCAAAAAATGCAGTTTTAAAGCAAAAATAGTGCAAATCAATGAAACAGGATTTATGCAGACCATTAGAAAGAAACTGGACTGGGGAAAAGACATTAGAAATTGATTTTATGAAAGTTGAAATATTATTTCAAGACAGAAAATGGGAAGCAAATTTGGAGGAGCCGATACAATTGGGGATACCGATTAAGCCAGGAGAACATCCTAATTGTTTCTTTGCCCCAGACATAGATATACAACCCTTTCGATCAGGTGATTTTATTGGAAGTGTTCAAGCGGGAGCGCCAGTAAATTTCATGAACGTGAAAATAAACCCACATGGAAATGGAACGCATACTGAAAGCCTAGGGCATATAAGTGCTGCGGAGATTCCCATATACAATATTTTGAAGAAGCACCACTTCGTTGCTCAAGTTATCACAGTTAAACCACTAAAGCAGGTTAACGGAGATAGCGTTTTGAATGATATGGCTTGCAATATTAGTGAAATACATAAAGGGATTGAAGCATTAATCCTCAGGACGATACCTAACGACAGCAGCAAGTTAACTCGTGATTATTCAGGAAACAATCCGCCTTATATTGATAAGGAATTGCTTTTTGCCTTTCGTGAAATAGGAATCGAACACTTGTTAATTGACTTGCCTTCTGTAGATCGGGAGGAGGATGACGGGGAAATGGCCGGCCATAAAGTTTGGTGGAACTATCCCACAGAACAATACAGCAATAGAACCATAACGGAAATGATCTATGTTTCAGAGGATGTTAAAGATGGCATGTATTTGCTGAATTTACAAACAATGTGTCTTGTTCTTGATGCAGTTCCCACAAATCCTACCATCTATAAGTTATCTGAGCGAATCGTATAGCCAGCCAATGAAAGAAGACATAATCCTCTGTATTGAAACCACTATTCAAAAAGCGTCAGTTTGTTTAACGGCTGATGGTATTATTATAGGTGAACAAATTAATTTGGAAGAAGGAGATGCCTCCTCCAAAATAACGGTTGCGATACAAGATCTTATGCGAGCGAGCAGTATTAAACTAACGCAACTGAAGGCCATAGCAGTTAATGTTGGCCCTGGTTCCTACACGGGTCTGCGTTTGGGTCTTACGGTTGCTAAGGGATTGTGCTTTGCATTGAAGATGCCATTAATTAACACAAGCACATTTGAATACTTAACCGAATTAAGTGTTTTGGAATTTCCATATATTGATACACATGTTGTTTTGGTAGATGCGCGGAGGTCGGATGCGTTCTGTTCAATTTACAATAAAACAAAAGGGTTTTTGCCAACACCAGAATTTGCAACGATAAATAGAAATTGGCTTGAAGTGAATGATCTGACTAATTGTGTGATAAATGGAGATTTCTTTGGCAAGCTTGAACAGGAAGTTGTAGAAAAATTTTCATTGATTGATACCGGATACATACCGGAAGCAAGATATATGGCTCCAACAGTTACAAAAAAACACCAAAGCCTAGTATTTATTGATATCCATCAAGCTAGACCATATTACATTAAGCCACCCAATATTACGAAAGCAAAAGATAAGTAGAAAAAAATATTATATTAATATTCAATAATATCAATAAAAATTGCTGTATTTTAGCGTGATAATCAGCAAGTGTATAAATATAAAAAAAGGCTTATGTGTTATTTTGGTACAATTTTGGTAATACATACTGAAGCATCAATAATGCATCAAACATCACAAATATGGGAAAGCAAAAGAACGAAATAATAATACTAAAAAAGGGCAAGGCAGATATAGAATTGGATTATGCCGAGTTGCGTAAGGCCGTGTTGGTGCTTAGAGCAGTTAATCATAAATTAAGACAAAGCATCATTGACCTTTTGGAAGAATCCGATAGCTTGACCGTAACGGACATTTACATCAAGTTACGATTGGAGCAATCTGTAGCCTCACAGCACTTGGCAATTTTGCGCCGAGCGGGTGTTGTTACAACAGACAGAAACGGAAAATTCATTTATTATTTTATTGACAAAGAAAGATTGACACAAATTTCCAGACTGGTTGAAGAGCTGGCAGGATAGTCAAAGACATTCTAAATCATAGAATGAGAATAGAATACATCTTAACTTTTATTATACTATAATAAAAGTTATTAAAACAAGAATGCTGAGAACCCATTGGTACTCAGCATTTTTTATTATTATAATTTGCATATTTGAATAAAATTAATCAACTTTGCAATAGGATACTTGGAGACCAAATATCTAACAACCATGAAAAACAACAGAGTCAACATAGACAGCCAAAAGCTGTTCGTGTCAAGTGAGATATTACGCGCACTTGCACACCCCCTTCGTTTGAAGATAATTGAGTTTATCGATCAAAGTGGCAGAATCAATGTCAACAAGATTTATAACAATCTCAAACTAGAGCAATCCATCACATCACAGCATTTGAAAATAATGCGCGAAGCAGGAGTTTTGGAAACAACAAGGAACGGAAAATTCATCTATTATAACCTCAACTATGATTGTATTGCCAATACAGTAGTGGCAGTTAGGAATTATGTAGAGAGCATAGAAAAGAAATCCAAGCTCAAAGCGTAGACTTTACTTAAAGAATCTTCGCTGAAACACCAGAATAAAACCTATTCCAGTAGATATTGCAGCATCAGCCACATTGAAAACTGGTCTAAAGAATGCAAAGTGCTCACCACCAACCCAAGGAAACCAATTGGGGTAGTTGCCTTCAACCAAAGGGAAATAAAGCATATCTACAACTTTACCATATAAGAAAGGTGCATAACCACCATTTTGTGGCAGGAATTCCGCAATGCCACCATGGTAAGGTGTTTCAGAGAATAGCAAACCATAAAAGGCACTATCCAAAATATTGCCAACAGCTCCAGCCAATATCAAAGAAAAACTTGCAACCAATAATCTTGGGGCTTCTTCTTTTATAAATTTAAAAATATAGTAAACCAAAACACCAACAGCCAAAATTCTGAATATGCTGAGAAACAATTTGCCCAAACCATCACCCAAACTAAAGCCAAAGGCCATACCATTGTTCTCAACAAAATGAATATAAGCCCAATCTAAACCCAAAACAGAAAACTGGTCGCCATATTCCATATTTGTTTTAACCCAAAATTTGCTAGTTTGATCCACTAAGAGGACGGATAACACCAAAACAAAAAAGAGAACCGTTCTATTCATTTTCATGAAGCAAAATTACCTCAAAGCAATCGTTAGAACATTAAAAAAAAAGAAATACATGCAAATTTCTAAAACCAGATGCAACAAAGAATTAATATACAAGTATATTATATTCATAATTCATTAATAAACAACAATATAAAATGAAACAGGCAATCATAATTGTTTCAATGCTTATTTGGACTGTGTCCACAACTCAAGCTCAATCGGTACAAAACAGAGTTACCAACTACATCCAACAATATCATTTATTTGCTGTACACAATCAGGTAAAATATAATATTCCTGCAAGTATCACATTGGCACAAGGAATTCTTGAGTCAAATTCAGGAATGGGAGTTCTTGCAGATAGTGCCATGAATCACTTTGGAATTAAGTGCAAGGACAATTGGCTCGGAAAAGTATTTTACAGACTGGACGATGATTTGGATACTTTAGGTAATTTGGTACCAAGCTGCTTCAGAAGTTATGCCAGCGTGCAAGAGTCATACTTTGATCATAGCGATTTTCTTGTGGGCAATGCAAGGTATAAGAGATTATTTCAACTAAGGGGTGATGATTACAAAGGCTGGGCTTCTGGACTAAAGCAATGCGGATATGCAACGGCGGCGACTTATGATAAATCCCTGATTGATCTCATAGAAAAATACAGTCTGAATGTTTTTGATGAAATATCTGAAGACGAGCAATCACTTGCGTGGTGCGTGTATCAAACTTTTAATTTCATTAAGAAACAAAAAGAAAAACAAGTTCAGTCGAATATCGAAGACCTAGTAGTCACTTTGCCAGACTATTATAAAGGGCAATACTTGATAGCACCTAACGAGTAATTACTGTTCGTCCCTAACAATTTCGTCTTCAAAGTTCCTTTCTTTTTTCACTAAAGGATTAGCATGATCCTCAGCAAACTCCTGACGGTATCTGACTATGTCATAGGCCATTCTGATAGCATGAAGCATACTGCTACTGTTTGCTACATCATGTCCCACAATATCGTAAGCAGTTCCATGATCGGGAGAGGTTCTTACTATAGGTAATCCGGCGCTGAAGTTGACGCCAGTTTCAAAAGCAAGTGTTTTAAAAGGAATCAAACCTTGATCGTGATACATTGCAAGTACTCCGTCAAATTTCATAAATTCCTTTGAACCAAAAAATCCATCGGCAGGATATGGCCCAAAACAAAATATTTTTTGGTTCATTGCTTCGCGAATAGCAGGAACAATTTTGGTATTCTCATCCTCCCCTATAACTCCACTATCACCTGCATGTGGGTTTAGGCCCAGTATTGCTATTTTAGGTGCATCAATTCCGAAATCCAGAATCAAGCTTTTCTGGAAAATCTTTATTGTTTCCAAAATTTGAGCTTTGGTAATTTTACTAGCTACCTCTGACAATGGAATATGTCCAGTCACCACACCTATTCGCAAACCGTCATCTACAAGTAGCATTAAAGGTTTTTGATTAAACAAAGCAGCAAAATATTCAGTGTGTCCCCTGTAAGGGAAGTCATTCGAGAAGACGGCTTCTTTATTAATGGGTCCAGTTACGACCGCATCAAGTTTTTTTGACTGAGCATCCTCCATCATCTTTTTTAAAGCTAAAACAGCGCAACGTCCTGAAATATCTGTTTTTTGGCCAGGAGTGATTACAATCTCTTCTTGCCAACAATTGATAACGTTAATAGTATTAGCTTTGGCTTCATTCGGCTCTTGGATGATGTTGTAGTTCAACTTTTCAAGATTGAAATAGTTATTGTAAAACGCCAATGCTTTATTCGAAGCATAAATAATTGGAGCAAACTTAAGACCGCTCGTAAATGTCAAGGCTTTTATCGTTACCTCAGGACCTATACCATTCAGGTCGCCAAGCGTAATCCCAATTTTTAGAATACCCATTGAGTTTTTATATTGAACACAAAAGTAATACTTTCAGGTTAAGGGAGAGGACAAGAATTGTATCTTCTCTCAAGGATTATTGTTCCACCAAGTAGGAATCTTCTTTTTTTGTAGTTGAAACGAGTTCTTCTGCTGTCATTTGTTTGTTGTAGAAATAGAACAACAGGGAAGTCATCAATGTTGCTACCAACAACATTATTGATATTGCGACCATGTTTCCTAAATCTTGGAGTGTTGCGACCATTATCACAAAGAAGATATTGGCTAGAAGCAAGATACCAGTAGCTTGCATATGGGATAAACCCAAATCAATCAACATATGGTGAATATGATTTCTATCTGCATCAAACGGTGATCTGCCAGCTAAACTTCTTTTGACAAAAACCCTTAAGGTATCAAATAGAGGCAAGATCAATAATCCCATACCAATTGCTGGGGCCGCTTTAAAAGAATAAGGTCCGTTGGGATTGATATTGTGGTATTCAATGAATTTAACAACCAAAGTGGCACAGGTTAATCCGACTAACATGCTGCCAGTGTCTCCCATAAATATTCTAGCAGGCGTAAAATTGTAGTTCAAAAATGCAATAAGCGCGCCTGCAAGGGAAAAAGCAATTATGGCCAACTCATTATGGTGCACCAAAAGAAACCATGAACCCAAGGAGGTTGTGATTAATATTCCAATTGTGGCAGAAAGACCGTTAATACCATCAATTAAATTAAAAGCATTGATTATTACTAAGATAATAAAGACACTAAATAACGCACTGGCCCAAATTGGAAGCGCATAAATACCCAATATACCAAACAAACCAGAAATGGAAACCTTGCTTTTAAAAACAAGAATCAAACATGCGAACAGCTGTCCAATAAGCTTTTTATTTGGGGCCATTGGTATGATATCATCCTTTGCTCCAATTAAAAAGATGATAATGAAAGCGCAGACAATGTATTGCATCTCCCCAAAATCATTGAAGGGCGTCCAAAATATAATAGAAAACAAAGTGCCAGCGAAAATTGCCAAACCTCCAAGAGTAGGAATAGACCTGTGATGGGAACCACGATCTTTGGGTGGATCACACAAATTCTTTGCTAAGGCCACTCTTATGATAGAAGGAATAGCAAAGTATGTTAATGTGAAGGCAGTTACAAAACTAAGTATAATGTCGTACATGGTAAGTCGGGATTGTGCAAATTTAACTAAGGTTATCTTTAAATACAAGAAAGAGCATAAATGTTGCCACTATTTAATAAAATATTTACATTGGTCATTAATATTGACGCCCGATTGTTATAAAAGTATAATGTTTTGTTAAGATTTTCTACCAACTACCACTTGAGCCACCACCACCAAAACTACCACCACCAAAACCACCAAAGCCCCCGCCGCTGCTGCCACCACTAAATCCACCTCCCCAGCCGCCGCCACCATAGGTTCCTCCCGTCCACCAACTATCACCACCATTATTGGTTATTATTTGGCGACCACCACCTTTTTTATTATTGTATATTGCCATGAAAAAAATCATCAAAAGCATGCAAATGAAAACTATTAGGACAATCCAACCAGCGCCTTTACCATTTTTAGGAGCTTCAAATTCCCCCGAGGAATATAGGATGATGTTGTCAACGCCACGATCAATACCTGTGTAGTAGTCACCAAGCCGGAAAGCAGGTAGAATGTAATTTTGTATAATTCTTTGGGTAATTATATCTGGAAGAGTTGCTTCTAACCCGCGCCCAGTCTGAATGCTGACTTTTCGGTCATTTGGTGCCACTAAAAGGATCACACCACTGTTTGTCCCTGATTGCCCAACGCCCCAAAACTCTCCAAGCTTTTGGGCATAGTCATTCGGATCATATCCCTCTAAGCTGCTGATTGTAACAATAGCTATCTGTACAGCTGAACTGTCGTAAAATATTCTCGCCTTGTATTCAAGTTGTTGTTCTTGATCGGCAGTTAAAATGGAGGCACCATCGTAAACAAGTTTTTTTTCTTTTTTAGGAAAGCTTTGAGCGTGAAATGATAATACGCCACCGCCTAAAAACAAGCACACAATAAAAAGCTTCAACAACTTATTTTCCAAAGACCACATCGTTCGATAGTTCATTTTGATCATTATCTGATAATGGAAAATAAGATTTTAATGCTAAACCAACTTCATGAATCCCTGAAGTAATCCCGCCGACGATATCTCCATGTGAAAAACAAGCCTTCATTTTATTTTTAGCAGCGTCCCAAAAATCTTGGCCCACCACTGTGTGGATTCCTTCGTCGCCAATGATACAAAATACTTGACTTTCAAGAGCAGCATATATCAAGCAAGCATTCCGCAGGCCGGTATTAAACATACCCATTTCATGAAAACATTCCCAAGCCCGTAATTCAGTATCTGCTGGACATGTAGACTCAACAAAAACACGAATTTCTCCTGAAGTTTTAAGCTCTGCTTCGGTGATGGCCTTTCTTATAGATTCTGATTGTTCAGCATTCAGTATTAACATTAGAATGTAACCGTAGGAACTTTGTCTGCACCAGCTTCTGACTTAAACACAGGAGTTTCTTTGAAGCGGAAAAGCATGTTGAACAAAATAGTTGGAAAGCTTTTAATCTTTGCGTTGAAGTCAGCTGCAGCGCTGCTATAATTATCTCTTTCTACTTTGATCCTGTTTTCTGTTCCTTCTAATTGCACTTGTAGGTCTCTAAAGCTATCTGTCGCCTTGAGGACAGGATAGTTTTCAGCCACTACAAGCAGTCTGCCCAATGCGCCACCAACTCCTGATTGAGCTTGTTGAAATTTGTCCATATCCTCCTGAGTCATATTGCTCGGGTCTAATTTGGTCTGAGTGGCAGATGCTCTGGCATTGATTACGTCAGTTAATGTTTTCTGTTCAAAGTTTGCTACACCCTTTACAGTGTTTACCAAATTTGGAATCAAATCAGTTCGGCGTTGGTATGCACTTTCTACTGCAGCGAAAGTTTTTGATACATTGGCTGAATTTTTTACGAGGCTGTTGTAGCTGAAAACTGCCCATATTGCAAGAACAGCTAAAATCAATATCCAGATTTTTTTCATTTTTGTTATATTTGAGTGATGTAAACAGCAAATAGTGATCAAAGGTAATCATTGAAGTATAAATGTTTAAATTTTATGGAAGTATTAACTAAAGAAAGCAAATGACAAATAAATACTTAGGAGCGCTTTTGGTGGCCCTATTTTCTGCAAATTTTGGTTATTCACAAACCTGCAACTGTGATATGTCAGCAGGAATGGATCAGGAAATATGTGAACCAGGAGAGAATGTTCAATTGAATGGTACCGCAACTGGCGAAGTAGTAAGGGTTAATTGGACGCCTGAGACTGATTTGAGTGATCCCGAAATTCTGAATCCAACGGTATTTGTGGATCAAAACACAACTTTTAAGCTTACTACCATTTGCAGAACCAACACTTTTTTGCCGGTTATCAATGGCAGCTTTGAGAATGGATTTAATAGTTTTACTACCGATTACACTTATTTTCCTGTGTCTGGAGGTTTTGGCCCGGGTGCAATAACAGTCACCAATAACCCTCAACTTTTTAATTCGGGGTTTGCACCTTGCGGTGACCATACTTCAGGTAGCGGCAACATGTTGCTAGTTGATGGAAGTACAACAGCAGGAGCTAATATTTGGTGTCAGACCATTCCAGTCTTTACAAATACATATTATCTTTTTAGTTTTTGGACAGCAACAGTGTTTCCGACCGCCCCAGCCAATCTTCAGGTTAGTGTTAATGGAACGATAATTGGTTCGTATGACGGAAGTTCGAACACCTGCCAATGGGAAAAACTAGAATATCTATTCAATACGGGAGGTTCCAGTTCTATAACTGTTTGCTTTAGTGAATCAACAGGTATTGGTTTTGGTAATGACTTTGTCATAGATGATATTGTAATCCAACAAGCTTGTCTCAAAGAAGACGAGGTGACAATAAAGATGAATCCACAAAAAGAAACGAACTTAAACCTAAGTATTTGTGAAGGTCAGACAGTATCAGTAGGCGGTCAAAGCTTCTCTGCTGATGGGGACTATCAAGTTGTTTTGGATTCCTGGAAGGGATGTGACAGCACCGTGAACCTGTCTTTGTTCGTGCCTGAACTGGAGGCATTGATTGAAACTCCCGAATTCCTGACCTGCAAGGATACAGTGATAGATTTGGATGGATCCAACTCCTCATCTGGCGCGGAGATCAAGTACTTATGGACCACCATAAATGGTAAAATAATAGGTCCTAATGACAATGTTTCAATTTTCGCAGGCGCTCCCGGAACATATATATTAACTATAACCTACAATGATGGAAATATTATTTGCAGCAAAACAACATCAACGGTGGTTACTACAGATACAAACAAGCCAGAGATCAATGCTGGATTGGACACAGTTATTACTTGCGCAATAAAACAAATTCGGTTAGAGGGTTCGGTAAGTAATCCATTATCAAATTATCAAATTTTGTGGACCACTACCAATGGCATGATTGATTCGCTAGAAAAGAAGCTGAATCCCTACGTTTCAGGCGCAGGCACATATTTTATGACAGTCATCAACGATCTCAATGGTTGTTCCTACACAGATACTTTAGTAGTTAAGGCAGATCCATCTGCGCCAAAAGTAATCATTGAGGGCGACGCAGTTCTAAAATGTTCAACCGATACTTTGATGCTAAGTGGTGAGAATTCAGATCAAGGTAGCAATTTTATTTTTGCATGGAATACTTTGGATGGCAATTTTGTGTCTGATCTTTCAAAGTTAACAGTTTTGATAAATCAGTCAGGAACTTATAGCCTGATAGTTACAAACACAATTGATGGTTGCTCTTCTCAAACATCTTACCTTGTTTCGGAGGACAAAGTATTGCCAATAATTGATGCTGGGAATATAGATACTCTGACATGTATTGATACACAAACAGATTTATTGGGAATCAAAAATTTACCAGATTCATTGAGTTTAATTTTATGGACAAGTATTGGTGGGAACATTTTATCAGGAGCAAACACATTATTTCCTACCGTTGCAAAAGGAGGATGGTATGCACTTAATGTTACAAATATTGGGAATGGATGCTCCGCCAAAGATTCTGTTTTTATTTTTCAAGATGCCAACTTTCCTATTTCTGATGCGGGCCCCGATCAGCAATTGACTTGCGATATACAAAGTGTAATATTATCTGGTCCAAACACATCACAAGGCACTAATATCAGTTATATCTGGACCAACGCATTAGGAGATACTATAGGACTGAGTCAAAATATAAACATTACAACCTCTGGTTCTTATACCTTATTGGTAGTTGACTCGGATGATGGATGTGAATCGACAGATATATCTATAGTGGTTATTGATACTCTGGCACCAACTGCAGATGCAGGATCAATCAAGCTGCTGACCTGTATTAATCAACAAATGAATCTCGATGGAAGTGGAAGCTCTACGGGCAATCAATTCAATTTGGTGTGGTCCACTAGCAATGGTATAATCATTGGGAATAATAACATTCCTGATCCTCTGGTTTCAGCTCCTGGATTGTACACATTAACAATAACAAACAACCAAAATGCTTGCACGTCAACTGATGCTGTTACAGTAAATGAAGACAAAGAAAAACCACAAGCAATTTTTTCGGGCACCACAATCATTGATTGTCAATCTCCCAATACTACCATCAAAATTGAACCTGTAAACACGACAGTAATCTACACATACCTGTGGTCTAAATCAGGAGGTACAGTTAATAATCCTAATAATCAGTCGACATTGTTTGTCAATGCTCCAGGATTCTATTCAGTTATTGTTACAAATACCACGAATGGATGCACCGAATTATTCACCCAGGAAATTCTATTAAACGGCGAGCTCCCAATAGTGGATGCTGGTCTAGATGAAACAATTACTTGCACAAAGATGACTGTTTCTATCCAAGGGGGATTTTCCTATTCAGGCGGCAATGTTGATATCAGTTGGTCAGGCAATGCTGGTCAAAACATACAAAATGCCAATAGTTTAAATCCACAAGTAAGCCAAGCAGGCATTTATACTTTGTTGGTTGCCGATCCATTAACAGGTTGCAAACAAACAGACCAAGTCCAAATTTTTATTGACACAGTCGCGCCCAATACTCAATCGGTTTTGCCAGATCTGTTGACTTGTATAATAAAACAAATAGCCCTTGAACTCAGTCCTATTCTGTCCGGCTGGTCCTACATTTGGACCACAATTGATGGAAATATTGTATCTTCAAATACCATTGCATCTGTCCTTGTGACAGAACCTGGAGCTTATTTCGTTACAATTACTGATGCTGCCAATGGATGCCAATCAATCGAACAATTGATTGTTTCTTCTGATACTTTGCCGCCGTTTGTATCTGCAGGACCAGATGAAGTTCTGGATTGTAATGAAATAGAATTAAACCTTTCAGGCACCACAACCAATCTTAATAGTCTAATAATCTGGACGAGCGCCAATGGAAATATTACCTCCTCTTCAACAAATGTAAATGTGACCGTTGACAAGGCAGGCACATATGTAATGACTGTGACTTCTATTCAAAATGGATGTTCTGCCACAGATTCAGTAGATGTTGAAATAAATGACAACGTGCCAAGTGATGCACAATTAGATATAGTTCCCCCAGGATGTAATTCGTTGGGAACAATTACTGTGGTAGATATTGTAGGTGGACAATCACCTTTTAGTTACAAGTTGAATCAAGGAGCATACCAAAACAATCCCAGTTTTGTGAATTTAAATCCCAATAGCTATACCATACAGATAGTAGATGCAAACGGATGTTCCTTAGAACTCGTTACCCAAATACCGCAAGCTCAAGAGCTAAAGGTAGAACTACCATTTGATGTAACGGTTGAATATGGGGCGCTGTATCCAATAGTCCCTATATTGAATGTACCAGATCAGCAAATAGTCACGGCGAGTTGGAATATTGGCGATTATTTAAGTTGTGCCGACTGTCTGTATCCAATAGTTACAGGAACGGAATCAAAGGTGTATAGATTATCAGTCAAAGATATCAATGGATGTGCCGCATTTGATGACATCAGAATCTGGGTTATTAAAGATTTCGGAGTCTATATACCAAATGCATTTTCACCCAACGGAGATGGACTACATGACAACTGGTTTGTATATGGGGATCCCAAAGAAATTACAAATATTCCCAGGGTTCAGGTATTCAATCGATGGGGTGGACTGGTTTACGAACGAACTGAAATTGCCATCAATGATCCCTCACAAGGATGGGATGGAAAGGTGGGCGGAGTTTGCTCAAATGCTGGTGTTTTCGTCTATTATGTTGAGTTGGAATATACTGATGGCACTAAGAGATTGTTCAGCGGAGATATTAACCTAATGAGATAATCACCATTCTTTAGAAATAACCAAAACAGAAAGCATGATTAAAGCAAAACCTGCCAAATAATTCTTTTCGAAATGCTCGATGAGCTAAGATACTGAAAAAAACAGAACCATTTTTACGAATTCCTTCTGGAATGTTTATCGATTGAAAAGCCAAAAATCGAGCATATCAATTTCTATTGGTCGCAACCATGAAATAGCATTTAAGAAAGGTTATGCGCCAACTCAATATTATCGCTTTCCATCATACTAACTGACAACAAGCTAACTGACCATTATACGCATAGGTCACAAAAGTATTTGCCATCAGTAACAGGTTGGTTCACACCATTTACATAAGTTTTCCTTCTTTGTCAACCAAGACCATATCTATTTCACGCGTTTCTATATCCACTTTCATGATTTTTACTAAAACAGGATCTCCCATTCTATAGGTTATGTTGGTTCTTCGTCCAGTTACGGTTAGTCTATGTGGAGCCACATCAAATTTTTCATACAAGCTATCATACTCTATTAGTCCTTCAGCAAGGCTATCATCCAACAACACAAATATTCCCCGTTCAATTATTCCAGAAATATGGCCTTCAAAAATTTGTCCAACTTTCTCGTTCATATAAACAGCGGAAGTGTATTTGGTTGACTCTCTTTCGGCTACCACGGCCTTGCGTTCCATGGTTGAAATGTGTTTGCATCTTTGTTCTAATTCTTCTTTGGGAACACGATTACTCCCTTTCAGATTATCAAACAAAATGCGATGTGTAAGCACATCAGAATACCTGCGAATGGGTGAGGTGAAATGGCAGTAAAATTGAAAGCCAAGACCATAATGTCCGATATTGACAGTAGAATAGACCGCCTTAGCCATAGTGCGAATAGCAAGAGGTTGAAGCATTTTTAGATGTTCATTCTTTTGTGATTGTTCGGCCAAATGATTATAGGATGAAATAATTGCCTTAGGACTTGTCATGTTGAATTCAAAACCCAAATCTTTGGCGAACAGGGCAAGATCGGCCAATTTTTCAACGGAAGGTTGATCATGAATCCTGTAAACAAAAGGGATTTCCAGAGTTCGGCTTTTTCTGGCAATATATGAAGCAACTTCTCGGTTGGCTAATAGCATCAAATCCTCAATAAGCATGTTGGCTTCCTGTCGTGATTTGACAAAAGCAGAAACGGGCATTCCCTCCGCATTGAATTTGTAACGCACCTCTTCGGTTTCAAAGGCGATTGCTCCGTGTTGGAATCGCTTTTTACGAAGTTGCAAGGCAATTTTGTCTACTTCTTGTAATACTTCACCCCAAGAACCTTCAGGATTGTCTAAAAGCACTTGTGCTTCCTCGTAGGTAAAACGACGGTCAGAGTGAATCAGTGAACGGCCAAACCATCGTTCAATAATTTTGAAGGTCGAATCAAATGTAAAAACTGCCGAAAAGGTTCTTTTGTCCTCATTGGGTCGAAGAGAACATAATTCATTGCTAATTTTTTCTGGAAGCATAGGGCAAACCCGGTCAGTAAGGTAAACACTTGTGCTTCTCAAATATGCCTCTTTATCCAATGCTGTATTAGGTTGAACGTAGTGGGCAACGTCTGCAATATGAATTCCTATTCTTATCTGATCGTTCTCAAGCTTCTCATAAGAAATGGCATCGTCAAAATCCTTTGCATCTTCTGGATCAATCGTAAATGTAAGCACATCTCTCATATCACGCCTTTCTTTTAGTTCAGCAGCTGATATTTTGTCGCTCATTTTTTCCGTTTCTATTACAGCCTCTTCCGGGAATGAAATATCAAAGCCATTATCAACCAAAATGGTAGTCATAGCAAGATCAATACTCCCTGTTTCTCCTAAAACGCCTGTGATTCGAGCTGAAATTATTTTTTGATGTTTTTCAGGCCATTCAATGATTTCGGCTATTACTCTTTCTTTGTGTTTAGCCCCATTGAGTTGATCGGGATTCACGACAACGGGAAAAGGTAAATCTATATAATCACATTTTATGCTGTAGACGCCATTTCTAAAGTAAAGCGTGCCCAATATTTTTTTAAGTCCTCTTTCTAATACATTGATTACTTCACCTTCGGGTCTTTTGGATCTGGTAGAAGAGGACAATCGAACTTCAACAATATCATTGTCCATTGCTCCTCTTAAGCGACGACCTTGCACAAAGATATCTTCAGGATAATCCTCGCAAATAATAAATGCATCGCCCCTTTTGGTCATATCTACCTTGCCTTTGATAAAATGACTTGAATGGGTTTCGTGTTTTTCTACAGTCGGTTCGACCATTGGAGTGCCTTCTGCTATTTTTTCTTGTGCATAGCGAATGGACTCTTTATTGTTGTCAATATTGAGGTGTTTTTTGATAAATCCTGCAGAAAGGACTTTACCCGGAAATAAGTTTTGAACTTTTATAATCTCGACTCGAAGGTCTTTTGAGCTTAATTTGCTGCTTTTATTCTTAGACATTATTTTTTGTTTGTTGAATCTGCCCATTTGGCAATACTTCAAAGATACTGGATTTGCTCATGCTGGTGTCAAAATTGTTGGGATTATCATTATCGGTAGTTGCTGAAATACTGTATATTAAACCGTCTTCTTCAAACCTTGCAATGGATTTGGTAGTAGATTCAGAGGTATAAAAACTGGAAGCAATAATGGATTGATCAATGATTCCGCCATTTTTGTCATAGGTGCAAATCAAATAATCATATCTCAACAATCCAGCGCGCCAAAGAACTAAAACTAAAACATCCTCGTGATCATCAAGCCTAAAAAAAGGAACATATTCAGCTACATCCTCATCTTCGCCCAACCTTGTCATAAACATGGAGGCAACAATATCGGGAAGAGGCTCATTGCGTTCGTTCAATATGCTATAATTACTCTCATCAATGGTAAATGGAAGAGCCACAGTTTCGAATCTATCCAGATAATTTTTAAAATCTACTCCTTTTGTCATTCTTGTATTCTTATTGTTTTGTGCTTAGACTTATTCTAAATAAAAAACCAAAGCTATTGGAATCTGTTTAGAATATGGTTTTAATGTTATAATCAGATACTTTTGTGTCACAAAAATAACGGAGTACATGAATTGGTTGAGTACATTTCTCACTTCATCTATAGGTAAAAAGCTTATAATGAGTTTAACAGGTATTTTTTTGATCCTGTTTCTGCTGGTACATTTAATAGGTAATTTCCAGTTGTTGGCCAATGATGGTGGCCAGGCATTCAATATATATACCTATTTCATGACACACAACCCTTTGATCAAAACGATCTCTTATGGATTGTATGCCACGATATTATTGCATGCTATCCAAGGATTATTGCTTTGGAAGCAGAACAAAAGCGCTGCAGGCGGTGGTGGCCGATATGCTATCCTAAGCACAAAAACATCGTCTTATTCCGCAAGAAATATGGCTTGGCTGGGAACTTTGGTTTTAATTTTTCTTTTTATTCACATGAAAGATTTTTGGTACATTATGAAGTTCACTGATGAATTACCAATGATATCCTACCCTGGCTTGGATTATCAAGTCAAAGACATGTACCAACAAGTAGCAACTGAATTCAAAGAGCCATTTGTTATTTTAATTTATGTTTTGAGTATGATTGCGTTGGCTTTCCATTTGTTGCATGGGTTTGGTTCTTCTTTTCAATCATTAGGAGTAAATCACCCTAAGTACACACCAATAATTGAGTGGATAGGCAAAGCATATGGTATATTGATTCCTTTGGGATTTGCGGCAATTCCGATAATATTTTATTTCACTCGTTAATTTTACAAAGCAAGAAAAATGAGTAGCAAACTAAACAGTAAAATTCCAACAGGCCCTTTGGCTGAAAAGTGGAACAACTATAAGCAAAATGCAAAATTGGTCAACCCAGCCAATAAACGTAAACTAGATATCATAGTAGTAGGAACGGGCTTAGCTGGAGCGTCTGCTGCGGCGAGTTTGGCAGAGTTGGGTTACAGTGTTAAGGCCTTTTGCTTTCAAGACAGTCCACGCCGAGCCCACTCAATAGCTGCACAAGGAGGCATTAATGCTGCCAAGAACTACAAAAATGACGGAGACTCTGTTTACCGTTTATTTTATGATACCATCAAAGGGGGCGATTTTAGGTCAAGAGAAGCCAATGTTTACAGATTGGCTGATGTCAGCCGAAATATAATCGATCAATGTGTGGCTCAGGGCGTCCCTTTTGCCAGAGAATATGGCGGATTGTTGGATAACCGATCTTTTGGTGGAGCTCAAGTAAGTAGAACCTTTTATGCAAGGGGTCAAACAGGTCAGCAGTTATTATTGGGAGCTTATCAGGCATTAGAAAGACAGATTCATTTAGGCAATGTCAAAATGTATTCAAGACATGAAATGCAAGACGTCGTTACTATCGATGGTAAGGCAAGAGGAATAATAGCCAAAAACCTCATAACTGGAGAGCTTGAAAGACATTCTGCACATGCTGTTTTGTTGTGTTCAGGAGGATATGGTAACGTATTCTACCTTTCTACCAATGCAATGGGTAGCAACGTTACCGCTGCATGGAAAGCACATAAAAGAGGAGCGTTATTCGCAAACCCTTGTTTCACGCAAATTCACCCAACCTGTATTCCTGTTACGGGTGAATATCAAAGTAAGTTGACCCTAATGAGCGAATCCCTCAGAAATGATGGCCGTGTGTGGGTGCCAAAGCGAAAGGAGGATTGTAAGAAGCACCCCAATGAAATAGCGGAGGAAGACAGAGATTATTACTTGGAGCGTAAATACCCATCATTTGGTAATTTGAGTCCGCGTGATATTTCATCCAGAGCCGCTAAGGAAGTATGCGACGAAGGGCGAGGAGTAGGTCAAACGGGCCTAGCTGTCTATTTGGATTTTGGTGCGGCGGTTCAAAGATTGGGTATAGATGTAGTTAAGGCACGTTATGGTGAATTGTTCCCAATGTATCAAAACATTACTGGCGAAGATCCTTTGAAGCAACCTATGAGAATATATCCTGCCGTTCACTATACAATGGGTGGCCTATGGGTTGATTATGAATTGATGACCAACATCCCAGGTTTGTATTCATTAGGAGAAGCTAACTTCAGTGACCACGGTGCCAACAGACTTGGAGCATCAGCATTGATGCAAGGCTTGGCTGATGGGTATTTTGTGATACCTTATACAATAGGCAATTATTTATCGAACGAAATATTCACAGGAACCATACCTACTGATTCTGTTGAATTTGCAGAAGCGGAGCAAAGCGTTAATAACAGAATGCACCACTTTTTGGCAAACAAGGGCACCCACACCGTCGAACAATTTCACAAAAAGCTTGGATTAATCATGTGGGATTATTGTGGAATGGCAAGAGATGAAGCTGGCTTGATTAAAGCGAGAAAAATGATTCAAGACTTGCGTGAAGATTTTTATGCCAATGTCATAGTTCCAGGCAAAATCAACGAATTTAATCCTGAATTGGACAAGGCAATGCGTGTTGCCGACTTCATTGAATTGGGCGAGCTGATGGTTGTTGATGCACTAGACAGAAAGGAATCTTGTGGAGGTCACTTCCGAACGGAATATGAAGAAAATGGTGAAGCCAAACGAAATGATGATGATTATTCCTACGTAGCAGCATGGGAGTATACAGATAAAGACCCAATTCTGCACAAAGAAATGTTGGAATACGAAAATATTAAGCTTCAGGTAAGAAGCTATGCTTAATCAAATTACTAAATATAAAGTAATATGAAAATCAATTTAAAAATCTGGAGACAGAATAATGCGAGCACATCGGGCAAGTTTGAAAACTATACAGTAAAGGATGCGAACCCGAATATGTCATTTCTTGAAATGATTGATGTACTAAATGATGATATTATCACAGGTGGTGGGGATCCAGTTGCTTTTGACCACGATTGTCGAGAGGGAATATGCGGGATGTGTAGCATGGTAATTAATGGCCGTCCTCACGGACCATTGAAAGGAACAACTACTTGTCAACTCTACATGCGCAATTTCAAGGAGGATGATACAATTTACATAGAACCATTCCGCAGTGGCTCATTCCCAATAGTAAAAGATTTAGCAGTAGACAGAAGTTCTTTTGACAGGATCATTGCCTCAGGTGGATATATCAGTGTGAATACTGGACAAGCCACTGATGCGAATAATATGCCAGTAGAGAAGCACAAGGCGGAGAAAGCAATGGATGCAGCCGCATGCATTGGCTGTGGTGCTTGCGTAGCCGCTTGCCCTAATGGTTCCGCAATGTTGTTTACGGCAGCCAAAGTCTCTCACCTCAATCAATTGCCTCAGGGTGAAGCAGAGGCCTCAAGGAGAGCCTTTAATATGGTTCAACAAATGGATGCTGAAGGTTTTGGAAATTGCACAAACATCGGTGCTTGTGAAGCTGAATGTCCCAAAGAGATCTCGCTTGAGAATATTGCAAGAATGAACAGAGCCTACATAAGCGCTGTATTTACAGGAGAATAGTACTCCAAATCAGCTGTTTTTCAAGCTCAAATATCAAAGTTGCAATATGTGGTTGCATGGTGTTTTTAAGTAGGGATTGATTTTATTCAGAATGAATGTATATTTATCCCGTATTTATGAAGCATGAAATTAAGAATTAGAGGAAACACCATCCGTTTGCGATTGACTCAACTGGAGGTAAAGCAATTGACGAATGAGGGTTCAGTTGAAGAAGTCGTAGAGTTTGGTTCCATTGCCGAATTAACTTATCGAATAAAAACTGATAGTGTTAATCAGATTTTTGCAAGCTTTGATAACAATACTATTACAGTTACCATACCAACAAATCAGGCTCAAGAATGGGCTAATTCCGATCAGACGGGTATCGAGAATGGTGCTTATGGATTGGTTCCACTTCATGTGATTATCGAAAAAGATTTTCAATGTTTGAAGATGAGAGATATAGATGAAGACAAGGACGCTTATCCCAATCCATTAGCTTTAGATATTACTGAATAAAAAACAAGCAAATGCCTGTGTTTAAAAGATATGCCGTGCCGCCTCCTGAAGTTGAAAAAATCAGCTTAAAATCAATGAAAACTTACGCTGCAGGATGGCCAGCAGTTTACCATTCCTTGGAACATGCTGTTGGACAAATGTCATTGGGAAATTGTGTAAAAACCCTGTTCAGTATCAATCAAATGGGAGGTTTTGATTGCCCAGGTTGCGCTTGGCCGGACCCTGATGATCACCGTTCAAAAATAGGAGAATATTGTGAAAACGGCGTAAAAGCCATTGCGGAGGAAGCGACGGAGGCAAGGGTAACTCCAGCATTTTTTAGCAAATACTCTTTGAGTGAAATGAGCGAGTGGACGGATTACAAAATAGGCAAAAGCGGCAGAATTACGCACCCAATGTATTTGCCTCCCGTAAGTGACCATTATTGTGAAATATCATGGAATGAAGCCTATTCCATAATTGGTAAGCACCTTAAAAGTCTTAGCTCCCCTGATGAAGCCACCTTTTATACCTCTGGAAGAACCAGTAATGAAGCTGCTTTCTTGTATCAGTTATTTGTTCGAATGTATGGAACCAATAATTTGCCCGATTGCTCCAATATGTGTCATGAATCAAGTGGAGTTGCATTAAACTACACAACAGGCATAGGTAAAGGCAGTGTGACCTTGGAGGATTTTTATATAACAGATCTGATTGTAATTGTTGGACAGAATCCTGGGACCAACCACCCACGAATGTTGTCTGCGCTGCAAAAGGCAAAAAAGAATGGCGCAAAGATAATTAGCATTAACCCATTGCCAGAAGCAGGTCTCACAGCTTTCAAGAACCCTCAACATGTAGCAGATCTGCTCGGATCAGCCACTTCATTATGCGATCTTTTCCTTCAAGTAAAGGTCAATAGCGATGTGGCCCTTTTTAAAGCAATTTTGATTCAATTGCTAAAAAAGGAACAAAATAATCCAAGAAGTATTGTTGATCAGGATTTCATAACAGCGTCAACAGATGGATATGAAGAATTCAAAAAAGACTTAGAAGCATACAATTATCTAGAACAACTTGATCTTTGTGGCATCACCCACAATCAGGTAATGGAAGCAGTTGAACTTATTGCGGCAAGGCCTAAGATGATTGCATGTTGGGCAATGGGACTAACCCAGCACAAAAACGCTGTTGATAATATTCAGGAATTAGTAAATCTGCTTTTGATACGTGGTGCCATTGGAAAGCCAGGAGCAGGAACCTGCCCTGTTCGTGGACATAGCAATGTTCAAGGAGATCGCACCATGGGCATCTACGAAAAGCCCAGCCAAGGATTTTTAGATAGTCTTGCTAAAGTTTTCCATTTCACGCCACCACAAGTTCACGGATTGGATACCATTGAATCAATAGAAGCTATGCATTCAGGCAAAGTGAAGGTATTCATAGGAATGGGTGGAAATTTTCTATCGGCAACACCAGATACCGAATTTACAGCAGAGGCTATGCAAAACTGCAATTTAACAGTACAAATATCCACCAAGCTCAACCGAAGCCACATTATAGCCGGCAAAGAAGCCTTGATATTGCCAGCCTTAGGAAGAACTGAAATAGATATACAGGAAGCTGGTCCCCAATTTGTAAGTGTTGAGAACAGTATGGGTATCGTGTCAAGTAGCAGAGGCAGAATTGAACCGGCATCACAATATTGTATGAGTGAACCAGCCATTGTAGCACATTTGGCCAATGAAGTTATAGGTATTGAAAATGGGATTGATTGGCTAAATTTGATCAAAGACTACGATAAAATCAGAGAACTGATTGAAGCATCCATACCAGGCTTTCAAGATTACAACAAAAGAGTGCGAAATGATGGAGGTTTTTATCTCCCCAACGGTGCTAGGGAAGGCCAATATAAAACAACTACAGGAAAGGCGAGATTTACGATTAATAAGAATTCAACGATCAAAGTAAAGGATGATGAGTTTATCCTCATGACTATCCGTACACATGACCAGTTTAATACCACAATTTATGGAATGGATGATCGATACCGTGGCATCCTCAATGCAAGAAGAGTTGTATTGATCAATGGGCAAGATATTCAAAAACTAGGGATGCAAGAAGGAGACTGGGTTGATATAGTTCAACAAGATGATCAAAAGACCCGCGTAGCGAGCTACTTCAAGCTTGTTGCGTACTCAATTCCCCAAGGAAATTTGGGAGCATATTTTCCTGAAACAAATGTTTTGGTCCCAATCAATAGCTTTGCTGATAAGAGTCAAACACCCACCAGCAAGTCAATAGTTGTAAAGTTAAAGCCAACCAGCTTTCAGATACAAGCAAAGAAATAAAAAATGGATGCACTTCTTCAAATGTATGGGTGGCTTAAAGCTCAGGAATGGAGAACATTGGTTTTTTTGTTTGTTTCGATTGGCATATTGATTTATTCTTTGGTGGTTCTTGTTGGTTTCATCTATAAAACCAAGCAATGGTCTGCAGTTGACTTGTGGTACGCACTATTTTTTATTGCTGCATGGAGTACTGTGTTGTGGTGGTTTACTAGTTTAGCTGTTCCGTTATTGAATTGGCCTAGCTTATTGTTTCTTCCCTTGCATTTTGGCTTGTGGTTGGGTCCTTTGTACTTCATTTTTGTAAAATGCGAGTTGTATAATGGCGAGGCAAATTCATGGAAAGATCTTAAACATTTTATCCTTCCACTGAGTCATTTGAGTTTTTATTTCTTTGCTTTTTTAAGCCCAATAGCAATTAAAATCAGTCTGTGGAATGGTGCTTATTCTCAGTACTATTCTGCGTTGGAATTTGGCTCATTTGGTCTAATGTTTAACCTATATATGTATTTTTCATATCGTTTTGTAAAGTATGCATTGAGCCAGCAAGGGGAAGATGCTGCAAGAGCAGTAATGTTAAGTTGGTTGAAGAGAGTTACTAGGGTATGGTGGTTTGTAAGCATAACCATCATGATATTTGGAGCAATTAGTATGATTGATGCTTTCCTTTTTGATCATTTGTTGGGATTGCATTATCCCGCGCTCATTGCTTATGGTGTATTGTTGGGCTCCTTGAGTTGGGCCGCCTTGCACGCCATCTTGATGAAGGCGCTACCCAGAAATTCCGAATATGCCCGTAGATTAATGAACAGAAGATGATGAAAAACAGATGTTTCTATCCGTATATGTCAAACAAAAAGGAAAGAGAAAATTTCATAAAATGAACACAAATAAATTGAAAATTCATTATTCCTTCTATCATAAATGTGAACTATTTATCAATTTTGCCGTAAAGTTCAAGAGTTTTTTACTATTAATGTAATTTCGAAAGAAGATGAGTAAACGCAATATCCCTGCACCTAAGCCAAGCAGCTCGAAAAAACAAACGTTCAGCAAGCCCTACACATGGGAATCAGGCTATTGGACAAAATATTGGCAACAGATTGCAATCATTTTTGCATTGGGTGTAGGTCTTTACATCTACACGGTCAAGTTTGATTATGTTTTGGATGATCAAATTGTGATTACCAAAAATGATTTTACCAAACAAGGTATAGCGGGTATTGGCAAAATCATGTCAACGGAGAGTATGCAAGGTTATTTTGGCGAGCAAAAAAACTTGGTTGTTGGCGCTCGTTATCGTCCACTTTCGATCGTGACTTTTGCCATCGAACACCAAATGTGGGGACTGAATCCATTCATGAGTCACTTGATGAATGTACTGTTGTATGCCCTGTCAGGAATATTGCTCTATCGAATATTGCTACTTTTATTTCCATTGAAATCTGATGACAATGCTTTTTTAAATATTCCATTTATTGCCAGTTTGTTGTTTATCGCGCATCCTATCCATAGTGAAGTTGTTGCCAATGTAAAGGGAAGGGATGAAATCATGACCTTAATGGGCGCATTGGGAAGTTTATATTTCACCTTTAAATATTTAGCTAAGCGAGACAACTTATCACTGATATTAAGTGGAGTCATGTTTTTTCTGGGATTATTATCCAAGGAAAACGCCATTACCTTCTTGGCAGTTATACCCTTAGCGGTATTTATTGCACACAAAGCAGAAGCCTCCGATTATACAAAAGTGATGATTCCGCTGGTTGTAGCAACAGTTGTTTACCTAATGATTCGTTATTCAGTAATAGGATATTTCCTGAGTAATGGTGAAAAAATAACGGATTTGATGAACAATCCATTTGTTGAAATGAATGTTGGTCAGAAGCTAGCAACGATTTTTTACACCTTGATTGTTTATTTAAAACTACAGCTTTTTCCTCATCCTTTGACCCACGATTATTATCCTTATGCAATCCCTAAGGTTGGCTGGACGAATATCTGGAGCATTTTATCACTTTTAATCCATGTTGGCTTAGGTGTTTTTGCACTTAAGAACATCAAATCAAAATCAATACCTGCATTCGCAATATTGTTTTATCTGTTTACCATATCCATTGTAAGCAATATTGTATTTCCAGTAGGTACGTTTATGAATGAACGATTTGTTTATATCTCTTCCATTGGCTTTTGTGTTGCAGCTGCTTGGGCGCTTTTAACGTACGTGATGCCAAAGTCTAAACCATTGGCCATTGCCTTGTTATCAATAGCAGCATTGGCTTTAAGTGCCAAAACAATTGCAAGGGTGCCAGCATGGAAGGATAAGTTGTCTTTGAACACTGCGGCAATTAAGACATCTCACAACAGCGCTCGAGCCAATTGTTTTATGGCAACGGCTTTGTTTGAACAATTTCAAAAAGAAAAGGACCCAGTCAAGCAAAAAGCATTGTTAACGGATATAAATAAATACATCAAGAAATCTCTTGAAATATATCCAGATTATTTTAGTGCCATGCAGATGTATTCTGGAGTGTTAGGGTCTAACTATGCCTTGGATCGAAATTTGGATAATTTGCTTGCAGGCTTCAAACAAATCTTATCAAGAAGAACCACAATCACTTACATTGACCAATATCTGGAATATTTGGACAAAACACCCGGTGTGGATCAAACAAAAATGCGTGATTTCTACTATGACTTGGCTTGGAATGTTTTCTATAAAGAGAAGCAGTATTACAACAATGCTGCAAAATTTATGCAGAAGGCGATCATGTCTGTTGACGATACTGATCCAAAATCCAATTATGCAATGTTTAAAATCATGACAGATGCAGGACAAGGAGCTGAGGGAGAGAAATTCAGAGCAGTGGCATTAACGATAGATCCAAATATTGCAAGCTCATTCAAGTGATTTCAGAATAATAGAAGCCATTATTCTGTATCCTTAGGGGGTGGAGTAATTGATATATGCCAGACAGTAGATTGGTTTTTATTGTTTCACAATTTCCCCCACGAGTAAGCGAGCTATTTGCCCATTGCGGCTATCGATCAAAAAGCCCCAAGGGTTGTGTTGCGTGAAAAAAGAGCTGCTTGAGCCAACCTGACCATTGTGTTCGACAGTAAAGGATAAAAAATTCAGTAAATCACCATCATATTTCATGTCCGTATATACGATTTTCACATTTACGGCTGCCAAATCAACTTTCAATTTGTCTAGCTCTGCCCTTGACATCGGGCGTTCAAAATGTACCTCAACAAAATTAGGCGCTATTTGAATGTAAGGTTTTTTGTGCATGTTTTTACAATCGCTAAACATGAGTGTAGTCAAAAGAAACAAGATGCTAAGAGATTTCATATCATTAATTTTAATCCAATATAGGAATAATGTTTTAATAAGTGGCAATCAACAGACTAGAACAAGCCAAAGTGTCCTGATCAGCTGTATGTATTGCTTCGAGAAGTAAGCCTAGGCATATTTAAAACCGATCAACTCATCGATACTTTTACTTACCTGTGTCCCTGCGCGCATGTTTTTTAAAGCATATTTATTGGCGGCAATTTCCTCAGGTCCAATTACAATTACGTACGGGACTTTTTTGTCATTGGCGTACTTAATTTGTTTTTGGAATTTTACTGGTGAAGGATAAATATCCGAATTAATTCCCACGTTTCGGAGTAATGCCAAGATTTTTGTACCTGTCACAAATGATTCCGTATCCATTGTCAGAATCATCACGTGCAATGTGGTTTCCAGATCTTTTGGCCATAAGCCTAATTCTTCCATTACATCATATATGCGTTCAGCACCAAAACTGATACCAACACCCGACACATTTGGCAAGCCAAAAACGCCTGTGAGATTATCATATCTACCGCCTCCGCCAATACTACCCATTTGAACATCTCCGCCAGCAACTACTTCACAGATGAAACCAGTATAGTAACCCAATCCACGAGCCAGTGTTATGTCAAATTTAACCTGCACGGCAGCGTCAGGATCCAACAAACTTGTTTTAAGGCCTTCTTCTACGGCAGCCAATTCTTCAATACCTTTCATGCCAATATCAGATATCATCACCAGTTTCAATTCGTCAAGGCTGTTGACAGATTTTAAAGTATTACTCAAATAGGCAATGGCATTATCTGGAAAACCAGCCGAGGTCATTTCTTTTATGACACCATCCATACCGATTTTATCTATTTTATCAATCAAAATGGTCATGACTTGAAATCTGTCTGCAACCCCTGCAGCTTCGGCAAGTCCCTGAAGTATCTTTCTGTTGTTGTATTTGATGATGACAGGCAACTTCAATACACTAAAAACACGTGCATAAATTGCTAATAATTCTGCTTCATACCAAAGGCTGTCACTCCCTACAACATCTGCATCACACTGATAAAACTCTTGGTATCTTCCTTTTTGGGGACGATCAGCTCTCCAGACAGGTTGAATCTGATATCGCTTGAAAGGAAAAGAGATATCTGTTTGATTCATTACTACATATCGCGCAAATGGTACAGTGAGATCGTATCTGAGGCCACGTTTGGCGATAGCAGCAGAGACCAATTTTGAGTCTTTTGCTGTAAGGTGTTCATCAGGAACATCTGCCAAAAAATCGCCATTATTTAAAATCCTAAACAACAATCTGTCTCCCTCTTCACCATATTTTCCAGTTAGCGTAGCCATGGATTCCATTGCTGGGGTTTCTAAGGGAGCATAGCCGAAAAGACTAAAGCATTCTCTTATGATGTTGAAAATGAATTCACGCTTCAATAATTCTTTAGGGCCAAAATCTCTGGTTCCCTTCAAAAGTGCAGGTTTCATGATGATGGATTAATGAACGCTAGTAAATTGTTTGAGAAAACGGGTGTCATTTTCAAAGAAATTGCGGATATCGCCGATTCGGTGAAGCAACATTGCCTGACGCTCAATTCCCATCCCAAAGGCATAACCCGAATACTGCGCAGGATCTATGTTGCAATTTTCTAATACAACAGGATCAACCATACCACAACCCAAAACTTCCAACCAACCAGTTCCTTTGGTAATACGGTAATCAGTTTCATCCTTTAATCCCCAATAAACATCCATTTCAGCGCTGGGCTCTGTAAAGGGGAAATATGATGGACGCAGTCGAATCTTGGTATCAGGTCCATACATTTCACGCGCAAAGAACATCAAAGTTTGCTTCATGTCCGCAAAGGACACTTTTTTATCAATATACAATCCTTCAACTTGATGGAATTGACAATGGGAACGGGAAGAGATGGTTTCATTGCGGTACACCCTCCCAGGCGCAATGATCCGAATGGGCGGTTGAGTGGTAGTCATAATGCGAGTCTGCACACTTGAGGTATGCGTACGCAATAGCATTTCAGTGCTGTTTTGCAGATAAAAGGTATCCTGCATATCTCTGGCGGGGTGATCATCAGGAGTATTTAATGCTGAGAAATTATGCCAGTCATCTTCAATTTCACGATCTTCGGCTATTACAAAACCAACACGGGCAAAGATATTGATGATTCTATTCATGGCCAATGAAATCGGGTGCCTTGAACCCAAAGGGTACGGAAATCCTGGTGCAGTAAGGTCAATACCTGAATTTTCAACATTTGGTCCGTCCGACAGGCTCTCCTGAATGGTTGAAAATTTTTCTTCAGCTGAAGTTTTGAGATCGTTCAGAACCTGACCAAATTCCTTCTTTCTTTCATTGGGAACATTCCTCATTTCATTAAATAAGGGCTTGATAATATTCTTAGAGCCGAGGTATTTGATTCGGAATTGTTCCAATTCATCAGCAGTTTGGATGCTGTATTGAGCAATCTCTTCTTTTAGTATAGCAATATTTGCAAAAATATCCATAAGTACAATTGAGAATGTAAAGATATGCCTAATACAACACACAAGCACAATTTGACGTTTGAGCGGTACATTTGTGGTTGACAATGATAAGATTAAACAGTACGAAACCATGGCTATCTGTAAAGCTTTTGTGCATAATTCATTTTGTATTGGCAGTGTTTTTTGCCGGTATGTTGCTCTTTACCAAGTATGGAACAAGTGTTGTTTTATTGACTTACGTTGCCTTGATACTGGTTATTTTCAGAGACAAAATAGCTGAATTTGGATGGAGATCTTGGCTAGATCAGCTAAGTCGAATCAATCCTGCCTTATTGAGTTTGGTAGTGATTTTTTTTATTACCCTAATCGGGTTGTGGAATTCCGAAAATGCAAGCCATTGGCTTTCGAGATTTAGAATTAGACTTCCTCTGCTGGCCATGCCGGTTATATTTTATTATTTACCCTCAGAAGTTAAGTTTTGGAAACCGTATATATTAAAGTGTATCCTTGCGATATGTGTAGGCTACACATTTGGGGTTTTAATAAATAGTTGGTGGGATCATACATTTTTTATTCAGAGAGTTGTGGCAGGAAGTTCCATTCAAACTCCGATGCAAGACCATGTTCGATTCGCCCAATTTATAGGTATGATGTCGATTGTAGGTTTGTGGGAGGGCATTCGATTAAAGGATAGCTTCATAACAGTTGGGTCTGTCTTGTTGGCTGTAGCCCTGCATTTTATCGCAGTTCGTTCCGGCTTATTGATTCTTTACATAGGATTGGTAAGCATATATCTGTTGAAATGGCGTGAAATTTCATGGCACATCAAAGGATTGGTGTTCATTTCACTGATCTTGTTTCCAATTATAGCCGTTCAAAATATTGAAAGCTTGAAGAGTAAATGGTACTACACCAAATGGGATATGAGTCAATTGAAGGCTGGTAATGTTTCGGATTATTCTGATGGTGGACGCTTCGTTTCCTAT
>JBBQJT010000034.1:0-39669 GCA_038326165.1 Chitinophagales bacterium | reverse complement strand
TTTTTTTCTTACTTAATTGACTGTAAATGTAGGATTTTATTTTTAAATTCATCAGGTTTCACAAAAAATAGTTCAGGATTAATTTCGTACCATTTATCAAGAGCTTGAAAAGGAGTTTTTACATTGAGTTCCTTTCTTAGTACGCCATGAGTCCGCCCATGCTACTTCCAATAAATACATCAATGGTATGAATATCGGTTAGATTTTTGAGATGATCAAAAACATCAGGATTGTTGCGATAATCCATATCGGGAGCTATGACAGTTGAATATCTTTCAAGGATGTTTCTTTTTTCATCATTGAGTTTGCTTTCAAGTCCGTGCAGATAGAGGGTGGTCATGGTTAATTTAGATATTGCATGCAAGTTAATGTTTTAGTGTGCAGTTGATGTGCATCAGACGATGAACTAATAATAAATGCATTTATGGCGCTGCCATAGCCACGTAGGTGCAACCTACGCCGAGCAAAGAGCCGAGTTCCTTTTCATTAGTTAGGTGTAGGCTGCGCCTACGTCTGTGTGTTATCAAATTTTTAATTTGAAAGTGAAGCAAAATGAAACGTTGCTACGAAATTGCTTGGAGTTATGCTGAGCAAATTCATGTATATCTTGGGTATTTTATGGCGCAGCCATAGCCACACAGCGACGTAGGTGCAACCTACGCCGAACGAAAGGCCGAACGAAGTGTCAAGCTATGATTTATTCCGGAAGTTTATATCCACGGAGGTGATAATTATCAGCAACTACAATAATTCCATTTAACGAATCAATATCCAAATCCGTAAAAAATCTTCTAGTGCCGTTATCATCAAAATAAGGATTTAAAGTCGTCGTTGTTAAGCAGCCGCCTGAGAAATCACAGGCCTGAAGCGCAGCTTGTCCTATGAAATAAACTTGATCTTTGTAGTAAGCTGGACTGACATGCGACCATAGTCTTATTTCTTTTTCCCAATCTAGAATTCCTGTAGATTTGTCAATTTTTAAAACCTGATGCCCATCAACATAGAATATTGAATTATTCACAAAATAAACATGTCCTTCACCAGAATATACCCAAGTTTTCCAATATTCTTGACCTGTTATTGGGTCAAAGGCACTCAAAAAGTCTTTTCTTATTAAATATATTTTGGTGTCGTCCGAAACTAAATTTGCTGTCTGAAAAATGGCGTCAAAATATATTTTATTCCATAGATTAGTTCTAGTATCAATATCTAAGGCAGTTATTTTTCGCGTCTCTTGGTCTAGATCTATAAAGCCATAACATAAAATTCTCGTTCCATTTGATTTAAAAAAAACTGGAGTTTTGAAAAAATCCTGATTTATTGCACTCTCAATTAGAGTTGTGTCTGCAATGACTTTGGCTTTAAGAGATTCAGTCTCGAATTCCACCAACTGATAGTTGTAAGTTTTAGAGATATTATCAAAGTAATCAGATTTTAAAAATATAGATTGACCCAATGAATTGGGAATAAGTGTTATGAAATGTGCGGCTTGGTTCGTAAATACGGTTTCAATTTGCCCAGTATTTAGGTCTAATCGGAATAGCTTATCTGTTTTTGCGAAATAAAAATAATTATCCAAAATCACATACTTACTAAAAACATATCCCTCTTGGTATGTTATTTGCCATTTAATGGCTCCAGTCTTCGCATCAAATAAACTTAGTTGATCTGGGGTTTTACTTGAAAAGGAATTATAAATCACAAATACACCTTGTCCTGTGATTTTCATCAACCGAACATTGCCGTCATTTTTAAACGCCTTTTCCCACAATAAGTCCAAACCCGTAGTGTCAGCTTTTCCTTGGCATGGATCAATAACTGAAACAATTTTCTCCTTGGCACAAGAGAATAGTAACCCTAGTACAATAATGAAATAATAAAACTTGCCTTTATACATAAATTTTGGTATTTATTCAGTTGTACAAACCTGCATTGATTTTTCTAAGTCTGTAAAAGTACAATAAATTTAGGGTAATAACAATTGAAATACCATGAATCCAACAGAATTCCTTTTCAATAAATACAAAAAGGCCTTAACCATCTAAGATTAAGACCTTTTCTAAAGGGGTGGGCCCACCAGGACTTGAACCTGGGACCCCCTGATTATGAGTCAGGTGCTACTAACCAACTGAGCTATAGGCCCAATTGAACCTGTATGTTGGCCCAATCGAAGCGCAAAGGTAATAGCTAATTTCGTATAATAAAAAAGGAATTTCCTATTTAATCATAGCATCTTTGCATTTTATGCTATTTCATGATTAAGAACCTTCTCTTCGATTTCGGTAATGTATTGATAGATATCAATATTCCAGCTACTGAATCTGCATTGGCTGATATCACAGGATCGGCAATGCCTGAAGTGCAAAAATTACTCGAAAGTGGCTGGCATGATCAATACGAATGCGGAAAAATACAGGAGGAATCCTTCTTCAATGCCATCCAACGCTGCTGTACTCCTGTCCCTCAAGGCAAGACGCTAATCGATGCCTGGAATGCTATGCTTATCGGAATTCCTGCCACCAGAATAAATGGATTGAAGGCTTTGCGTTTGCAATATGGTGTTTATATGCTTAGCAATACCAATACTTCGCATCTGCGTTGGGTCCATCATCACTTAAAGATGCACCACCCAGGCGTGGACTTTGAAAGTGCTTGTTTCGATCAAGTTTTTTATTCTCATAAAATTGGATTTAGAAAGCCTGACGCCGCTTCCTTTCAGTTTGTTCTGGATAAGGCTGGTATAAAGGCATCCGAAACTATGTTCATTGATGATGTAATAGCCAATACCGATGCAGCATCAGCACTCGGATTTCATGTCTATCACCACAATCCTCAGGATGAAATAATGGACATCCTTCCTGGAGTAATTGGAATGAAATGAGCTTTGAGGAAGAAAAACCAAAGAAATACCTGAATCTTGAGGCTGGAATTGAAAAAATTAAAAGGTATTGCGCTTATCAGGAAAGGTGCCACAGTCAGGTGCGAACCAAATGTATCCAATTGGGTGTGTATGGCATGCAGCTCGAAGAGACCATTTCTGCCATGATTCAAGAAGGTTATCTCAATGAAGAGCGCTTTGCAATTGCATTTGCTAGGGGCAAGCAACGGATCAAATACTGGGGCCGAATAAAGATTTCACTTGAACTACAGAAACTACAGATTTCTCCATATTGTATTCATGAAGCGATTGATCAACTTGACGAAGATGACTACATGAAAGGCTTGAAACACATCATTCTTAAGGCTAAAAAAATGGGTAAGAAAACTGAGTTTGAGCAGGTGAAATACGCATATTCTTACGGTTATGAACCTGAAATTATTAAGCAAGTGCTTAAAAAGTCAGAAAGTACTTAACAGGCTGCTATTTTATTTATTTACCTTCGTGCAATTACTTTCAACAAGTATAAAATGATATTTCCAATAGGTGACGATCAAGTTCATGGTGTTCAAAAAGCATATTTTAGTTACTTTATCCTGCTATTGAATATATTGGTATTTGGATATGAGCTGTCTCTGAATATGGAAGATTTGGGCCAATTTACCTCAGATTATGGGGCAGTACCAGCCGAAATGCTTCATGCTCAGGATTTGTATTCTGTGGTGACGTCCTTGTTTCTTCACGGTGGATGGGCGCACATTCTTGGTAATATGTTATTCCTGTGGGTGTTTGCCGATAATATTGAGGCAACTCTAGGTTCAATCCGATTTATTTTGTTCTACCTTTTTGGAGGCATCGCTGCTACATTATTTCATGCGCTGATGTTTCCAGCGAGTGAGATACCTCTGATTGGTGCAAGTGGCGCAATATCAGCTGTTCTGGGTGCCTATTTGGTGCTTTATCCCAAGAGCAGAATACGTGTTTTGGTCATCTTTCTGTTTACTTCTTTCAGGGTTCCTGCCTTGCTTTTTTTGGGACTCTGGATAGTTATTCAATTTTTCCAAGGCTATGGAAGTTTGGGGGCAGTTACGAATGAAGAAAGTGGGGTGGCTTATTGGGCACATATTGGAGGGTTTGTATTTGGATTGATTGTAGGATTTGCTGCACGCAGACAAGAAATCCCGCAATTGGTAGGTCACGATGAGGAACATGGTTATGTTTGAAATAAGATTTCATGATTCATTTCAAGATTTATATTTTTTCATGAAATAATGGATCAAAATACAAATTGGTTTGTTAAGTAATGGTATGAACAACACGGAAAGCATTCAATCTCCTTTTATACAACAATGGTTTCAAAACGCTGATTCCAGCAGACCTCTGATTATTGCAGGTCCTTGTAGTGCCGAAAGTCCAGAACAAGTGCACCAAATGGCACAATTGGTTAAATCAAGCGGAGCAGACATCATGCGCGCAGGAATCTGGAAACCAAGATCAAGGCCTGGTAGTTTTCAAGGAATTGGAATAACAGGTTTAGATTGGCTTAGGGATGCAGGTGTCGAAGCTGGTATTCCAGTTGCGACCGAAGTTGCTACTCCGGAGCATGTGCATCAAGCACTGGAACATAAAATTGATGTTTTGTGGATCGGTGCTAGAACTACAGTTAATCCATTTTATGTGCAGGAAATAGCTGAATCATTGCGAGGGGTAGATATACCTGTTTTGGTAAAAAACCCAATCAATCCTGATCTTGATCTATGGATCGGTGCATTGGAAAGATTTAAACAAGTTGGCATCAATAATTTAGCTGCCATTCATCGTGGATTCTCAATGTATAAACAGGATAAATATCGCAATCCACCCATGTGGGACATCCCCATTGAACTGAAAAGAAGAATGCCTGAATTGCCTTTGATCTGTGATCCAAGCCATATAACAGGCAATAGCAAGCTTGTTCCTGAGATTAGCCAAAGAGCACTCGATCTTGCATTTAATGGATTGATGATTGAGGTGCACAATGACCCTCTACATGCACAGAGTGATAAAGATCAACAACTCACCCCAACTGAGCTGAACTCCTTGCTCAAAGAACTTGTAATCCGTCATTCCAACAATCAGGATGCTGAGTTTGTGCAGATATTGGACCAATTGAGAGCCAATATTGATGCCTTGGATCATGAAATTATCAATCTCCTAGCCAAGCGAATGGAAAATTCACACAAAATAGGGCAAGCTAAACGCGATCATGGCGTTACTATATTTCAGATGGATAGATGGGCACAGATTTTTGAGAATAGAATAAATTCAAGTTTGGATGCAGGACTAACAGAATCCTTCGCCAAGGCTTACATACAACTTTTACATCAGGAGTCTATTCGCAAACAAACTGAAGTGATGAATAACAAAAATTCGGATGATTAGATTAATCACCATTTTCATCGTGATTTGCACGGGGATCCTAACTCAATCGTATGGACAGGCTTTCATCCACACCAAGATTGCACCCAAGGATCTTTTAAAAGAATTTGAAGCGGCAAAGAAGGATATCAATGCCAATAACAATCTTGATGCGCTCAAGAAGTTGTCTAAAATTCTAAGCAAAGAACCACGATTCATAAACGCATATTATGAATTGGCTTATTGTCAACAAGCCTTGAAATTGCCTAAAGACGCCATCAAATCCTACAATGCTGCCTTGAAATTAGATACCATGTATCAAACAATGGTTTTGAATCAGTTGGGGGTTTTGTACACTGATTTGGGTGAATGGGACAATGCTTTGTATGCCTACCAGCGATTCATAGCCAATGCAAAATCAAATAGTAAAACGGTTGATTCGGCTAAAATTCAAATAGCAAGATTGAATTTCATAAAATATTCAATTGCTCATCCAGTTCCTTTCAATCCTATTAATCTCGGTCCTAATATCAATACTGAAGCAAACGAAAATTTTCCTTGCCTCACGGCTGATGGTGAAAAATTGATTTTTAGCAGAATAATAGATCAAGAAGATTTTTATGAATCAGACATCATTGATGGTCAATTGGAGATTCCTCAGCCCTTAACAGCTATCAATACTCCCTTAAATGAAGGGGCTCAAGCTATTTCAGGTGATGGTCAAGTTCTGGTATTTACTGCTTGTAATTACAGTGATTCCTATGGTAGATGCGATTTGTATATAAGCAGAAAGGGAAGTGAGGGATGGAGTAAACCCAAAAATATGGGGGCCGTTGTCAATAGTCCTCAATGGGATTCTCAACCAAGCCTAAGTGCAGATGGCAAGACTCTCTATTTTGCTTCCAATCGCAGTCTGGGCGCAGGACAAACTGATATTTATAAAAGTGAATACATTGACAATAGGTGGTCCAAGCCAGAATTATTGCCAAGGCCCATCAATGGAACCTTTAATTCTGCTACTCCTTTTATTCATGCCGATAACACAACGCTCTATTTTCAAGCTGATAGTTTTCAAAATTTAGGTGGTTTTGATCTTTTTATGTCAAAGAAGAAACCCAAGGGTGGATGGACGGATCCAGTCAATTTGGGTTATCCAATCAACTCAGTTGGCGATGAAGCCTCATTGATTGTTAGCGCAGATGGAAAGACAGCCTATTATTCCAGTACCATGGAAAATCAAAAAAGCACCAAGAATTATGGCAAACTAGACATTTACAGTTTCGAATTGCCACTTGTATTGAGGCCTACTCCTGTTACTTATGCCAAAATTCAAATAACTGATATCTCCTCTGGAAGAGCGCTGGCGGGCAATTATGTCGTTGAGGATCTCAAAACAAGTAAAATTTTTACACAAGGCAGAAGTAACGCCGAAGGGAAGGCTTTGATTTGCTTGCCATCTGGCTCTGAATATAGTCTGAGAATTAGTGCTGAAGGGTATTCTTTTTATTCAGACAATTTCAAGCTTGATAGCATTAATAATATTTACCGACCATATTTGCTGAAGGCAGAATTGCTTAAAATGAATCAATTGCTGGAATCCAAAACTGAATCTGCACCCTTCGTTCTGAAGAATGTGTTTTTTGAAACGGGAATGGCTAATCTAAATCCTGCTTCTCAATCAGAACTGAATTTTTTGTCTGATATGCTGAACAAATACCCAAACATGAAGATTCAAATCAACGGACATACTGACAATGTAGGAAACGATAAGGATAATTTTGACTTGTCAACCAGCCGAGCAAAGGCCGTTTATGATTTTTTGATCAACAAGGGAATCAACGTGGAGAGATTGAAATACAAGGGTTTTGGTATGACCAAGTCCATCGCTGATAACGCAACACCTGAGGGAAGACAAAAGAATAGACGCACAGAATTTCAAATCATCAAATAACTATAAATCGAGGGTTTTCGCTTGGATTTGAAGGCTTTTGACTTGAAATGTTAAACGATGAAGAGGCGTTTTCCCATATTGTTCCATAGCCTTTCGATGGTGAATCGTTCCATAACCCACATTGGTATTCCAACCATATTCGGGATAAGTAGCAGCTAATTCTTTCATGAAATCATCGCGATACGTCTTAGCAAGAATACTTGCAGCGGCTATGCTCCCGATTTTACCATCGCCTTTTACTATGCATTGCTGCGGTATTCCGGATTGATTATAGAACAAATGTCCATCTACGAGCAAATATTCTGGCAACATATCAAGTTGACCGATGGCAATGTGCATGGCTTCAAAGGAGGCTCTGAGAATATTTATTTCATCAATCCTTGCGGCATCTACTTTGGCAATGGCCCAACTGACAGCCACGTTTTGAATGATTTCACGCATCATGAGCCTTTGGTTGAGTTTGAGTTTTTTTGAATCCATCAGGTATTCATGTTCAAACCCTTCGGGCAGTATTACGGCAGCTGCAAAAACTGGACCAGCCAGACACCCTCTTCCAGCTTCATCAAGCCCACATTCTAACCTTCCATATTCAAGATGTGAGGGCAGCATGTCACTGATTTTTTTTGCCCAAATGATGAATCTGCAGAACTTGGTCGAAGTCTTCGATCTTTTTGTTGGTGGTAAATATCACTTTCTTGGTTCCGGGCATAAGATGAAAATAGTTGTCACTCCACGTTCCATCAATAGCTGTATCCAGCCAAACGCCAAAGTACAATGCTTTTGATTTCAGCGTGATTTCGAAACCTTGTTCTATTTCCTTGATTTCGTATTCCAAAGGCATGCTTGACCATTCTAGGTCCTTCATTTTTTTGTAAGGCCTTAAGCTCAGATAGATATTCCCATCCATACTCAATATTTTACTAAAAAAAAGAATGTCATTGCGAGCGGTATATTTGTCATTGACCGGCATTTCCAATTTTTGAATGCCCGTTTGGTCCCACAACTTTGTTTTCCCCATTTTTTCTTCCAAAATTTCGCCTGATGTAGAAATCAAGCCCATTTTATAGAAAAATGATTGTTGATTATCGGATGCAATTTCAACGATGTTTTTTCCTTTTTTGAATGAAATACGTTGCACACTGGGGGCAAACACCTCTTTGGCTTTCCATTGGAGGGGTTTCCAACGTCCGTAGTAATCTCTGCTGCTCCAAGTAATGCCAGGCCAGCAATCGTTGTACTGCCAATATAGTGAACCGCCATACTTGTTTTGTCCTGCCATCCGTTGGGCCAACAATCCCAGAGAAATACCCTCAGCTTGGTTGACTTGGGTGAGATAGACATAATCTGTAAAATCCTGAGCGGTAGGGTAGTTCCGATCGAGATATTTGTCAATAATTTGACGTCCTTTTTTGTGTTTTTGATGAGCATTGATTGAAATTTCATTTTCATTCAAACTTTCACCACTAAAATCTGCAATGGTCTTGTTAACCGGATAAGCTTGAAATCCAAATTCGGACATAAATCGGGGTATTTTTTCTTCAAGCACTTCGAATTCTTCTTCGTCGTGCCATACTCCCCAATAATGGGCATCCCCTTCCGTTTGGTGCCTCTTATCACCTCTGCCCCACAGTGGGGAGCTTGCCCAATAGGCGCAATGAGGGGCATATTTTATGACTGTTTGGGGGAGGATTTCATGAAATATCTTGTCGTAGGCTTTTTGTAATTCTGCTTTTTGTTGCTCGGACATTCCATCTTTCCAGCCCCATCTTGCCCATCCTTCGCTGATCTCGTTATTGCCGCACCACAACACGATTGATGGATGTCTTGATAAGCGCTTGACTTGTTCTTCAGCTTCAGATTTTACGTTATCTAAAAAATTTTTGTCATTTGGATACATGGCACATGCAAATGCGAAATCTTGCCATACCATGATTCCTAAACTATCACAAATATCATAAAAGTAATCACTTTCGTAGTAGCCTCCGCCCCATACTCTGAGCATGTTGAAGTTACTTTTCTTGGCATCAATTAAGAGTGATTTGATTTGTTCTTTGCTTACTCTATCTGGTAAAATATCCGTGGGAACATAATTGGCACCTTTTACAAAAAATGACTCCCCTTTGGATTCAAATTGAAATTTCATGCCTATTTCATCAACAGAACTATTCAGCTGAATATCTCTGAATCCGATGACTATTGAGGTGTCAACCAATGTAGCTTTTGAGCCGCGAAGGAAAAAATTTAAGTCGTAGAGATTTTGATCTCCCAGCCCATTTGGGTTCCATAGATTCGTTTCTTGAATAGCCAAAGGTATTTCAAGGGTGGATAATCCGGGACCTATCTCGATTGCGGCACTGTTGTCATTGATTTCGATACCTGCAAAGATGTTTTCTTTGCTTGGATTGAAGGCATTAAAGCTGACATTGATATTGGGAATGCCATTGTTTATGCTGTAAGTCCAGTTCAGTTTATCCAATAATTTTATGTCATAAAATTCAATGAATGCTGGTTTCCAGATTCCCATAGTCACATACTTGGGAGCAAAATCCCAACCATTTTGATATTGAGCCTTTCGGGTGAGCACTCTTTGGTCACCAGGAAGATTGGCTCCCAGCAATTTCCACAATTTGGCAGTTTTCTTAGAGGGTGGACTGAATTGAATTCTTATGCTGTTGGTTCCAGTGGTCAGCAATGACTTGATATCTGTCTGCCAGCTCCGGAACATATTATCTGCTTGAATGACCAGTTTGTCGTTTACAAAAACATCGGCATAGGTATCAAGTCCTTCGAAGTTTAAGTTTGCATTTTTGAATTTGAGTTGATCATTGGTCAAATTAATAGTGCAATTGTATGTCCAGGAGGTGTCGCCAATCCATTGAATTCTGGACTCTATTTGGCCGATGTAAGGATTGGCAATTATCTTATTGTCCCACAATACGCTATGAACTGTGCTAGGTATTTGAGTTGTATATTTTTCGGCACTTCCAGTTATTCCAACTTCCCAGTTATTCAATGGCAACAAGGTTTGTGACTGCACTGAATCAAAAAAACTGAAGACTGGAATCAGCAAAAGGAAAATTCTGGTAATTTTCATTCAAAAATCTTTTCAGAGAGGTATTTGCCAATTGATAAACAGGAAGTGGCAGCGGGAGATGGCGCGTTGAGTACGTGCATGGTATTTCCTTGTTTTATAATTGAAAAGTCATCCAGCAGATTGCCTTTTGAGTCACATGCCTGTGCGCGCACGCCCGCTCCTCCGGGCAACAAATCCGATTCTTGGATATCAGGAATCAAAGCTTGGAGACTTTTTGTAAAGGCTTTTTTGGACCAGCTTCTATACATTTCAGCCATTCCATCTTTCCAATATTTCCGAATTATCTGGTGAAAGCCTGAGTAGCTGAGGATTTCGAATAGTTCTTTGATATTGATATCTGTCTTTTTGTATCCCTCTCTTTTGAAAGCCAGTACAGCATTAGGTCCAGCTTCAATACCACCACCAATCATTCTCGTAAAATGCACCCCTAAAAAGGGGAATTCTGGATTGGGAACAGGATAAATCAAATGCTTCACCAAATACTGTTTTTCAGGCTTCAACATGTAGTATTCTCCACGGAATGGAATGATCTTAATCCCAGGATTGATGCCGCTAAGTTCTGCTATTTTATCGGTGTAAAGTCCAGTACAGTTAATGAAATATTTGGTTTCATAAGTATTTTGTGTGGTGCTTATGATGGCTTTTCCAGTTGATTGAATTGCAATATTGGTAATATTTTCGTTCAAAAAGATTGTTCCACCTTTTTCTTGGATGCAATTTGCTAAGGTTTGTGACACCAATTTGTAATCAATAATACCAGTTTGAGGAACTCGGATAGCAGCGATACAGGATACATAGGGTTCAATTTCTATTGCTTGCTCAGGGCTGAATTTTTGGATATTTGTTAGTCCATTGGTTTTGCCACGTTCGTACAACATGTCAAGCAATGGCAGTTCTTCTTTTTTAGTGGCTACAATGAGCTTTCCACATAGATCAAATGGAATGTTATGTTCTCTTGCAAAATCCAATAGTTGGTTATAGCCATTGATACAGTTAGTGGCTTTAAGGCTGCCCGGTTTATAGTAAATGCCTGAGTGTATTACGCCACTGTTATTGCCTGTTTGATGTTGGGCAACTCCATTTTCCTTTTCAATTACTGCTACTTTGAGTTTGGGATCTTGCATCAACAGCTGGTAAGCTGTGGAAAGTCCAACTGCTCCTGCTCCTGCAACAATTACATCAAAACTTTTTGCCATGCTCAAGCTCTTTCATAATTTAAAACCGGACTCAGCCATTTTTCCATGTCTTCAAGTGAAAAAGATTTTCTTTCGGCATATTCAATTACTTGATCTTTGGCAATGTCACCCAAACCAAAATATTTGGATTCTGGATGACCAATATACCACCCACTCACGGAGGAAGCAGGATACATTGCAAATGATTCGGTGAGTTTTATACCGATTCTTTCTGTCACCTGAAGCATGTCAAAAAGGGTTGATTTTTCGGTATGATCAGGACAAGCCGGATATCCTGGAGCGGGTCTTATCCCCTTATATTTTTCATGAATCAAAGCGTAGTTATCAAGATTTTCATCTTTGGCATATCCCCAAAGTTTCTTTCTTACTATTTCATGCATCTTTTCTGCCATAGCTTCCGCCAGTCTGTCTGCCAAAGCTTTCAGAAGAATGGCACTGTAATCATCTCCCGCTTTTTCAAACCGAGACACATGCTCTTCTATACCTATACCAGCTGTAACCGCGAAGGATCCGAAGTAGTCTTGGTATCCAGTGGATGTTGGTGCTACAAAATCACTCAAACAAAAGTTGGGCTGTCCCGCAGTTTTTTTCAATTGCTGACGAAGGCAATGTAATTTTACTATTTGATCATCGATTGTCAGTTCGATTTCATCACTTTTATTGCTATTGGCAGGAAACAAACCTATTACCGCTTTGGCCTTGAGCCATTTTTCATCAATGATTTGACGCAGCATTGAACGCGCATCATTGTAAAGTGATTGTGCTACTTTGCCTACTATTTCATCAGTCAGAATATCAGGAAATTTGCCTGCAAGTTCCCATGAACTAAATAAAGGAGTCCAATCAATATAGTCTACCAGCTGCTCAATCGAAAAATCATCCCATTGATGAATGCCTAATTGGGCTGGTGTATGAGGTACATAATTATCCCAGTCAATATGTGCTTTGTTGGAACGTGCTTCAGATATGGATAAGTATGATTTAGTTGTTGTGCGTTTGGCTCTTTGAATTCGTATGGTTTCGTATTCCTCCTTGATTTTATCGAAGAACTGGGTTTTTACACGTTCATCGGAATTTAGCAAAGAGCTTGCCACGGCTACACTTCTACTGGCGTCCAATACATGGACTACAGGATAATCATAAGCAGGCTCAATGCGCAATGCAGTATGCGTTTTGGAAGTTGTGGCTCCCCCTATTAAAAGAGGTATTTTCAAGCCCATTCTTTTCATTTCGGCTGCAACATTGACCATTTCATCCAGTGAAGGTGTGATCAAACCGCTCAGGCCAATGATATTGACATTTTCATTTATGGCAGTTTCCAGAATTTTGGAAGCCGGAACCATAACTCCGAGGTCGATGATCTCATAATTATTACAAGCCAATACTACTCCTACTATGTTTTTGCCAATATCGTGAACGTCACCCTTTACTGTTGCCATAAGGATCTTTCCTTTGGTGGATATAGTATTTCCAGCTTTGGCAGCTTCAATGAAGGGGGTAAGATAAGCCACAGAGCGTTTCATTACTCTTGCACTCTTTACTACTTGTGGCAAAAACATTTTACCTGCTCCAAATAAGTCACCAACTTTGTTCATTCCATCCATCAAAGGACCTTCTATCACTTGAATTGGAGCATCAAAATTCAATCTTGCTTCTTCTGAATCCTCCTCAATGTATTCAGTTATGCCATTAACGAGCGCGTAACTTAACCTATCTGCAACAGAATTATTGCGCCATGACAGATCTCGAACCAATACCTTGCCACCTGATTTGACTCTATCTGCATAATCGGTTAGAGCTTCGGTAGCTTTGGCATGACGGTTAAATAATACGTCTTCAACCAAAACCAGAAGCTCCTTGTCCACTTCTTCGTAAACTTCAATCATACCTGCATTGACAATACCCATGTCCATTCCTGCTTTGATGGCATGAAATAGGAAAGCGGAATGCATTGCTTCGCGGACTTTGTCGTTGCCACGGTATGAGAATGAAATATTGCTCACACCACCACTAATTTTTGCACCGGGACAATTCTTTTTGATTTGTTTTATAGCTTCAATAAAACTGATGGCGTAATTGTTGTGTTCCTCTATACCTGTAGCGACAGCAAAAATATTGGGATCAAAGATGATATCGCTCGGATTGAAGTGAAGCTTTTCGGTTAGAATCTTGTACGCTCTGGTGCATATTTCCACCTTTCTTTCTTGCGTGTCTGCCTGACCTTGTTCATCAAAAGCCATTACTACAACCGCAGCTCCGTACCTTTTAACTATTTGAGCTTGTCGGGTGAATTCAGCCTCTCCTTCTTTCATGGAGATCGAGTTCACCACACATTTTCCTTGAACACATTTTAAGCCAGACTCAATAATACTAAATTTGGATGAGTCGATCATAATTGGCAACCGAGCTATATCGGGTTCTGCCATTAGTAAGTTCAAGAAGGTGACCATCGCATTCTCCGAATCGAGAAGTCCTTCATCCATATTGATATCAATGATTTGAGCGCCACTTTCTACTTGTTGTCGAGCTACTTCTACAGCGTCGTTGAACCGGCCGTCCAGAATCATTTTTGAAAATGCCCGCGAACCTGTCACATTGGTTCTTTCTCCAATATTGACGAAGTTGGTTTCAGGCCTGATAACGAGCGACTCAAGTCCACTCAATTCGGTATATTTGGATGGAGCAGCGGGTTTTCTAGGTGGAAGGCCATCAATAGCCTGAGCCATAAGCTTAATGTGATCAGGAGTAGTTCCACAACAGCCACCAATTATATTTACAAAGCCATTGGATGCAAAATCCCGGATGAAAGCCTTCATTTCTTCGGGAGACTGGTCATAGTCACCCAAGTCATTGGGCAAGCCAGCATTGGGATAGGCGCTTACATAACAATTGGCTAGTTCTGAGAGCTCGGCAATATGTGGGCGCATTTCTTTGGCACCCAATGCACAATTCAAACCAATACTCAAAATTGGAAGGTGTGACATACTGATCCAAAAGGCTCCAACCGTTTGACCTGAGAGCGTTCTGCCACTGGCATCGGTTATGGTACCGGATACCATAATTGGCCACTTTTTGCCAACTTCCTCCATATATACATCAGCAGCGTAAAGTGCAGCTTTGGCATTTAGTGTGTCAAATATTGTTTCAACCAGCAGGATGTCAGCTCCACCGTCTATTAATCCGCGTATCTGTTCTTTGTATGCTGTAACCAAGTCATCAAATGTCACAGCTCTATATCCAGGGTTATTTACGTCAGGCGACAAAGATGCGGTTCTATTGGTTGGACCCAGTGCACCTGCCACAAAACGAGGTCGGTCAGGATTTTTTGCAATGAACTCATCAGCCGCTTGCTTTGCAATTTTTGCAGATTCAAAGTTCAGTTGGTAAACAACCTCTTCCAATCCATAATCCGCTTGTGCAATGCTCGTACCACTGAAGGTATTGGTTTCAATAATATCAGAACCTGCTTCAAGGTAAGCACGGTGTATTTCTAATATTATATCAGGACGGGTTATGGACAACAAATCATTATTGCCCTTGAGGTCTTTGTGGTGATTTTTGAATTGTTGGCCACGAAAATCAGCTTCTGTTAATTGGTGCCGTTGTATCATAGTCCCCATAGCACCATCCAATAATAAAATTCTTTCTTGTAGTAATTTTTGTATCCGCTCCATGAATGCAAAGATAGGACTAAGCAATACCTAATTTAGAGTAATTGTGGTCTAAACCAAGAATTAACCAAAAGACCCACTGTGTAGAAAGAAGTATTCTTGGACCCAAATTGTTGTTGGTTTCTGTAAGTATATTGAGCATTCAGATAAATCTGTGGCCAAATTTCATAATCCAATGCCAATGTCAAACGATTAACATTGGTTCTGTTGCCCTGAAGCCAGTTGTTATTGTACTCGGATATTCTACTGTCGGATTCTGTTAAAATATTTTCACCATAATTCAAACCATTGCTATCCAGGCCTTGTGCATATTTTTGTCCCCATGCTCTAATGTGTAACTTGGGAATGGGTCTATATGAAATGGTTCCAATAAATTCAATGAGATTCGCTCCCAGAGGATGTGCCAAAGGCTGATTGTAATTGGTATAATTGGCGGTTGAATCATTGTGCGTGTAAGTGTAAGGCCTGATGGCGTTGGCCTCTACTTGTAAGTCCAAACGATTTACTCCAAAGGCGTTCAGGTATTTTATGCCAGTTTGAAGCGCATATTTGTTGCCCCACCAATTTCTTCGCTCCAAAAATAGTTCTTTAAAAATGAACTCATCCAGCACACATTGACCATAAAATTGTAGTCCATTGAGGGGTTGCCATGAGACATCCAAACCCAACAACACATTATCTGGGCTGCCCAACATTCCCTCAACGGTGCGGAAAAGTATAACTGGATTCATGTATGCGAAATCAAAATGGTCCCGACGCGAAAAAACCACCGTTTCATACAAACCAAATCGCCATGCTTTGTTGGGTTTAAAGCTTAAATAGTGCGCCGAAAAATATTTCCGTGGTATGAGTTCGTCACCAATATCGTCTCGTGATCCTTGAGCCTGAAGTTCGCCAAAAATATTTTGATAATGAAATTTCCAAAATCTGGTATTCAGTTTTAGGTGCAGGTAATTATTGGAATAGTCAGATAAAAACATGGACCGAATGCCGTCGCCAATAACATTTTTTCCATAGCCAAATTGGAATCCAATGTGTTTGCTTATTGATGCGGAGATAATACCCTGAGCATTGTTAAAATCGTAGCCATTATTGATTTTAAAAATCTTGCTGGAATAATTTTTGTAAAATCCGTTGCCGGGTATCGCTCTGAATCGCTCTGTTCTATCTGTTATAAAATCAGGAAAACCCACCTGAGATTCAAGTATGGATGTATAAATAAACACTTTATTATCTATGCCAATATTCATTTCAAGTCCTCTGTTGTTTTGAAGTAAATTTTCATTGCCTGATTTGCCATAATCAAATTGAAACAATGGATTGACTGTGATGAAATGTTCAGTACCTTGATGATGATAGAGGTATGCAGGATTGCTGTATAGCCATTTGCGATGGAGAGATTTTGAGCCATCGGTGGTTTTAAGGGCTGCAAGAGTTGAGGCTTGATTTCGGCTGAGGTGTTGTTCAGTTTTTGTAAAATTATTCAGACTGTCTTTTGCAGTTTGCAGCAGTAAAGCATCATTCAATTTTAATGGCTTCACAGAACTATGAATTTGTTCAGGTCTTAATAAGATAACTGAGCGCTCTATTTCATTTGCGAAAGGAGAATGTGTAGGAATGGGTAAAGATTGACCTTTGGCAAAGGAGGCGGTAAGTGTTGTGAAAAATATAATCCAGTATTTCATGTAAAATCAATCAAGATATTGCCACGAAGATAGGGATTAAGCCAAAAGAATATTGATGAAATACTTTGAGGCGTTCTAGTGGATATACTTAGAAGCTCTGTTTTGGGCCATGTTTTCTTTTATCTCACGCCATTGTTGTCCCATCACTTTATTCAATGGTTTATCCACAACATAGTGACGAGCTATATTGAACATACCCTTTAACTGTGTAACCACTGAATCGTTTGACCTGAGCGCCATGCTGTATCCACCATCCAAGTATTCAATATAATGCCAATAACCTGAAGGCATGAAGATAGTCTCACCTGGGTTAAGTACACACTCATAACCTACCACCGAGTTCAAGGCTGGATATGTTTCGTAATCAGGATTGTTGATATCAACATAGCTGGCTACTGTAAATGGTAAGTGATAAATTTTGTCAGAATCCTCAGGAGCAAAAAGCACGATTCTTTTTCTGCCCTGAAATTGATTCAGGAACACATGTGATAAATCTATATCATAATGAAGTGCAACCTTACAACCTGCTCCACCAAAAAACATAAATGGAAAGCCTTTGACCCAACCATCCATTATTTGAGGCAAACTAAAATCTTCGCACATTTCCGGAATATGCTTAAAAATATTGAAAAGGAATATCCTGTATTGCATAGGCCCTGCTTCAAGCATTTCAAGGTATTCTTTAAAATCCAATTCCATATCTGGTTCCATATAATTATTGCCCGCCTTTGAGGATTTGGCTGAATAGATTGGCACGCGTAAATTGCCATATTGTTCCTTCAAATATTCAATTTTCCACTTGTGTTTGGCAGGCCAATCATTCATGAGATCAGTAAATATTACAGGTTTTGAGACATTCAGATACTCTTTCCGAAATGTTTCCCTGGTTAGGTTTGTTTTTCTGTCAACAGGTTTGAAAGTTAACATAGATAGTAGATTTACAAAATGAAGTTACGATACATTTTGTATTGTAAAAAGAAGATTATCTGTAAGGTAATAATTTTTAATATTAGGAGGAGTAATTTTGTGCATGAAAAAACAAAAAACTAAACTTATTCCATTGTTTTACTTGAAAGCGGTTGAAATAATAGCAATGAACAGAAGCAGAGATAAAATTGTCCAAAAATTAATAGATATTTGGGCATAACTTATTTCATGAAATGAAAAACAGAAGAGGATTTTTAAAATTTGGTGCTGCGGGCGCAGGAATTGGATTTATCAAGCCAAGTATATTCCAATCTTTAGTACCACCAAAAGCCAACAAGTCAGGAATTGTCTTGAGCACGTGGCCATTTGGAATGATTGCCAATGAAGGTGCTTGGAATATTATTGGTCCTGGAGGTAATGCTTTGGATGCAGTAGAAGCTGGTGTTAAGGTTTCTGAAGCAGATCCTGAAAGTACATCTGTAGGCTTATCTGCCTATCCTGATCGCGAGGGTAAAGTTACTTTGGATGCTTCAATAATGGATAGTAAAGGTCAAGCTGGAGCCGTTTGTGCTTTGGAAAGAGTCAAACATCCTATTTCTGTAGCTAGGATGGTCATGGAAAGAACACCACATGTATATTTGGTAGGAGAGGGAGCTCAACAATTTGCAGTAAGTCAAGGTGTATTGCTTGAGCCACAAGTTTTGAGCCCACACGCCAAAAAGGCATACGAAGAATGGTTAAAAACATCTGAATACAAACCTAAAATCAATTCAGAGGTTCACGATACAATCGGTATGATTGTTCAGGATAAAAACGGAGATTTTGCAGGGGCTTGCACCACCAGTGGCTTATCCTATAAAATGCGGGGCAGGGTTGGCGATAGTCCAATCATCGGAGCAGGGCTTTTTGTTGACAATGAAATTGGGGCAGCTACAGCTACGGGCCTTGGTGAAGCGGTGATAAGGATTTGCGGTTCTTTTTTAATTGTTGAGCTGATGCGTCAAGGCTATCCACCCGATAAGGCTTGTCAAGAGGCAGTGGGAAGAATCAAACGCAATTACAAGAACTACAAGGACATACAAATTGGTTTTATTGCTGCGCGGAAAGATGGAGTAATTGGTGGATATGCGCTACAGCCTGGATTCTCCTACGCTCTGAATTTTGGTGGAAAAACCGAATTGGTAAAATGTCCAAGTTTGTTGAAATAGTGGTTTAGAATTTCAACCAATCCTTAACTGGAGGAGTTTTGTACTGGAGGCGAGTTTCTTGCTTCTTCTTGAATCTTTCGATCAACAAACTTGCAATCATTTCATTGGGCATTCCCATTGTTTTGGGATTCAGCACATTCAGTATATCTTGCTCTTTAACATCATGTCTATACATCAAATGGAGGAGGAATTCCATGCGACCTTCCTCCATTAATTCTGCAATTCTAGATGAAATTATTTGCAAAACCTCTTCTTGTTCAAGGGTTTCAGGAATGGATAACTCCAATTCATCAGCTAAATTGATTAGTAATGCTTTTTCAATTTTATTTGACAATATCAGATTGGTTTAGCGAATTCGAGAATCTCCTCAAGATAAGTTCTATGATTAGCTAGTCTTGGCACTTTATTTTGACCGCCCAATTTCCCTCTTTTTTTCATCCAATTGTGAAAGCTGCCCTTTGGAAGATTATGCATAGCCAGATTTACCAACGCAAGATCTCTATATCTTTTTGCTTCGTAATCACTATTGGTACCTTGGAGGTTTTTATCCAATTTTTTTGAAAAAGCATCTAAATCCTGAGGTTCCTTTTCAAACTCAATCAGCCACTCGTGACCAGCCTTTCCAGAGCCCGTAAAATAAATGGGTGCCACTATATATTCGGTCACGACTGCATCAAATTCCTGACAAGTTAAGGCCAATGCAGTATCTGTATTGCACACTATAACTTCTTCTCCAAAGGCATTCACAAACTGCTTTGTCCGGCCCGATACTATTATCTTGAATGGAAATGTTTCCGTAAAAATAACGGTGTCGCCAGGCATGTATCTCCATAAGCCACTGTTGGTACTGACAATGAGCGCATAGTTTTTTCCTTTTTCAACTTCTGCGAGTGGAACTGCCTTGGGATCATCACTTTCCCATTCGTCCATTGGCAGGAATTCAAAGTACATTCCATTATTCAGCAACAATAGCAAGTCATTATTGTTGAGATCATTCTGAATGGCAAAATACCCTTCCGAAGCATTATATATTTCAAGATAGTTGATACTTCCGGAAGGTAAGAAATCCTTAAATTGATCTCTGTAAGGAGTAAAACTTACGCCGCCGTGTATGTAGGTCTGAAAATTAGGCCAAACCTCAAGTATTGATGAAGCGCCAGTAATTTCCAACAATCTTCTAAACAAAACTACTGTCCATGTAGGTACCCCACCTATCATAATTATATTCTGATCTTTGGTTTGTTGGGCCATCAACTCAATTTTTTGTTCCCATTCACTCATTAGTCCAATATCCAGGCTTGGAGCATAAAATTGACGAATATAGGAAGGCATATTGTATAGCATGATGGCGGATACATCTCCGATTTGAGATTTTGGGAACTCACTAAAGTTGCTTAAAGAACCACCCATTACCAGATTCTTCCCGCTAAATATATCTGAATTTTCCTTGTTATTATACAACATGGTCAAGGAATCCCAGGATCCTCGCAAATGACAATCCTTTAAATTTTGAGCTGTAACAGGGATAAATTTAGATTTGTCACTGGTTGTTCCAGATGATTTGGAATACCATTTTACAGTGCCATTCCAAAGGACATCACTTTCACCATGCATCATTTTATTGATATAGGGCTTTAGGGAGTCATAATCCTGAATTGGTACATTTTCAGCAAATTGCCTAGAGTTCTTAATATCTGAAAAACCGTATTTTTTCCCAAATTTGGTGTGAATATTGGGACGGATTAGATTTTGAAGTAAAGCTTCTTGAACTTCTATTGGATTTTTCATAAAATGCTCAATAGAAGAGATTCTTTGCTTCAAGTACCAACCAAATACGTCATTAAAAAGACCCATTTACTTTAATATATATAGAATCATACTGCTAGCGTGAAAGAACCAACAACTTCTGAGTTGTAATTTGTGAACCACTTTGCAGTGATATGATGTACATTCCAGAAGGCAACGATGAAACATCGAAGGTTTCATTGACATTGCTGATGTTTTTGTATTCTTTGGCTTTTATCATATTTCCATACATGTCACTCATAACCAATTTCAAGTCGGTCGGTTTTTTAATGGTAAATTGAACCTGAAACTCTATTTGGACAGGATTTGGTCGAATGGTAAAATCGCTCAAATCAGAAATTTCCTGAATTCCGACGGGACTTACGAAGAAAGTAAGTATTTGAGTGCATCCAGTTGCATTGGTAACTGTAACAGAATAATCACCCTTATCCAAGAACTGAATTCCTTTACCTATGGCACCATTGCTCCAAAGGTATGTGTAGGCACCTGCGGGCAGATTCAAGTTGATTTTTCCGTCTTTTTTGCCATTTTCTGAATTTGGAATTACTGTTCCAGTTATACCTAAGGATAGTGAACATTCTTCAATCGTATAGCATTCTACATCCTGACAATTGTTTTTATCAGTTATGGTTACGCAATAATTTCCAGTTGATAAGCCTGAAATAGAGTTGGTTGTATTGCCAGTTTGCCACAGATAAGTGTATGGAGACGTTCCTTTGCTTGGAGTAACTTTGATGCTTCCTGTACCTGAAGACCCTGCGTCAACAAATTTCAAGGTAGAAGCTGGATCCAAATTAGCAGGACAGCCGTTGATGTTGATATTATCAATATCTAACCAAAAATCTCCGATACCTGTATAAGTTCCCAGGATCCTGAATTTAACAGCTTTTCCAGTAAAAGCGTCCAATGGAACTTCAATGTTTTTTAAGCTTACCGAAGGAATGTGGTTGGTACTATCAACTTTGAATATAGTAGTATATGTTTTACCACAATCTTCTGATACTTGAACTGCCAATGATACAGCTTGTGCTTTAGTGGCAAGAGTACCTGCAAAATAATCAACGTAACGATAGTCAAAAGACAATATGTTGCCTCCATCCAGAGGTCCAATATTAGAAGTGGTTATTGTTGATTGAGGAGCACTGAATTGGAACATGTTTGCTCCTGCTACGAAGCTTGTATTGTTGTGAGAATTTGAAATGAAAAATCCTTGTAATTGCCATTTTGCTGGAGCTATGGCAGTTTCAAAATCCTGAACTATTGGAAGGAAGTCCGCTTCAGGGATAACAATAGTTGTTGTAATGGTATCATTGAAATTGTTGGTGTCATTCAACAATGAAACCCAAGATTTGATGATGTATGTTCCTGCATTTGAACTGTTAAAATCCTGAGCAAATGTCAGGGTGTAACTGCCATTAGGAGCAATTGTTGTAGCAGGGACGACCTGCTGAACTACGGGACCATTATTGACTTGATAATATGCAGTAATTTGATTGGGACCTACGATGGATTTACTTCCTAAATTGACCAAGGACAATTGGAGCTTATCCTTAACAGTACCACATTCAGAGGTGTTCTGATTCTTGATGGTTACGGCTACAGCGTCGCGATCAATCTGTTGAAATAAGGAAATATTATCAACAGCAAATCCGTCCAAGTTGCTAAAATTATATACCATGCTTGCTTTGAATCGAAGTCTTACATTTGGCTTGCCTTTTAGGCCCAATAACTTCTTAGCAGCCAATTGCCAGCCCAAAGAATTGCCATTCCAAACAGGTTGTTGAAAAAAGTTGTTTACATTGTTGTACCAAAATACTGGCTCATTGAAGTTACCTACTTTGGCCCATGTCAATCCACCATCATTCGATGATTCAAAGGCCATTCCCTGCCAATATGAATCGGAATTCAAATTGATTGAAAATGCGAGTACTGGATCTTGTGTAAGGCTACTGAAGTCAAAACAAGGAGATTCCAGATAAGCTTCCCGATTTTGACCATTATTACTTGGGGTTAAGTTGGTGTAAAAGGCATTATTTCCGCTAGCTGCTGCGTTGATGTTTTGCCCTGTTGGTTTGCCAAAATTCCAATTGATCTCGTTATTGTCTTGGCTTCGGAACGTCCAACCACCTTGATTTTCTTCAAAGTCAGATATTTGTGGCAAGCTATTTAAAGTAGGAACATGCACCAAAGTATAATAGGTAGTGTCATTTGAAATGTTATCATCCTTTTCCAGTTCAGTCCAAGCTGCTATTTGGTATTCGCCTATTTCAGAAAAATCAAATCCAGTATCGAAGAAAAATTGATCTGTTGAATCAGTACTCAATACACCTGTATAATAACCATCAACAAAAGGAGGCAAGGCGATAGGTTGTCCGTTGACACTGTATTTCAAATCTATCAGGGATTGTGGAGATTCACCAAAATTACGCACTAAAACATGGATATTTTCATTTTCAGTTAGGACACATGACGATTCGGGATTGAATATTTCGCTTACACCTACATCTATTGTGAACAGTGTTTTAAAGCTCACCTTGAATGCGGCACTTACTTCGTTGTTTGCGCACAAGAACCTAACATAGGCATCATATTGTGTATTTGCAGTCAGACCAGTCAATTTGGTTGAATTGAGAGGTGTCTTCACTTTCAATCCTGTGCCTACAATAAATCCAGTCGTATCGTATTCGATTTCGAATTGACCAGCTTGTCCAAAATTGTAGAACTCCAGTGCACAATTGGTAGCCTTCAACTCAGTGATGAAAGCTGTGTATGGCGCATCACAGAACAAACAAGGCTCTGCTATTGGCATATTTGCTTTTAAATTTAGTGTTCCTGTGATCAACAGCAGTGCTGCAAATAGTCCTTTTTTAAACAATATCATTTTCATAAATTTTAATCAATACAACTCCAAAGTTACTTCAATTCGCAATTACTTGTTAACCTCACTTGAAATTGTGCCTAACAAAAGCAAATTTTATTTACAAGGTTTAGAACATATTTTAATTGTTGGTGTTTAATGGTTTTTACAAATTAATTCACACTCACCATTTATGGGCGTATATGCCATAAAAGATCTTGAGAAGTTAACTGGGATAAAAGCCCATACATTGCGTATTTGGGAACAACGATACGAACTCATTGTGCCCAATCGCACAAATACCAATATACGATTTTATGATGATGAACAGTTAAGGAAACTATTGAACATCGCACTTTTGAACAGGAATGGGTATAAAATATCTCACATTGCGAAGATGCCCATGGAAGAAATTCAGGAAGTTGTCCAGAATCTGAATGAAATAGATCCCCAGACTTCACAATCAGATGCATTGACTATCGCAATGATTGATATGGATGAACAAAGGTTTTTTAATATCATTGATGCACGCACTGACGCTATTGGTTTTGAACAAATGATGCTTCAAACGATTTTTCCATTCTTGGACAAATTGTATTTGTTGTGGTTAACTGGATCCATCAATGGAGCGCATGAAAATTTCATCAGCAATCTGATTCGTCAGAAAATCATTGGCGCTATTGATAAAATGAAACCCAACAATCAGGATAACAAAAAATTCTTGCTCTACCTACCAGAGGGAGAAATGCATGAATTGAGTTTGCTTTTTATGTATTATTTGCTGAGAGTCAGATCATTCCAAGTCATTTATCTAGGGCAAAATATTTCAATCAACGATGTGGGTTTTACAGTTAGAGCACACAAGCCTGACTATGTATTTACAATGATCTCAGAAGCTTACATCAAAAAACCCATTCAGGTGTACATCAATGAACTAGAAAAATCTTGTCCTAATACCACTTTGTTATTATCTGGATATCAAATAGCAGTTCAGGGAATACAATCTACAAATAGGATTGAAGTCCTTAATACCTTACCTGCTACAATAGATTTTATCAATTCTGTTGGACAGAAATCCAATATTAATAGCAGAATGAGGGTCTAGAGTGAAACATTTTCTCTTTTTTTCCTTATAACCTCCAATACTAAAATTCAAAACATTATTATGAAGTACTTCATTGTATTTTTATTTGGACTACTGGCTCTAGCATCTTGTAAATCAGACAAGTCTGTAGCCACGGATGATTCTACCGCTTTATCCGATACTGTTGCCACAAACCAGGCAACTGCTGAGCAATCCTTGGCTATGCCTAAAGCAGCTTCAACTCCAAGTGCGCTTCCTGTTGCACCAACTCCTGATGATGCATTGTTGTTCACGGTAGCAAAAGTAAATGTAGATTGGATAGGTAGTAAAACTACTGGATCTTCTCACGTTGGTATCATTAAAGGCTCTACAGGTAGGTTTGGCTACAAGAACGGGAACTTGGTTTCTGGAAATGTATCAATTGACATGAAAACATTGATGGTAACCCAGATGGAAGATCCTGACAAAGCAAAGTTAGAGTCTCACCTAAAAGGAGAAGATTTTTTTGATGTCAATAAATATCCTACAGCAAGCTTTGAATTGGTCAGTGTTGATAAATTTGACCCTACAAAAAGTAGAGGAGTTTTGGCCGCAGTTCGATTGACGCACACCATTACTGGTAACCTGACTATAAAAGGAATTACTAGGACGATTACTTTTCCCGCTAACATCGTTATCAATTCAGATTATATCAGCGTTACTTCTGCAATGTTCAATATCAAAAGAACAGATTGGGGTGTAAACTATGACCAAGATAAAATAAGTGGTAAAATTAAAGATGCTTTTGTCAATGATGAAATAAGTATCATGTTGACTGTTCAGGCTAATAAAAAGGCTCAATAAGCTAAAAGAATTAATAAAAATCTAAAGGCTTAACATTTTAACGTGTTAAGCCTTTTTTATAGGTGTTTTTTCATACTAATCAGGCGGTCAATGCCATCCTGCTCTCAGGTTGAAGCTTACTCCACTCGTGTAAACTTTCAAACTTATATCCTAAATTGCTAAAATGTTCAAGCATTTTGGGCAATACAAAGCTCATTTTGGACCAAGACTTGATACTGTCGTGAAATACCACAATAGAACCAGCCTCAGTTTTCCTTAATGCCTTTTCAAGACAATCTTCCTTGCTTAATTGATGATCGAAATCCCCAATTAAAATGTCCCACATCACTATGGTATAATTATCCTTGATAGATCGTGTTTGACTTCTTGAAATTTTACCGTGTGGAGGCCTAAAAAGATCACTTTTAACAAAAATTGATGTTCTCTCGATATTTTTTAAATATTGATCATCAGTATTCTCCCAACCATTGAGGTGATTGAAGGTGTGATTTCCTACAATGTGTCCTCGCCCTATTACTGAACCATAGATATCAGGGTGTTTTCGGACATTGTCTCCAACACAGAAAAACGTTGCTTTGGCATTGTAAAGTTCCAGTTGATCCAATACCCAAGGTGTAACTTCTGGGATAGGTCCATCGTCAAATGTTAAGTATATTGTTTTGTTGCGTTTATCACCCTTCCATAGATATTGTGGAAGCAATTGAGAGACTAAACTTGGCGTTTTAACTAAATACATATAGCAATTTCAAGCTCATTAGACTGCGATAAGTGCTACCTTTGAGCTGTTATTGATTTTCTAACGAATGAGTGAATAGATTCGCTGCTTGATATAATTATTTTTATGAGAGTAAGATTTGCACCCAGCCCGACTGGTGCCCTGCATATTGGAGGAATACGAACTGCTTTGTACAATTATTTATTAGCAAAGAAAAATGGAGGAAGCTTTATTCTAAGGATTGAAGATACCGATCAAACCCGTTTTGTGGCAGGAGCTGAGCAATATATAACAGAGGCATTGAACTGGTGCGGTTTGGTACCCATGGAAGGCCCCGACATTGGTGGCGAATATGGACCTTATAGGCAATCAGAAAGAAAAGCTATTTATTCAGAGTTTGCCATTAAATTAATGGAAAGTGGACATGCCTACTACGCATTTGATACTGCAAATGATTTAGAAGCTGCTAGGTCTTCTGACCCGAATTTCATGTACAACAGCAAGACTAGAATGCACATGAAAAACAGCCTTACTTGTAATCAAGCGGTTACCAAAGAAATGCTTGAAAAAGCCGAGAATGTTGTCATCCGTTTGAAAGTTGACGCGGGACACAAAATTAGTTTTCATGATGCCATTAGAGGAACTGTTACATTTGATTCGGAGCAATTGGATGATAAAGTGATGTTAAAAAGTGATGGTATGCCAACTTATCACTTAGCCAATGTGGTGGATGATTACTTGATGAAAATAACACATGTAATTCGCGGCGAAGAATGGTTGCCAAGTACTGCACATCATGTATTGTTGTACACTGCATTTGGATGGCTTGAGCAGATGCCGACTTTCAATCATCTTCCTTTGATCCTTAAGCCAAATGGCAATGGCAAATTGAGTAAACGGGATGGTGCAAAATTTGGAATTCCGGTATTTCCACTGAGCTGGGGGAAGCTGGGTGCAGAGGATTATTTTGAAGGTTTTAGAGAAGCTGGATTTTTGCCAGAAGCAGTTATTAATTTTCTTTCCTTGTTAGGTTGGAATCTGGGCAATGATCAAGAATTATTTACATTGGCAGAACTGGTTGATAACTTTAGCCTTGATCATGTGCACAAAAGCGGAGCCAGATTCGATTACGATAAAGCCAAATGGTTCAACCAATTTTATATCCAACACCTGGGTGATAAAGAACTTGCACTTAGGGTTCGACCATTTTTGCCTTCCAAATTTCAGGATATTTCAGCAGATTCACTTACATCTATTTGTGAAATGATGAAACCAAGGATGACTACACTCAAGGATTTGTATGTTACAGCACCCTATTTGTTTGGTGATGAATACCCATTAGATCAGGAGCAATTGGACAAAAAATGGAAGCCGGAGTCAAAGCAAATAGCAGAAGATTTTCTTGAATTTATCCACAACCACAATTGGCCTAAAATTCCAACCGAACTTGAAAACGATGTGAAAAACTGGATGCTGGAACAACAAATAAAACCTGGCGACTTGATGCCATTGATTAGGCTGGGAATAGCTGGTACCACACAGGGTCCAGGCATATTTGAAATGATGTTATTTCATGAAAAGACCAAAACTATCGAGCGTTTGAGTTCGTGCTGGAGAAAACAATAGGATCCCGAGCTATATTTCGGCTAAAAAAAAGCAGTCATGCCAGAAAATGACAAGACTGCTTTTTGCTTTATAAATAAAACTGCGACAATGTTATTTCTAGCTCTCTGCAGGTTTCAATTTAACAGGGATTATTCTTACCGAACCATTTCGATTTACCGTGACATTGATAACTTGTCCTATTTTGGCAAGCGCAATATTTTCTCGTATATCATTAAATTGTTTGATTTTCTTGCCTTCAATAGCCAAAATCACATCATTTTCTTTCAGACCAGAACTTGCTGCAGATCCACCCAATACAAGTTCTTGTACCAAGACCCCATAGTTAACTTTTAGCTTGAGTTCCTTGGCGAGCTCAGCATCAACATCCATTGCGGTTATGCCGAGGGCTCCTTTCTTGAAAGTTCCATATTGGATCAAGTCATCGGCAATTCTGCGCATCAGATTAACAGGAATTGCGAAACTATAACCAGCATAGGTGCCAGTAGGCGATGCTATGGCAGAGTTGATACCGATAAGTTTGCCATTCACGTCCACCAAGGCCCCACCACTGTTTCCAGGATTTACTGCGGCATCTGTTTGGATAAAAGCTTCCAAGGCGTCTTTGCCTGGAATGATGTCTATATTGCGATGTTTGGCTGAAATGATACCTGCTGTGACGGTACTATTCAAATTAAAAGGATTGCCAACTGCCAAAACCCAGTCACCAACTCTTGCGTCATCGCTGTTGCCCAACACTGCAGCTGAAAGATTCACCTCATCAATTTTAAGCACTGCTAGATCAGATTTAGGATCAGACCCAACCAATCTTGCCTTGTATTTGCGGTCATCGTGCAAGGTTACTTCAATGTAGTCTGCAAAATCAACCACGTGGTTATTGGTTACAATATATCCATCGTCCGAATAGATCACTCCCGAGCCAGTAACTTCTTGCTGTTGAGGTCTGGAAGGAATGCCCCAAAAGAAATCTTCACCAAAAGGACTGGTATATTGCCTTTGTCTGGTCATGGATTTTTGTTGACTTTCCTTGGCGCGTATGTGTACAACTGTGGGCATTGTTTTTTCAGCTGCAAGTACAAAATTAAATGGCTCTGCGCTTTCATTTCTGAATGCCACTTGACTAACCAAGGGAGAGTGATTTATGGATTCGGTTGATTTTTTTTGCATGAAATGACTTCCTGCTAGGACTAAAATTCCGCCTGTAATTCCTGCAGTGATATTAGCTATTGCTCCTTTTAACATAGTTTGTGTAATTTTAAGCTTTGAAAATTAAAAATAAACACTAAGTTAACGACTTGGTTGATGATATGCACGCACCAAAACCTTCATTTTAACTTGTATTTAACAAGCTTTTTTTCATGCCATTGACACAGCAAATATCAGATACTTTAGATCAATATTTCACGGCTATTCCGGAAAAAGTTTCATACATGCATGAGACCTTGTTGCTTGAACATTGTGGATTGTATGGCTTGCTCGATCCGAGAAGCGAACTTGAAGCAGAGTGGTTGTCTCGTCCTGAAATAATCAAAGGTTTATTGTGGGGAACTCCCCGATATGGGCACCCCGAAGGAACTGTGGCATTTCACATCAATGAAGTGTACCGCAATATCGATGCTTTGGCTGACCAAAGCTTGAACGCAGAACTTCGGTTGGTTGCGCTTATTCATGATACCTTCAAGTATGAAGAGGACCGATCCATGCCTCGTGACTGGTCCCGACACCATGGAAATATTGCAGCCAAGTATATGACGCGTGATTATTGTGAGCGTCATATTGTCAATTTGGTAAAATTGCATGATGAGGCATTTTATGCATGGAGGGCATTTCATCAACATTCGAATCAAGTAGAAAGTGAACGGCGATTAAAGATTATTGAAGAATCTATGGAAGAAAATTTAAAGTTTTATGTAAATTTTTTCATTTGTGATACCCTTACAGGCGACAAAATCAAGACTCCGATTGTTTGGTTAGTAGAACAGGCACAGATGAGGAATTGGTTTTGACATGAAATGGGTTTAAATTTGGGTCTTTAAACTAGAAATTTTGATAGAAACCGATACGGTATTGGTGGACTTTAGGACAGAAATTTTGCGCCAACTTGAGGCATTGCATAATTATGCCTACTATCTTACCAACGATGAAACCTTGGCAGCTGATCTTGTTCAAGATACATATCTGCGTGTACTCAAGAATGAACAAGACTTCAAAACAGGGTCAAATATAAAGGCTTGGATGTTTACGATACTTCGCAACTGTTTTATCAATGAATATCGAAGAAAAAAGCGTTGGCGCGATACACCGTTGACGGGTATTGAGCAAGGTGGAAGTACAGATGAAGAGGATGATTTTGAGGCAGAGCAATTTACAGCTCCTATCGGTCAAGTCACCTCAAATGAACTTGGTGATGAAATAACAAGAGCACTTGAAAGCCTGTCCAACGATGAAAGATCTCTTATTTTATTAAGTGATCTTGAGGATTTTAGCTACGAGGAAATGTCCCAAATATTGAATGTTCCCATTGGCACGGTGCGTTCAAGATTGCACAGAGCAAGGGTCAAGTTGAAAGGAAAATTAAAAAAATACGCAATAACACAAGGAATCGAACCAAAATATAAAACATGAAGAGCAAATTACCTCAGAACCAGGAGGGGATTAATTCTAAATTTATTTCAATGGACGAGCACCATGGAAATACGCCAACTAATATCAATCCCCCAAATTATATCAATCCTCAAAAGCCAGCGGATGTGAGCAATATTTTAAAAAATGAGCTTAGCAGACGTGAAATTCCAAGCACTTTGGAAAGTTTGATTCGCAGACATGTATTTGGTGAATGAGACATTTATTTTATCTGTTTTTTTTACTGCTGATGGCTTGTCAGCAAAATCCGCCAGTTAAGGAAGACCTGGTTCTTGATTCTCCCAAGTTGAAGGCAATGCTTTCCGATATGGCCAGAACTGATAAGTTGTATAGATTAAGAGCAAGCACCCTCAGAGCGCAAAACAATGGTATCAGGACAAAAGAAGAAGCTGATTTATGGGCCAAGCAAAAACTGGTAGACAGCATCAACATGGATCAGTTGGAATTGATATTCAATAAAGTAGGTTATCCAGGAAAATCATTGGTTGGCGATACATTGCAAGGAATTGCTGCAATGATTGTAATGCACAATCCGAAGAGGCAATCAGAATATGTAGATCTGATGTGGCAAGCGGCTAAAAATGGTGACATAAAATTAATGGAGGCAGCGATGTTGGAAGATCGTGTAAAAATGTTTTCGGGAATTGCTCAAAAGTATGGTACCCAAATGAAATACGACACCATTGCCATAAACAGTAAAACCAAAGTAGCAACTACCGAACTCCACATATGGCCAATAGCAGAAATAAAAAAAGTTGATAGTTTGCGCAGAGCAATTGGGCTCTATCCACTGTCGCAACAATGCCAAATGATGGGAGTAGATTGCGATAAAGTAAAGGGTTATCGATATCTCAAACAAAAAATTAAGTAAGTATTCCGTTCAGCTACTTGAAATATTAAACAAAAACAAATACCTTTGCACCGCATTTGAAAAAATGCTTGGAAGGTACCTTAGCTCAGATGGTAGAGCAACGGACTGAAAATCCGTGTGTCCCTGGTTCGATTCCTGGAGGTACCACAAGAAAGCCGCTCGATTGAGCGGCTTTTTTCGTTTTACCCAAGGTTGATGTTTTTGTAAAATTGTTTTGAGTTGAAGCCAAATGAAAACTCTTGACTTATGCTGTCCTGCCACTTTTGGCATTGCCCCAAAAGTAATTCTACTGTGAAATGGTAGATAGACCATTTCTTACAGTGGCTTAGGCCGACAGATTAGTAACAATAATTAGATATATGGGACGAGAATTAATTGCCCGTCGGTATAACCAAAAGCTCTAGCTGGACAAACTCGATTTCAATCAATCTGTGGCCATAGCTAAATTTATGAGTTGATAAAATTAATGATTTTCGGATTGCTATGAAGCTTTGTTTTGTGTTGAAACACCCAACTTTGGTTATTGGATTACAGGGGAAATTATAATATAGTTTATTAGATCACAGCAATATTGATGCTTTGCATGGAGCTTCATTATCTTTATCGCTTAATTAATTCATCGATGACTATCAGGAACTTTATCCCTATTGAACGACTCATTGCAATCTTGTTGATAATGATCAGCCTGGCGATCCCGCAATTCGTATTGGCGCAAAAATGGTCGGCTAATGGCAATGATTATTATCGGATAGAAAATAATGGGATTGTAGCCTATACATTACCTGTGAATAAAGCAAAAAAGATTGTAAGTCAGGATCAATTGACTCCTCCTAAGGCTAAGTCTCCATTGAAGTTCAGCTATTTCGCTTTTTCTGACGACCAGCAAAAGCTACTCATTTTTACAAAAACAGAGAAAGTCTGGCGTTTGAATACCCGTGGGGATTATTGGGTACTGGATATTCTGACCAATAAACTGACTCAACTAGGGAAAACACTTCCATCTTCTTCGTTGATGTTTGCCAAGATCTCACCTGATGCAAAGTCAGTAGCCTATGTTAGCAACAGAAACATTTATGTGGAACAATTGGCAAATAATGAGATTAAAATGCTTACTAATGTCAGTAAGCCCGGAATTATCAATGGAACTTTCGACTGGGCTTATGAGGAAGAATTTGCTTGCAGAGATGGTTTCAGATGGAGCCCTGATAGCAAATCTATTGCTTATTGGCAGATTGATGCAAGTGCAATTAAGTCTTTCAGTATGATCAACAATACCGATGCAATTTATTCAAAAGTAATTCCGCTGGAATATCCAAAAGTGGGAGAGAATCCCTCCAGCTGCAAGCTGGCTGTGGTTCATGTTGAAGATGGAAAAACGACGTGGATGAATATTCCGGGCGATCCATTTCAAAACTACATTGTGAGGATGGAATTTATCCCGGGTACAAACAATCTGTTGACACAGCAATTGAATCGCAAGCAAAACATCAGCAAGCTTTATATTTCAGATGCAGCAAGTGGAAGCAGTGAATCAATTTATAGTGAATCAGATTCAGCTTGGGTCGATTTGTTTCAAATAGGAAACACTTATGCCATTGACTATACCAACAATTTTATTTGGGTCAACTCCAATAAGTCGATACTGTGGGCATCTGAACAAGATGGCTGGAGACACCTATACCAAATAAGGCTTGATGGAAAATCAGTAAAACTTGTTACCAAAGGAGATTTTGATGTTATTGATCTCAAATACACCGATACACTAAATGCCTGGGTTTATTTCATGGCATCACCAAGCAATGCTACACAGAGATATTTGTACAGGTGCAAACTTGCTATCAATCAAAGTGCGGAATTACTGAGCCCTGCTGACATGAAAGGCACCCATGATTACGACTTTTCTACCAATGGCAAATTTGCGACACACACTTTTTCAAACCATTTTACCCCTAAAAAGAGTGAAATGATTTTTGTGGAAAGTCAATCACCTATTGACGCGAAGGAAAGTATCGTTGTTGATCCAAAGTTAAATTCAGAAAAATCAGGTACAGAATTCTTCAAAATCATCACTAAGGATGGTATTGAAATGGATGGTTGGATGTCAAAACCAAGGCAATTTAATCACACCAAAAAGTATCCTGTCGTATTTTACGTTTATACCGAACCTGCTGGCGCAACAGTTTCTGATGCTTATGGATGTTGTCAGAATCCACTTTATGATGGGGACATGGCCGAGGACGGATACATCTATATTTCTATGGACAATCGTGGTACTCCAGCACCAAAAGGGAGGACATGGAGAAAATCCATTTATAGAAAGATTGGTAAAATCAACATTCGAGATCAGGCAATGGCGGCTGAGGAAGTTTTAAAATGGAGCTTCGTAGATAAAACTAGGGTGGCAGTTTGGGGTTGGAGTGGTGGTGGTTCGGCCACTTTGAATCTGATGTTTCAATATCCTGAAATATATAAGACCGGTATTGCAATTGCAGCGGTAGCCAATCAACTTACTTATGACAATATTTACCAAGAGCGTTACATGGGATTGCCTCAGGATAATATGGATGATTTCGTAAATGGATCCCCCATCAGCCATGCGAAAAATTTAAAAGGAAATTTATTGTACATACATGGCACGGGCGATGACAATGTGCATTACCAAAATGCTGAAATGTTGTTAAACGAATTGATAAAACACAATAGACAATTTCAATTTATGCCTTATCCCAACCGAACCCACAGTATTTCAGAAGGCGAAGGCACCAACTGGCATTTGTCAAGCTTGTACACCAACTATTTGAAAAAGAATTGTCCGCCGGGAGGACTTTAACCCAAAATCCGCATTAGCAGATTTTGCCCTTTGGGTCTGACGAGCCAAAGGCTATCAGACTCTGAGCAAAGCTCCATGAGTCGACGAAAATCTTTGATTTTTGCGAGATTGAACCCAGACAAATTTTGGAATAACCAAAAATTTCGTCGATTCAGTGTCTAACGCTGAGTTTGGGTTAAACCTAAAACTGTTCTTATTTCTTCTATTTTCCATTGTATATAGTTAATAGCCGGGGCGTAACTTTTTGGCTCACTCAAAGGTGGTCACTCCAGCCCAAACTGATAGGTCACAGACTACGGATCGCTTCTTTGAAGCTTAGCTATAAATAACAACCACTTTTTGAACCTATTTTTTGCCGGGACTGTTCGGCCCCTCCTGATTTTAGTGCTAACAGTAAACATTTCATGAACTTAAACGCCAAGCTTTAATCTGAGGTTTTCACAAATTTTTCCATTTTTTAAAGTCACTCATCAGTTCTCTGCACTCGTATCATTGCTTGTGCTTCGTGCGCAAATAAACTCTGGTTACAATGAATAATTATTTTTTTACTATTTTATAAGTACTGCTAAATTTTCCGTTGTTGACGACAAGAAAATATATACCACACGGATAAATTTGTAAATTTATTTTTAATTCACTTCTGGTATATTTTAAATCTTTTCCATTCATTTGCAATAAAACTTGGCCTTTGGTATCTAATAAATTCACCTCAGTAAAATCTCGTAATGATGAACTTTGAATGAATATATAATCAGAGCTTGGATTGGGATAAATGATTGTTTCGCTTTTTGAATGAGACCCATCAACAGCAAGAATTGTATTTGATAGAACTCTAACAATACCAATATCATACGGAAAATCCTGACAAAAACCAGTTGCTAAAATATTACCATCTTCTTGAATTGCAATAGCTTCAAGTTGATTGAATAAATTGCTTGGACTTGCTATAAACACGCCATTTGTTCCGAATGATGTTACTGGATCTCCGTCCAAATCGAATTGGCTCACGGTGAAATTAAAAGTACCGTTGCTGTTTGCTGTTCCGCCAACAACTATCTTATCTCCTTTTATCCTAATGTCATTGTATGAATCTTGTTTGGCCAAATTGGTGATTAAAATTCCGTTTACACCAAAGCCAAGACTAATATTCCCATCATAATCGTACTTTACAAGGGTAGAATTACTGGTAGAATCAATTGAAAATCCACACGCATAAATACCATCTTTGGTTAATGCTAATCCATTAATTCCTGCTTGAGATGCGGAGGAGACCAAATTTGTTGCCATACCATTTATTCCAAAAGTATTGTCTAGACTGCCGTTATTAAGATACCTTGCTAATGCCATTCTATTGGCTGAAAATCCACCCGCAACTATCTTGCCATCGGATTGCAGCTTTACAGAATTAACCCAATCTGTAGTGATGGCAAAATTTGTAAAAACGATTCCTTCTGTACCAAAGGTAGTGTCTAGACTTCCGTTGGAATTGTAGCGCGCCAACGCAAAGTCATCAAAATCGTTAAAGTCAGAATAAGAACGTCCTGCTAAAATAATTTTCCCGTCCTCCTGAAGAACCAAACTTCTTCCGATTCCACTTTTATTCAAAAAGCTAGTGGTTACAAGACCGAAATTACCAAAAGTTGCATCAAGACTTCCATCACTATTATATCTAACCAGCGCAAATTCATTGTATTTGCCTCCCCAAGTATGTCCACCTGCAATAATTTTTCCGTCATTCTGTAAAACTAAACTAGAGGCAATGCTGGTAAATGGGAATGTGGTAGTGACAATTCCGTTGGTACCAAAAGAATTGTCAAGCGAACCGTCTGGATTCAGACGTACGAGACTAAAAAGATTGATGGAAGTTGAAGCATAACCTGCTAACAAAATTTTTCCATCTGGTTGTATAGCTATGGACTTTGAAATGTTGTCCGAATTACCAACATCTATAACAGCACTTCCATTTATTCCAAAAGAAGGGTCTAAAACTCCATTTTGAGCGTTTAACCTGGTAAATGCTGTCAATAAAAAAAATAGGCAAATGTTTCGTTTCATCATTTTGTTTTGTCTTGTTATACACCTTATTTACAAATGCAACTAACCCGTTTAGTGGCATTCTGCTTATTGTTAAACCTCGCTATTCTATCAATTCTTTGACAATATATTCAAATTGAATATCTTTTCCATTGATTACATCCTCAAATGTTTGATAGATTTCAAAATCAGGATTTAGGCTGTCTTCATTATTTTTGCTCTTGTCAGGGCGTTCGCCAAAAGTATAGGACATGGTAATGATTTTTTTAGTGTTTGGCAACTTCAAGAGTGATGCACCTGTTTGACAAGTAGGTTTATTTCCACTGGGCGTGCCGACTAGTTTTGCTAATTTGTTGTCTGCTAATATAGTGGCTAGATATTGGCCAGCACTAAACGTTTTAGGGCCAATCATAACGTAAACATTACCTTTGAATGTTGGTATAGAATGATCTAATAAATAGGGACTGCCTGGTTGAGTAATCTCATAAAAATAGGGTTGAAAAAAAAACTCTTTTGTCAAATTTATTTCTCCATTTGGCAATTGCTTTCCATATTTTTTTGAGTACAAGTCATTGTATTTTTTAAAGTCAGATTTGGCTGTCTTTTTAAAAAATTCTGAAACTTGTAAATAATCTTGAAATCCCACGATGTTAGTATTTTCTGTTATGTACCAAATTAATTGTTTTCCAGTTCGTTCATCTCCTCCCATATTGTTTCGCAAATCAACAATAAGATTATCAATCCCTTTTTTATACATTTCACCAAACAATGATTGTAATACCTCCCCAAAATTTAATGCATCCTTCTTCTGTTTTTTCAAAAAAACTTTAGCCGCTGGACGAACAAAAAAATTCGTATAATTTTTCAATTCACTTTTAATAGAGACATAATCAAGCGAAGTATTCATTTGTAAATAAGCAAAATTTTCAGTTGAGTCAATCTTATAAGAATAACCATTGTTTTGCTTGCTTGTAAATGCAAATTCCTTTTTCTTTTTTTTGATTTGGTAGTAATGTAACTTATCTTTTGCTTGAAGTTTTATAGTTTTTATGTTATTGTTTAATTCAACGTTAAATGAAATTTCATCCTCCTTGTCAATTATACCCAGTGCATTCCAATATTTTGGATAGCGCACCTTAGATTGAAATTGAAAATTTGAGAAATGCTGATTTTCTGCACTTTCAAAATCTCTTACGCAGGCTTCTATTTCTTTCATGGTGTATCCTTCAATCGAAACAACTTTGGCACCAACAATGGACGAATCTGCTAACTTGTCGATAGAACTAATTCTCCAATCTTTCCCTTCGTAAAAGAGGGACCAACCAAAGTGTTTTTTGTCTTTTGAATAAAGTCCTCTATCTGAAAAATTAGAATGACCATCTCTCAATAAGGCAAGGTATCTTTTTAGTTTTATCGAAAAATCATAATCTGAATTTGTGTTGGCCAGCGCACTAATCAGCTCATTTTTCTTTGTATGGAAGCTAACAATTTCAAGTTTTGCATCGAGCCGTGGATAAGTTTGTTGTATCAGAGCAGATAAATAGACCACGTCTTTCTGATAATCGTTTAAAACTTTGTAATTATCAGGTTTTACAAATTCTAATTTAGGTGTTTTTGACATCAGTCGCATTACATTATTTTGATTGCAAGCACAAAATATGGAAGATAGAAATGATATCAATAATAGCATATTCAAAAATGTGATCATTTTTCGGATCATTTATTATTTCTACAACATCAAACTGTCAAAAAACTTATTTAAACCATGAGTAAATATAAGTAATAAAAGTCCTAGAAGGAATCCCATACAGCATTAAGTTAATAGAAAAAAAGAAAATGACACAAAATATAGGACCAGTTAGGCTTCAGTTAATGATGGGTATCAAGAAGAAATGCCACCGCAAAAGGCTCGGCATAGTAAACTAATAATGGACGAGTCAGTCCTAGAATTAATCCCAACATTTGAATCCTGATGAAATTTATCACAAGGATTTAAGCTTGGCTTATTCGCAAATCTTTTCTTTTTTATTGACACGCACCAGTTCGCTCCGCTTGTGTTGTTGCATGGGCTTTGCAATCAACGAAATTCTTGTTATTCTAGATTTAGTACTTAGCATTTCTTTTGTCATTTTACTTTAAAATAGTCTTTATACCAGTCAATTTCATGATGGTCTTTTTGTGCCAAGTCAATTTGGTGCATTTTGTCAACAGTTGAATATAGAATTTCTAGCGATGCAAAGTCGCGTTGACTGATAACTTTAAAACCATTTCTAATTAATTGAGCAGCACAAACGCCTGCACCTATTTGATAAAAATTATTGTCAGAAAATCTGTTTCCGTCATAAATTACTTGACTACCACAAGCTGCACTGATATCCATCATTACAGCCAGGTCGATATTTTCCCTATTTGCAATCGCAAGGATTTTTTCGGAAGCTTTTATCATTCCTGCTGTCCAGTCTTTGCCAGTTTCTGTTAGGACTTTTGCATTTCCATTCAATACGTCAAGACCTGTCCCTCCGTGAATATCGCAAATTTCTCTAGGTGTCCCAAATGAGAATTCCTCTGGGCAAAACTTTATTATTTTTATTGTGTCATAGGTCAATAATTTTAAAGCGCTTGGGTATTCACCATTTGCTGTACCGTCATAGCCACATGTTAACCCTGTTAAGCAAGCACTCATAAGTATTCTCAAAGGGTTCTCCTTGGTTGGTTTTCTTAATTGTTTTATGTATTCAATGTCTATCATTTTTTATAATTATAACATGTTGTTCTATAATCTGGCCATTAGCTTCAGTCCGTCTAAAATCTGACTCAAGCCACCAAAATCAGCTTATTTTAGCTTATTTACAAGCGTTTTAAGCTGTTTTTTTTATTTGGCAAGGATTTAAGATTTATATTGGGTTTAAAATTCCAATTCCAAAGCCCCACACTTCAATTTTAAGCACCCCAAAACTTAGGAACCAAATTAGCATTCAATATAATTAGGTGCCTTAAAACCTCTCTATTGAAGTCGTTTTACGCTCTAAAAATAGAGATTTTGTGTTTTGGGGAGGGTTATGCAAGGATTAACGCTGTTAGCAGAAGTTTTTAGTCTGTTTTGATAAATTTAAGTGTGTATACTTTCATGTCTGATTTTTGTTTTACAGAAATAAAATATACCCCATTTGTAAAATCTGACATGTTTACATTTTTTATATTCGATGAATTTTTATATACTATTTGTCCTGATGTATTGGTAATAATCACTTCGGAAATTGGAGTGATACTTTCAATATTCAAGATAGAATTACTTGGATTGGGATAAATGCTTATTGGAGATGTTTTTTCAATACTAGAGATGCTTGTAGTTGGAC
>JBBQJT010000033.1:0-39786 GCA_038326165.1 Chitinophagales bacterium | reverse complement strand
CGTGGCGGTTGCAAACATGGAAAGTCTCAACTGATTGCTTGGATCAGCCTGAAGATAGCAATGATCTATGGGCAGAATTTTATCAAACACACCAGGTTTATGAAACCCGATAACATTGTGTTCAAATTTTTCTGTCGTATTGATTTCTTCGGGTGTTAGCCAACGCAATTCGGAAGCTGCAAAATCTAGTTTGTTGCGATAGTATTGTGTAGCTGGAGCGGGTAAAATAGTTTCGATGGTTTCAGGAGCTATACCGGCTATACGTATAAGTGCATCGCTCACCATTTTTTCTTTCACCTTAAGTTGAGCCGAGTAATCCAAATGTTGGTAAGTACATCCACCACATGTTCCAAAATGTTTGCAAAAAGGCTCTACACGGTCATCCGAATATTTGATGAATTCGCTTACTACGCCGCGTCTGGTGCCTTTAACTTTCTTAGGGGAATACACATTGACAATATCTCCAGGGACCGCTTTTTCAACAAAGATCACCTCGCCTGTCTCGGTTTTTGCAACCCCAATCCCCTTCTCAGCCATGTCAACAATGGTCAGATTTTCGTAGTTTTTCGGCTTAAATTTTGACATAATGAGCAGTTTGGATCGTTTTACAAGACACGAAAGTACTGCGTTCGATTCAAATACGCGGTGCAAACACCAGATAAAGCTGTAAAGAAGAATACATGGATAAAAATCTTTGAACCTAGATTAACATGTGAGACTCTAGAATCTAGTCCGAAAGATTGAAGACCCTGATTTTTATTCGTCATTCTTGCAATTGAGATATCTAACGAAAGACTTGGTCTCAGTGCTCATTTCTGGCCACGGCTGGTGCTGCGCAATCCAGAAAACTCAGCTTGTCCAATCAGTTTTTAACCTGTGATTCGAGATGTTTTTATTTATTAAGTACAAGCTTTCCATTGAATACAGATTGTTGACCTTCTATTCTAATGAAATATATGCCGTTCTCTAAATCTTTTGGATCCATTTGAATTTCCTGGTTTCCTGTATCGAAATAGGCTTTTCTTTGGATTAAAGTCGTTTTGCCAACAATGTCTGTAAGGGTAACATCATAACACCCTGAACTAGCTATCAGAAAGCTGAGCTTAAAACCGTTGCTCGTTGGATTTGGAAAAATATTCAACTGGGTATTATTTTTAATTTCGGAAATGCCTGTAGTACTGGTTTCTCCAATTTTACGAATCACAAAGGCTCCAAAAAAAGGAAATTGTGAAACAGAGTTTTTTTGTGAACCGATTACTTCTGAAAAGCTGTGGTCTTGCATGTTCACTGCAATAATACCGGATGAACTGAGTGTGTCAGTAATAATATCATTGTGATAATCCATCACATTCACCAACTCAAATATATCACCCGATTGTAAACCAGACTCAGAAATATCAACAGCAACTGATGCGTCTCCATCCCAATTGTAAACAGCCAAATGCGACCTTCCAGCTTCGTATTTATTGGGATAAATGAAATACTCAAGTCCTGTAGCAAGGGGAGTAGGAATATAAGTGTTTTGAATAAAATCAGCTTCTAAAAACCCCCAAAGATAATAACCATAGGCAGTTGGGATACCTGCTACGATTGTATTTCCTTGAACAGTTGCATCAAAGACAGGAGTATTATTGTATCCCAACCTCAGTTGACCGGTCAAAACATTGCTGTCCAAAGTCATGTTTTTTACTCCGAAGTTTAGCCCAAAGGCATTGACTGGTGGACGTGGAGTGTTGGTTCCTGAATAGGTCAAATTGTGTTTGATTACTGTGTTTTTGACTGGATTGTTTTGTCCATTTGTTACTACAAAGAAATTGTGTGTCCTGTAGTTATTGCCTACTCCTCCTAAATTCTCTGATGGCGCACCACTGTTGAAAACAATGTTTCTTTGGATATCAAAATTACCCAAGGCAGACGCAGTGGTTGTTTGCCATACTTTGACACCGTAACCAAAAGCATTGAAAATGATATTGTCATGAATGTTCTTAACACCAAAAGTGTCATTCTGCAAATACATTCCATGTCCGTGCCCTTCCCAATTACCGTTATTCGAAAGATTGTTCCCAATATTGTAGATGATGCATCCGTAGCTTTCCGAATTCTTAGAAGTCTTCCACAAATCAAGCCCACTCCCTAAATCGTGGACAATCAAGTTGATAAATTTTATGTTTTCTGCTAAACAGGCGATATTGCCTAATCTGTCAATATTAGAGTGATCTCGATCTTTGGTACTTGAATTCAAAATCTCCAAACCCCATAACCATGTGTAACTGCAATTCCCAAAGGCAAAATAAATGGTGTATGGCAAGTCTCCGTCAATCACCACTTTCTGATTCTTGTAATTTCTAAAGATGATGGGCGCATTTGGTTTGCCATTTGTAAAGCAATTGAAGGAAGTTTGGCTATCAAAGTTATTGGTGTAGTTACCCTCTAGAATCCATATCCAAACCGTGTCAACAGGATTCATGAGGGCCAATGGGGAACTCATTGCTTCTTGTAATTTCCAAGGGCTGTTTAGGCTGCCATTTCCGTTTCCTGATGCATTTGCAGAAACATAGAAGTCAGCTGCTGAAAGATTGGAGACAATCATTAAAATCGTTAAAATCCAAAGTGAAGCTTTTTTCATATTCCCGTAAATTTAAATTACAAATTTGATATTAAAGCATATCTTGATTCCAGATTTTCTTGTTTGTTGGCATTAAATTTCATGCTGGACTGATTATTTCGATTTCTGTGTTCAGAATAGTAAGTTTCATCATAAAATTTACTAATTCAATATAAGACCATCTCGAAGGTTTAACCGTTGTCCAGCTTATAATTTTAAATATATTTGTGCAAATTTTTTTAAATTAAAAACCTATTTAATCTTACATATTTTGCACTTTATTGATTTTTATTTTTGCAATAGGCAATGCACTAAAAGCTGAATACAAATTTTTAAAACCTATACTTCGTGAGGCTGAAAAAAATGCGAAGCTGAAGAAAAGCTACCTTCCTTTACAGCTTTTAGAGGATACCATTCAATTAAACTTCCCTGAAAACAAATTGAGTGTAATGGCTTCAAAGATTGATTTTATACGGAAATTTTCCAGACAAGACATTTATAAAAGATGCTATATTGTCAGGATTCAAATGCCTGAAGATCAGGAAATAATGGATAATTTTGATAAAGCCATATTGATTTGTGATGATTGTCTTTAGGCTATAAGCTTAGCCAGATTGGATTTTATGCACAGCTTAGAAGTTAAACATCCACTCTATGACCAAGAATACCAAGAGCTAAAAAAGTTCCGAAACAAAGATACCAGAAGGGGATTTGCTCCAGAATTGATCACCAACAACGTTAAAGATTTTTGGTTTGGGGTTGGATTTACACTCTTTAGCCAATTCTCACCTTATTATGGCATAAAAAAACAATTCTCAACCCAAAGACCTCACTAGAATAAAAGCACTGCCTTTGGTGCGTTTTCCTACTCTTTGAGTAAAAACTTTAACGGTAAAAAACCAATAGTATATCATTCTTTTAATTTAATTCAAGTTACCGCTCCATTTTTGATAAAGCTCACCCAATTTGGCTCTCAAAGACATCTAGATACTAGGATTAATCATACGTATTACCGTCCTGAATTGGGGATTGGATATGGTTCCATCTCCCTAGGGTTGAACCATACAATTATGTTCAACATAGATATTCAAACAGCCTCTGACAAATGGATGCTTTCTTTAGGCTTTAGATATCCTTTACAACGAAAGGTAAATTTCAAGTGTGGTGAAAATAAATAGAACTGCTGTAGTTCAACATTCAAGCATATTTCAATCTAACCATCATGTTGTTGGATTGGATTCAGAAAAACTAATTACACAATTCTGCAAGCTCTGATGTATGCAAAAGGATGAACAATTCGAAAACTATTCACCCTTTCTTTGACTTAAGTGCCAGTAAAACGCTATTTGTTGACAATAACTTTCTTCGTAATTACATTTTTTCCATTTGAAATCTTGATCAAATATTGCCCATTGTAAACTGTTTGGGTATCAAAATAAGCGATCGTACTGCCTTGAAGCAAATTTGTACTTTCAACCAACCTGCCATTCAAGTCAAAAAGTTCTACCCTTAGATTTTCTTTGTTGATGTCAATCAACTGAATGATCAACAATTCACTAGTAGGATTGGGAAATACTTTTACTTGAGCATCTTCCAATTTCAGAGTTTCTGTACTTGTGGTTGATTGGGTGTAGGTCATGACGGGTTCTGTAATGGTTGTCACTTTTGCAGCAACTTTAGTTCCGTAAAAACTCGGGCCAACTACATAGGGATAAGCAGAATTCCAGTCCGCATCTACTGTAGTAAAATAACAATAGATTCCTGCCGGGTATTCTGGAGTTATGCAAAAACGGCCATTGTGTTCGTCTAAATAATCCGGCGTTGCAGCAGTAGTGGCGGTATAAAAATAATCTTCCCTAAAGTAACCCAAAGGATAAGCAGCGCTCACATTGGGTCCAAGTGCTCTTGTAGTATTTGTGTTCAAGGAATAACTTGATTTCATTCTTACTAAGGGTCCGCTTCCATCAGCATTCTCATAGGCAAAAGCACCATAAATTGGAAACCCATCATAAGCATAACCAATCAGTGGAGAATGAACCGTGCTATCAATAGCGTATAAACCATCTGCGTTATACAAATTGCAAATATTTGAGATGACTACCAAATCCAAATTGAAAGCACTGGGATTTTGATGGTGGTGGTAATTGCCCATAGCCGGATGCGCTTTGGCACAATCAAAACCACCTCTCTCGGCAAGTATTGCGTCTCTGTTCCAATTTTGTGTTGTTCCCATGCCTCCTGGACAAGGTGGGTTACCAGGCCCGCCGCACAATGCCATAGTTGTGTTATTCCATGCGACTCCATCTCTGTAATCAAATAAAGCAACTCCATTGATAAAGACACCAATATTTCCACCCGTTGTATTGGTAGGCGCTCCATTATTCTTGACAGGATTCAAAGGAAATTTGAAAATAGCATTTTGATTGGTAGCCAACGAAGGATTTCCGTCTAGAAATGGACCAGTTACATAACTGGGCAATCCAGTGGTGTTGATATATACATTGTCATCTGAGTACTGTACAGTTTGAACATTGACAAGTGCAGCATCATTGATTGGGGTTGAATTGCCAGCAATATAATGTCGCGCAGTTACGGTGTTGTTTTGAAGCCATGAAGTGATGGCTGGATTCGTTTGTGCCTGTGCAAAAACAATTACCAAAAAGGAAGTGAATGTTAAAATTGCTGTTCTCATTTTTTTTAAGTTGGTTAAAATTAATTGGACGACAATTTCTAACCCATCCTTCGCTGGAGCAAAAAATTAGCTTGGAAATTGATTGTTTTTATTGAAAACAAATTCCTTGTCTGATAGTGTCAACAGAAACTTGATGATATCTGCTTTTTGATCCGAAGACAGGACTACACCATGTTTCAATTTATTGGATAAGGTCTTCGAATTTTGAATTCCATTGGTATAATGATTTAAAACTTCGGAAAGTTTTTTAAATCTTCCATCGTGCATATACGGGTACGTGTATTCAATATTTCGAAGCGAAGGCACCTTGAATTTCAAGGAATCACTCGGATTAGCAGTTATTTTTATTCTTCCAATATCTTTTAGCTTGATGTCCACGGGCAGCCCATTGTTTTCAAAACTATTATTGGTAAACATTGGTTCTTTGTGACAGGACGAACAGTTTTTTCTGAACAACAAATATCCTCTCTTTTCCTGTTCTGTAAAATTCAATTCCTTCCTAATCATTTGATCATATTTCGAATTGGCACTTACCAAAGTAAGTAGGAATTGTGAAATGGCTTTTAGCGTTCTTTCTCCGGTAGCGAGACTATCCTGATAAGCACCAAAAAATAGTTTTCGATATTTTGTAGATGCATTTAACTTTGAAACCACTTCATTTATTGAGCTTCCCATTTCAGCTGGATGTGAAATAGGTGCCAAAGCCTGCATGTCCAAATTATTGACAGATCCGTCCCACATGAACGATTTTTGCCATGCCAAATTAAATAATGCTGGAGAATTTCTGATGCCTATACTGTCATGAATGCCATGACTCAAAGAATGATCTACATGCGTAAAAGATGAAAAAGGCGAGTGGCAACTTTCACATGAAATAGTATTGCTTTTTGATAATATTGGATCGTAAAATAATGTTCTCCCCAGCAGGATTTTGTCCTCAGTTAAAGTATTTCTTGAAAAATCATATATAGGTTTAGGGAAATTTACCGGAACTGTAAATTTGCTCTCATGAATAACGAAAGATAAGAAAGCCAAACTCAACAAAAGGAAAACACACTTTTTCATTCTATCCTAAAACATTTAGCTAGTTGATCAGAGATGGAAGCTGCTTCCCTACTCGGAGACATGATGGATTTTTGTTTTTTCAAATCAATTTTGCTGAAAAACTTTTTCATGTCTAAGCACAGATTCAAATTCCTTTTGGTATGTGTCTCCAATTCTATCTGCTGAAGTGCATAAAAAGGATATTGATATCCTCCCAAATGCAGTTCAAAATCCCTATTTGAACTTGGGCATTGGGAACAGGATCCTTCCATTTTGAAATTGATGTAACCACTTTTCCAGGTCCAGTACATTCCTTTTGTAGGATCCAAATCACCGCCCATAGCACCGGCCACATTGGTTGTGCTATCAATGCCAAGATTGAAACGAATTTTATCAAAATCTAAGCCACTCGGGAGATTAAGTAAAATAATTTGGGACGAAGTATCCGATATGTCAATCAAATGAAAACTGTATTTTTCGGAATATGTAATTGATTCATTTTGGTATAAATTAATATTTGAAATATAGAATTTGAGAGACTCGAATTTGATCAAATTATCAATTTCATGCATATAGGACGAATCGTTCAAAATAATTGCTTTATTGCCATATACTGTTCGGAATGAAATTTTTACAACTTCCCCAACCTGACCAGATGCATCTATTAAAAATAGCAGGCATAAGATTGTTAAACCAAAGGATTTCAATGCTTGTGAGGAGGTTTTCGACCTGAAAAAAGTTTGGGCATTTCTGCGAGTAAACCTTGAAAATCTGAAAGTTGATCTGTTCTGCACAATTTCTTGATGTCCAAAAAATGCGCATAATGAACCCGCTCTATTGCCATCTGCAAACCACCTATATTGTTGACCAAAGAATCTTTTAGAGTGAAATTATTGGAATTGATGCAATTGTACAGTTTGGTTTTGGCGACAAGAATCAATGAATCCTGCTGCCGAATCTCAATGCGATGCAGCTTGATCATTTGTTCATATTTTGAAATTTGATCAGCATCTAAATGAAGTTTTTTAGCAATATACCTTTTAGGTCCTTCACGTTTTAGTTCTCCGTTTTTATTTAAAAAAATATAGCCAATTAACAACAAATTACTAATAAACAAGCCAATAGTTACAATAGTCAGGAATTTTGTTTTGTCCATTAGTATATACTGTTATCGGAAATTAGATAAATGTATTTGGCAGTGTTCTGATCAATATCTCTTGAAGTGTTCAGGTTCAAAACAATTAAAATATTCAATGAGACTAGAACAAGAAAAGCTGCAGCCATGGATAAGAATGCCTTATTTGACAATCGATTATCCAATTCAGATTCTATTCTGGCATGTATTTGTTTGTAAATGTTAGAGGGCAGTTCAACTTGTTGTATTGTTTCCAATGGCTTCAGAATATCTTCCATTTTTCTTTTGTGTTAATTATTTAATAGACGACATTATAATTTCTTTCCTTCGTTTGATTTCAATTTTGTTGCAAGACTTGTTTTGGCTCTTTGTAATAATGACTCAACCGCTTTTATGGACAATCTCATGATCTCGGCAATCTCTTGTTGAGTTTTTTGCTCAATTTTACTCAAAATCAGAGCCGTTTTTTGATTAGACGGCAATAGATTTATGTGGTTGAACAAGATTTCTAATTCCTCTTTTTGTTCCATTAACAATCCGGGGTGATTGAATTCCTGTGTCAAGTTTTTTATTTCAAGACTAGACTCATTAAAAATGGAAGTTATGATGGCAAATCGCTTTTTGCGGTTTTTGGCCTTAATAAAATCCAATGATTTATTGATTGCAATCCGATAAATCCAAGTTTTCAGTTCTGCTTTCTGATGAAATGATGGCAAGGATTTGTAAACTGCAACATAAACGTCTTGTGTGATTTCTTCTGCATCTTCTGAGTTCTGAACATATTGCAAAGCGAGGTTATAAACCAACTTGCTGTACAGATTGTAAGCTTCCTCAAATGTCATAAATTATTTATTGACAATTCATTACAAGAAGTAGATCATGGCCAAGTATTTCATTTGGTTCACAAACCTAATCTTTTTTAGTGATAAGTCTTAAGTATTGAGCTGATCAACAAAGCAACATGTTTTCCAATTTTGTTTGTTCGCCTGCTCTAACTTTGATCACTTTGTCTGATTTTTCAATTGCTTACATTTTCTGGTTTGGGGATTGTCAAAATGTATAACAAAACGATGAATGTGGCAATTGCAGTTATTAAGAAAGTTGTTTCTGCTCCATATTGAAACCAAATAAATCCAGCCAATGAACTTGCTAACATGGTGCAAATACTTTGAAGTCCGGTAAATGTGCCGATTGCTGTCGCAGTATCTTTTTTATCTGTAATATTTGTGATCCACGCTTTTGAAATTCCTTCTGTTGCAGCAGCGTAAATACCGTAAAGAAAAAACAGTCCCAAAAACACGTACAAGTTATTGTTGAATGACATACCCCAATAAACCACTGAAAACAATATGAGCCCACCACAAAATACGGTTTTTAATCCTACCTTATCGGCAATGATGCCAAGGGGAAAGGCAAACAATGCGTAAATAAGATTGTAAAATATATATACGCCAATGACCATAGTGTCGTCAAGTCCTGACTGTTTAGCTTTTAATAACAGAAAAACGTCTGAACTATTGAAGAGTGTAAAAGCTAGGAGTCCAATGGCTAATTTTCTGTATTCTAATGGGCTTACTTGCCAATATTTAAGAAATGAAAAAAATGCTGTTCTTTCTTTTGGTTTGAACTCATTCGTTGTTTTGTCTTTCAAATATAGCGAAGCCAAAACCGCCAATAAGCCAGGAACAAAAGCAATAAAAAAGAGTGTTTTGTAGTCTTGGGGAAAATAATACAAATAGACCAAAGCCAGTAATGGCCCAATTACTGCACCTAATGTGTCCATTGAACGATGAAAGCCAAAGACTTTGCCTTTCGTTTTTGCCGTCGCTTCGTCTGACAGTATTGCATCCCTTGCGCCTGTCCTGATCCCTTTTCCTAAACGGTCAATTGTTCTGGCAAAGAAAATCCAAAGGGGATAAATAAACATCGCCAACATCGGCTTGGAAATTGCGCTGAGGGCATAGCCCATTTGAACAAAAGGTACTCTTTTGCCCGAAATATCGGATAGTTTTCCAAAATAAGCCTTGCTCAAACCTGCTGTTGCTTCCGCAAACCCCTCCAGTATTCCTATCAGTACAATTGAAAATCCAATCGACTTTAAGTAAATTGGCATAATTGGATACAGCATTTCACTGGCAGTATCTGTGAACAAACTTACCAATGATAATATCCAGACCGATCGTGTTATATATTTCAAGATATCTGTTGTTGATGGTTCGTTGAATGTCCAAAAGCTTTGCCTATTGTGTACTGAACTTATGCCATCGGCTGAGATTGCTAATAGAAAATTTTAACAGATTTTCAAATATTGAAAACAAAGCAAAATTTAATAAATTCCATTTTTCCAATCTGTCAAACACAAATCTAGTATCTACTTCTTTTGAATGCTTCCAATTCAAAGTACACTATGCCACAAATTATAACTATCTCAACGACAAAGTAGCTAAAACCTAAAAACGTAAGACGGTTGAAGTTAAAAAAAACCATAACCGCAGTCAATAAACTGTAGCTTGTATTGGCAATAATGATTGGCAATAAATATTTGGGTGAAATTTTATCATAAAACAGAAAACAAGCAAAAGAGTACATAGCTAAAAATAAAGCAATGAGTGAAAGTACTTCTAGTACGTCTTTTGGCATCCCAAAATACGTTTCAAAAGGCCTTAAGACAGCGATCAGAAAAAAGGCAGTTATTACTGCTCCCAATCCGTCAATCAAAAAAATATATCTAGTATTCAACGCAAGCATCTCGTGTTGTTTGTATCACTAATTGGTTTCACTCATTCCATTCTGTTGTTCCTCTTTTATTATCGTATAAATCAATAAGCTGAACACAAAGGTCAGAATCGCAAAATATTTTTCGAAGTTGGTTTTGGCAAAAATATTGCCGATAGTATTGATTAAAAATAAAGTAAAGAAAGCCCAAAGTAAGTTGTTTAACAGTTTTTGTGAACATCTGTGATTGATTGACCTGTTTTTGATCCATAAGACTGATATTAAAAAAAGATTTATTAAAATTGAAAGGCTCTCAAAAACATACATTTGCTTATCATTTTCCAGTCTGCCACCCCAGGCTATGTTGTATGGAATTAGCTTGGTAATGATGCACACATGAAACAGAATTACTGCCGATAATAAAACCAATAGTAATTTGAATGATATTTCCTTTACTCCTGCAGTATTCATAAACTGTTAATTGTTTTGTTGTGTTTGATATCTTTTCTGTCAGGGCATTAAGGCTTATACACTGATCGAGTTTCAAAGTACGCGAATTTATTGCTGAAATTCATTTTAAAGATTTGCGCAAATGCCAATTGCTAAAGACGTCTCATTTTTATAAACCAACCCATCCGAAAGCCGCACCCAAAAAGCTTTGCCAGTTGCTGGTATAACTTTAGCAAAACCCGTGAAAATTTCGTTCGAGTCATCCAAAAAAGGCTCGTTGTGCGAGAAAAATTGTGGCTCGACTCTCGCCAGTCCTGTTTCGATCGAGGTGATATATTGCCCATCAGAGCGGAAAATGTGCAACCATTTTTCGCCCATAATTGGCGTGAAATCTGTGAAGATTTCGGGCAATTCAGCCTTTTCAAAATCTGCCCGAGCTGCTGCTGGGGCAGTCTGCGAAAGTTGAGAATCATTTTTTTTGATGGGCACATTCGGTCCTTTTTGTCCCACGATTTCGAGGTCTTTGGTGGCCGCAATCCAAGTTTTTTCATGGTGAATCTGAAATCCTGCGCCATGCCCGAATGTCCGTGCTACGCGTGTTAAATTTCGAAACATGACCGGCAAAAGTTCTTGCCCCGTTTCCATGTCGAACAGCCCAGCGAGGTTATTTTTGACTCCGATCATACGCCGATCGGGCCAAATGGCAATCAATTGGTCGAATTCGATGGGCATCAAGACCTTCCCTTTCGAGTCAAGCCAGCCGTATTTTTTACCTTTTTGGACCTCAAAAAAGCCTGCGCCCGCGTCACCGACTCGCCTGTTTTCGAGGCGAAAAAGTTCTTCGCCTGTCAGTTTGTCGAGCACAACGGCGCGCGCAGTGTCCCATAAAATCTGAAAATTGGGTTGTTTTTTAGCACTTTTTGGCACTTTTTCGAGCTATTCAGCCCTTGTCATACCCTCAATAGGCAAAACTCGACCCGAGGAATCAATGGAAAATATGAGGGTCGGCTGGCCATTTTCAAGAAATTCACCTAAAAAGAGCCCACGCTCAGGTGTAGATTCGATATTATTAAACAAAAAAAGCTGTTTCCCACCCGCGCAAGACATCACGCAGGGCGATGAGGTCTCGATCGTCCAAAATCATGATCTTTTCTTCGCTTCCTATTGTCGCACAATTTCGGACAGGCGGCTGCAACAGGTTTCCATCACGGTCGAGGAGGCCAAAACGGTCTTTTTCATCCATGATTTTGAGGTTTCCATGCTGATTATCGTTCGTAAATGAACCCATTAACCATCGGTCTCGCTTCCGGCGGATGAAATGAATATGATCCGGTTTGAACCAAGAACGAAAAGGAGGTCGCGTTTTCGGTTGCAAAAAGTAAAAACGGTTCGCCGATTTTGACTCGCCGGAAGGATCGATAAAATACGATGGCTGCGGCTCTTTAATCCAACTCATCAGCTCCTCCACATGGGCCGTGTTTTCATGAAAATGAAAGCTAACCCGCTCCCAACCGATTGCCATTTGCCATGTTTGATCGGTCGAAAAAGGGAGTGCACGACTACCTTCGTAGTCATAAAACGTCCATTTCCCTTCTATCTTTCCAGCAAAAACGGGCAATTCGCGGTCGGGCATCTGGATGTCCTCAAATTTTGGTGAGACTAAAATCTTGCCGCGTGCATCAGAGAGTCCATAAAACTGGCCATCTAGGAAGGGAATTTTCAGAGCTGCCGAAATGTCGGGAGCGACGGGCTGAAATTCGAGTTTTTTGAAGCGATCTACGGGTAACTGTTGACTGAAAGAGTAGCTCCAAAAGAAGATTAGAAAAGGGCTGAAAGGAATTTAAAATTCATAAAAATTAGATAATTAGCTGTTTATATACCAAAATCAAACTCCTGTATTCCATTGGCAATAAACTGTTTATTCTGCCTTTGAGCAAAGTTCAAGTCGTGAATAGTTACAATTGTTCCCTCTTTTTTACTGGGTTGAGAGACAAAAATAGTCAAGTTGACTTTACTTTTCAGGCTAATATAAAGTTCGTAAAATGGAAAATAGCCATTCAAAAGACAGAAAATAGGTAAAAAGAGTTCGTCTAATAAAAAGATAGAATCAGAGATTTAGGTAAGATGCCAATGCACCCGTATTTTGTAAAAAAGAACAATACTTAAATTCTGTTAATTTTATATGTTATTGGACTAGAATTTCCCTTTGGACTATGGGTTGCCGAAAACCATCTTTGATTGCTTAAAATAAACACTAATCAAAAATAATAACTGATTATTGTTTTGTACAGTCTGAAGGTCGCACTAACCGTCACCCCGTCTAGTTTGGCCTTCACACAACAACGGCTAATTCATGTGTTGATAAATTAGCCGTTAGATGTATTTTGCACTCTTTGTATATTCAGTTTATTTAAACTCAAAATATTTAGGCTCAGTTTAAAAACTGCACACAGCCTTACTTAATCTGTCACAATGAATTTAAGTGTTTCTACCTTGTTGCCATAAGTTGCATACAATAAATAAGCGCCTTTGGGTATAGAAGCAGGAATTATCAACATATTCTCACCCTCCACCATTGACTGATGCGAATAATATACTTGTTGACCTCTCATATCAAAAAAATGCAAATATAGGTCTTGTTTATCTATTGCATTTAGATATAGCGTTATATCTCTGGAAAAAGAGACTGGGTTTGGATACAATTTCAACGAAGTATTGGTGGTAGTACCTGAACCACCTATTTTAGGAATTATGCTCGGTGGAATAGCTGTCAGATAATGAACATAGCCTGTGCACTGCAAAATACTCGAGCTGTAATAGCCACCTACGCTGCAACCATCCGTTGCGTTTGTCCAAACGCCGATTTCATAGGTGCTGTTTGCCTCCGTTTGACATGTTATTCCTCCAACAGTGGTGTAATCAATTTCCATATCTCGGTTAGAAATGTCGTTTGTATACCGTACACGAATTCTGTTGGCACTTACTGCGCCTGTAGCTGTAAATGTGTAGTTAGCAAAAGTGGTTGACAAATTACTGAAATTTTTGCTTTGCAATACTGTTCCGCCAGTTGGTGCGGAACTGTTCATTACCTCAACTGTCATGTTGCAACCCGCTGTTCCAACGCTTCTTGCACGAATTATGATGGACGTATTTACCGCTGTTATAGTCACGTTTTTTGTTGCGTTAGCCGAACAGCCCTTTGCAGTAACGGTATAAGAAATTGCCGCTGTCCCTATCGAAATCCCGGTGACAACACCCGTTGAGCTCACGGTTGCAACAGCGTTATTCGCACTGGTCCAAGAACCTCCGGCCAAACCATTTGAGGTCAAGGTAGATATGGTACCTATCTTGAAACTCGTTTTCCCTGAAATTGTCCCGGCATTAGGTAGCGAATTGACCGAAACAGATGCAAATGTGCTTTTTGAACAGCCATTAGCCGAAACAACATAGGTTATCGTGGATATTCCTGCGGAAACGCTGGTGACAACGCCCGTTGCGCTCACCGAGGCCACGGCTATATTAGAACTCGACCAAGTGCCACCTACCAAACCATTTGACGTTAAAGCCGACGTTGTGCCAACACAAAGGGTTGTTGTTCCTGCAATTGTTCCCGCATTTGGTAACGCATTGACAGTTATCGTTGCCGATGTATTTGCTGAACAAGCATTTACCGAAACGGCATAAGTTATGGCGGATGTTCCTGCGGAAACGCTGGTGACAACGCCTGTTGTACTAATCGTTGCAACGGCAGGATTAGAACTCGTCCAAGTGCCACCTGCCAAACCATTTGACGTTAAAGCCGACGTTGTGCCAACACAAAGGGTTGTTGTTCCTGCAATTGTTCCCGCATTTGGTAACGCATTGACAGTTATGTTTGTCGAGGTATTTGCCGAATTACCATTGGCTGAAACGGTGTAAGTAATTGTCGAAGTTCCTGCCGAAACAGTCGTAACAATGCCAGATGCACTAATCGTTGCAACGGCAGTATTAGAACTCGACCAAGTGCCACCAGTTAAACCGTTTGACGTTAAAGCGGACGTAGTGCCGACACAAAACGTAGTTGTTCCTCCGATTGTCCCTGCATTTGGTAAAATCGCATTGCTTGCCATAAAATGGAAGTAGCCTTCACAATAGATGGTCGAAATGGAGAAGTATCCTGAGTTGAGACAGCCATTTGTGGGATTCCAAGCCCCGATGGAATAGGTCGTGGCGGCTTCGGTTTGAAAGGTCGTACCGCTAACGGTGATGTAATCAACTTCAAAATCCCGATTGCCCACGTCGTTTGTGAAACGCACCCTAACTTTATCGGCATTGACAACGCTATTTGCCGAGAAAGTATAGTCCGCAAAAGTCGTTGGCAGATTGTTGAAGACTTGGCTTTGCACAACCGTCGTTACCGTGGGCGATGCCGAATTCATTATTTCCACTACGAAGTTTGCACCCGCGTCCGTAACGCTTCTTGCCCGCACGGTAATCGTGGTATTGTAAGCCGAATTAATCATAACCGTAGCCGTTGTACTCGACGAACAGTCGCCCGAAGAAACGGCGTAAGTAATCGTCGCCGTGCCAATACCCACACCCGTCACGACACCCGAAGCACTAACCGTTGCAATGGCGGTGTTGCTACTCGACCAGGTGCCACCCGCTGTGCCATTCGATGTTAAATTGGACGTTGCATTGACAAGCAATGTGGTCGTTCCGGCAATCGTTCCCGCGCTGACTGTGCAGCTCGACTCGTAAGCACCTGCATCCACGGTTGCACCGATGGGACGGGCAACGCCGTCAATATCAGTAGCCGCCGCATTGGTATTAAGTCCGATGTTAATGGCTGGACTGTTATTCAATAAACGGAAATTGGCAGTTGCCGGGTCAATACCGGCGTTGATAAACTGAGCGTTTGCGCCAATGACATTGTTGTTGCCCTCTGGCGGATTTGGATAGTACAAGCGATTGGTAAAATTATTTTTAATGGTAATATTGGTCACATTAGCATCCGTCCGAATACCAGATGTTGTGGTGGCATTCAAAGCGGTATTGACCATCGAAAGATTATTCACGACGGTGATGTTGTTACTTAACCCTGGTTCGCAGCCCACAATAATACCGGCCGTTGGTGAAGTTGCCGACGAATAGTTCGCCAAGACCCAACTATTATTGTAGCACGTATTGTTACGAACGGTCACGTTGTCGCTGTCATAGATGTTGATACCCGCGCCACCGTTGTCAAAACAGACGTTGTTTTCAATCAAACACGGGACTTTATACGCGGGTCCATAAGGTGGCTGAGAGAAATTCCAGTCGTCAATGATGATGCCATTGCCGTCGGTTGGTGGTCCATAATTCCCAGTGACACTTGTATAAAATTGGTCGCAATAGTTGTGATAGACAATATTTCCTCTGATAATGTGACCATAACCACCCGCCAAGGTATTGTTGCTAATTTTTTTAGGGTGGTAGAAGTTAATCGCACTGCCGTTGCCTGCGTTACGGATGGAATTATCGTAAGCAACATTGTTCTCGACAATAATGTTCGAGCCGTCGCCGCCAATGGCACTCAGACCAAAGTTGTGGATTTTACAGTTGCGGACAGTGACAAACTCGCTATTGTCAATGTTAATACCCGAATAAATGTTGGTGGAAGTTGCTGGCGCGAAAATGTCGAAGCCATCAACGGTGATACCTTTTGAGTTGAGAATGTTGAAGGCGTTATACTGCGAACTCAATTCGAGCCGCGCCGCCCATTTATTGACCGCTTTTATGACAAAACGGTTGGTATTGCTGCCATTGATGCCATCAATCTTCAAGCCATACGTAAAGCCGTCTTCTTGATAAAGCCCGTCATTGACAAACAAGGTATCTCCGGGCAACATCGGCGTTCCTTGTCCCGTTGGTCCACTGCCCCAGTTGCAGTAACCATACAAGGCAGAGTTGATGGTTTTCCACGCCCCCGTTGGTGTGTTGGTTGTGCCGATGTTGCTGTCGCTGCCGTCGGTGCGGACGTAGTAATTGGTGGCGTTTGTGTTTTGGCAGAACACAACACAGATGGCAAAGAGTACGAGAGATTTTTTCATAAATCGCGGATTTTTTACATAAAGAATAAGACAAATTTAAGTCCCTTACTTCGGCGGGCTTTGTAAATTTTGGACAAAAAAACACACGATCCTAAAACATCCTTTATACCTTTAACTATGGTTAAAATCAAAAGCGATACCCCTCAGCAGGAATAGAATACACTGGGCTGTTAAGCTAAGGCCGCAGCAATATTGGCATAGGAATGTCTGGCTTTTGAATAATTTACTATTTTGTTAAGTTTAAAAATGTTCGCTTTGTAAATTTTGGATAAAAAACGGGGAAGTCACATAGTCTTGCATCGTCAAACCAGCAAAAGTTTTGAATTCTTTGCTATAATGTGCCGCATCATAATAGCCAAAAGTAGTGGGGTCTTTATGGTCTAAATGGGCGTGATGCAACGCTGTAAAGGCATGTTCAAAACGCAATAGACGGCTCATTTTCTTAGGCGAAAGCCCAAAAAACTCCTGAAAATAGCGATCAGCAGTCCGTTGTGTGATGAGCATTTTTTGAGGCAATTGGCTTATACAATCTTCTGCACAACAGTTTTGGTACAAATAATTTTGAAGTCTTAAAGTCAAATCAAATTTTTCTAGGTGATGGTGTTTTATTGATTTACTCAGAAACTCCTCTGCAATTGCGATGCGTTGTGCTGTTATTTGGCAACATTGAATTTGGTGTTCAAAATCCTGTGTTTTGTCGCCAAAAATATCGCTAATTCCAATCATATTGTCGGTTAATTCGTGCATACCTACGGCAGAAAACAAGCGTAAACTTCCTGCTTTGAACCGAATCCCAAAGAGTTTATTGGTGCTGTTGTGTTGGAATTGAATCGCTGAGGTATTGATGGTTACGGCAACTGATTTGTTTTGTTGAATGTCGTTGTGACGGTAGTTTTCGGTCAAATTGAATATTAGATTTGGATTACATTGGGCGACATAAAGTTCTTCATAGGTACCCGTTTCGGCTTCGTGAAAACAGCTTTCCCAATAACAATCAATATAGGCTGACAAATCTGGGCTGGGTGGATATAGCAGATACATGTTATAAATTTAAATATTTTACCATCCTAAAGTGATTGTTTTTGCAAATGATTGACACAGTACCTGTTAGCTTTTAGTCCAGATCTTGTAAAAAAGTCTTTAGGTTCAGTAATGAAATAGCTTTTAATTTCATTGATAGCCATTTTTACGTCAAACAACTATTTAAGGATTCTTTCATCCAAATATTAGTTGTTTAAATTTGGTTATAGAATTTATAAGAATTGGATTTTTAAGAGTTTGTTCTTTGAGTAAATCAACTTCTCGCTCAAATAAATTCTTTAAGTTTTCTTTTAGCTTGATGTAATTTTCAAAGTATTCAGATAATTCCATAGATTTAAATTTGACTAAAAAATCAATATTGCTTTTACCATTAAAACTGGAATTTAAAGCAGATCCGACTAGATAACTCTTGTCAAAGTTGTACGTGTAACTATATTTTTTTAAGCCTTCAACATTTCGCTCACTTAATATCATATTCAAATTTAAGAGAAATATATTATTTTTTGCATTTTATGATAGTTCTAGTTTGAGGGCTGATTGCAAAGCAATTCTACATGACATCCAATTTTATGTCCATTAAGCTACAAAATGGCTATTAGTTGCTTTAGTTACAATGGAGTAGAATGGGCAAGAAATGGAAAATATTCAGTTAAAAGACGGCAATCAGATTTAGCATCGTTTACTCAAATAGCGGATAGAATCAGTAAGTTTGGTAGTATTTATGGATAAGAGAAATTCATGTTGCAACGATTTTTCTGCTTGGCTACACAAAAGAATATGTATCGTTGTATGATATGCTTTTTTACATTTACAGATGGTTTAGTGTTATTCCCAAAGGCATGCAAATTTTGATATTACTTTCAAGTATTCTCATTTCCATCAAAAATTTAATCTGTATTTCGAATAGGTAATTTCTTTCTTATTTTTTAAAAAAATAGTCAAGTTGACTTGACTTTTCTAGAATCAGTTTCAACTGAAGGCTGCACTGCTATTGTTATTTTCGATATGCAGTTTATCTTGGCTTATGAAAATCAGTGAAATATGTAAGAAATGAGCCTACTTACGTAAATCTTCTATTTTGGTGACTCTTACCTTTGTTGCGTGAAAGTTTCTTCACAGCTGACCCCGCCAGTTGCGGGTATTTCAAATTTTAGTTTATGAAAAAATTAATTCAAAGTTTTGCAACTGCCTTGCTAATTATTGCGGTAGTTCCAAGCCAATTAGGAGCGGCTACAATATCTGAACCGACCTCAATTGCAACAAGAGACAGAGTTGTGGTGATGAGTTCCGAAGTAATGATGGGCCGATTGGAACAAATTAAAGCAATGGATAAATCGAAAATGAGCAATTCAGAAAAGAGAGAATTGCGTAAAGAGGTACAAAAAATTAAAAAGTATTTTTCACCATCAGGTGGTGTGTACATTTCAGTTGGAGCTTTAATCCTTATATTGATATTGCTGATTATTTTGCTTTAAGTAAGTAGGATCCACACAACATAATTTTGGTCCATGCGAGCTTATTTCAATTTATGTTACAAACTTTAAAATGTAAAAGGATAAAGTTCGAATATAGCTAAAACACAAATAAAACTTTAGACGTCTACAACGCTGTGTTTAGACGTCTTTTCAACATTACTTCAATTATATTTTATGCTATTGGTGAGCTGAAATCGTATTGGGTAGCTCTACTGGAATTAACCCCTGCATTTGTTACCCATTTAGAATTTTTGATATTCCTATTTCCAAAGATTTTAGAACCATTATACTGAAACCACAACTCAAACTTGATTACTGATTTACAGAAGTCAACAATAGATAATAATTCCTTTACTATTCAGTAAGTTTGATAGCTATTTCAAACAAATAATCCTGTCGCATTTATTATTGCAATTCGATGAATACGAATCTAAATAGCAAAATGATTTATAGCCATGTTATTTTTTCCATTTACTATGCCACCACTTTTTAATTTTCAAAACAGGACCTGTCCGGTCAACACCATACACATGGTAGTTCGTTCCCAATAAAGCTACTGAAGGCTCCGAAATTGTTACACCCGATAAAATTATATCTAATGGTTGAAGATTGTTTTTGTCAATTGTAAATTGCTTCATCAAGAAGTCAGGATGAATAATGAATACAGGAAAATAGTTCGGCAATAACTGAAATTTCTCTGTGATATCAATAGAGAATCTGCCAAAAGAATCTGTTGTAGTTATATTATCAAATTGTGCTTCGTCGCATTTGATTATAATTTCTGCTTTATTAAGTGGAATTTTAGTTGAGTCAGGAAGCTGCATAACTACTATACCAGTTATAGTTTTTTTTAGCGATGAGTGGGTTGATTTGTTTATTTCTATAACTTGCTTATTTGTTGTCACTGCAGAAGGTGCCTTAACTTGTGCGTCCATGGTTGATGGGACAACTTGAAACAAGGCAAAAAGTGTAGCAGATAAATGAACGAATTTTGCGCAGGCATTTTTTTCAGTTGGAATTTCCTTCCCCCAAAAATTAAGTTGACGGTCGTCATATATTCCGCACGTTGGTAGAGGATTAGGTGAATGAACTTTCTCGATGTCTGCCCAAGCAAACTCTCTGAAGTCAATGACAATTTTACCACAACCTGTGCAAAGGCGACCTCCGTCTGTCGGAAGCATACTGTCCCATTTTTGATTGCAAGGAAGAGGCTTTTTCATAATTGATGAGTATTTATAAAAGATTTTGCTTTAAAACAGACACCCAACATAGAGCGTCAAGTTGATAAAAACCAGATGATTCCATTGATTAATAGACAAAAATAGCCAATTATTTCCTTAATGCTAATGCTATTCCTAAAGATAAGAAATGTATATTACTCAATCAAATGACAGCTATCAGATTGAGCGTATTCCGCTCAAAAAATAATCAGATTCAGAGAGTTAATAGATGGGTTTGCTTGTGCTGGATAACATTAAAAGTTAATTGATCAAAGCTCTTTGTTTTATTTTTTCCATAGCCATACATTAATCATTTTAGCAAAAAAAAATGCTTGCAGACGCATTAGAATCTACAAGCAAACTTTTATTTCTTGTTAATAAAACTAGACTCACTGCAAGAGTGAACTAGTGAAATTACGAAAATAAATTATGCAGCTATTCCAATCATAGCTTTACATTCTGCTGCACATTTGCGACAAGCTTCTGCACATAATTCACAATGTTTCATTTCAGAATGTTTTTCACATTCAGTTGCACAAGCGATACAAGCGGCTTCACATTTTTTGCATAATTCATCCAAGTTTCCTCCTTTTTTGCTTGCAGCGATTAGTTCGTTACAAGCATCTTTGCAAGCGATACAAAGCTTTACAGAATGTTCCATACCTGCTTTTCCTTTATTTTCAGTGGAGCAGGTTTCACATGCATCCACACATAATTTACAAGCTGTAATACAGCTTTCGATTGATTTCATATTCATTGTATTGAATTTAGATCTTCTTCAGAAACACTGTTGCCTGACCTTCAGTTTCGCTGTTGCCCAATTTGGGACAATCCTTTCAAATAGTTGCGGATAAGTAGCTTAATTTGAAAGGTCATTTTCAAGGATTGTCTTATGTTCAAGATAATTTTCTTTTGTTATTTGCTCAGCAGCGAAACTTTTTTGCAAAATGTTGGGCGGCGAATCTTTCGTTTTTCTCTCTTCAGGAATATCATTTGTTGTGAAGAAATTCCAGCTCATGAATCCAACCCAAATAATCCACCACATCAGGTGCATACCCCAAAAAGGATAAGCTTCATAAATATTTGTAGCTTAATATTTTATAATTGTAAAGTCTGAAAATTTTGTTTTTGATAAATATTGTTATTTCATGTTGTCCATGCTTGACATTCCTCTCACAGATTTCATGACATTTGGATATGGTTGCATTGAACCCATCATCATTTTGCACATAGAAGGATCCGCATCGCACATTTCCATGGTTTTTCCCATCATCATCTTACACATATTTGAATCGGCTTTGCACATACTCATCATCTTGTTCATGTGCATCTCATTCATGCTAGGGTCCGTCATCATTTTGTCCATCATCATTTGTTTACAACTGTCGTTGTTCATCATTTCATTCATCAACTCCGTCATATAAGTTTGATTTTGAACCATTGCTTTAACAATGTCTTTGCGCTGATTGTCATATTTTAAATAATTATCAGCCGTTGGTTTTGAATTGCAAGCGACAAAGGAGATTACAATTGCGGCGAGGAAAATTGCAGATACAGATTGTTTTTTCATTTTGAAATTGATTAAATTATTAATCTCCAAAGGTGAGCAGATTAAATTGAGAGCGTATTCCAAAACTTTGGAAATATGTTACATGATTCACACATTGTATTGGTGTGTTAGCTCATTTATGAGGCGTTAAATGAGCTGGGGTTATTTCACTTCTTATTTGAGAGCAATTTGATTTTGTATTAAAACTTTCATTTCAAAAATAATGCCTTAAGTAATTTTTTTTGGTTGACTCAACCAAAGTCAGAGCAATAAATATCTATTATTGGAAAGTTGGCTTTAATTAAAGAGCATCAGCCATTTTTGTTGTGAATTCCCTAATTGTTATTCTTTGATGAATTTTTGGCTAAAGATTAATGTGCCTGATTGAACGGTGATAAAATAAATTCCGTTGGTCCAATCGCTTATGTTCAATTGTATATTGTTCTGAATATGTTTGGACAAAATTTGCCTTCCCAACAAATCGGTTACAATCAATTTTGCATCGTCAGTGATGAGTTGAATATTTAAAGAATTGCTTGCTGGATTTGGAGAAATGGAAAACAAATCTTGGGATGTATTTTCCTGTATCCCCGTTGTGATTGGCTTGAAAGTTCCACTTCTAAATTTTACTGTTCCTGAATTGTCATCTTCCCATACCACAAAAACATTTCCGTTTCTCAATTCCACATCTGCATTGGTGATGTTGTCTTCATCCACCATATCGTAAGTTACAGGGAAGCCATTTTCAATATCATTTGTAAAAAGAATGGGTAGCTGATCATTACCGCCTTCAACTTGGTTCCAGACTACAGCCACTGCATTTCCATCTCCTGCAATACGTGGGTAGTTTTGTAAGCTAATTCCTGGAATGTCAGCTGTTAATGGTTGCGTACTTTGAAATGTCGAATTGCTAAGAGTAGAAATACTTTGATACACTTTGCTTGAACCACTTGCACCATTCATAAATACTGCATACAAACTATCACCAATAATTATTCCATCAGGCCCTGTAGAGGGACAAGCATTCAAATTCCAGATATTGTTATCAATGTTGAAACCGTTGGAGAATGAGGCAGAATAGTCTGTAGAAACTCCCATCCAAGTATCACGAATGTTTTTGTTGTTATCTCGGTAAAGCATGGCAGTTTTATTTCCATCACTTACAATTCCACCCGGGCAACAATCGCAAACTTCGCCTGAATTTCCCCAGCCACTTGCTTTGACATCAACCGAAAAAGTATCTCCATAGTCGATTGATTTTGTAACCACCCATCGACTTTCACTAAATGACTTATTGAATTTCATAAATGCAACAATTGGGTTTCCAGTTGCATCAGTTGTGACAGTTGGGAAACGGGAGATACTGTCGGCAATGTTGTCAACTTGCAATGGTGACGAAAATGTTATTCCACCATTGTAAGAGCGAACTAAGTATATATGACTTGCTATGTTGGCTTCAGGAGTTTGTTTCATTACCACATAAACTGTGTCGCCATGTGAAGCAATATCAGCCCCCATCCATGATGCAGCTGCCACTGTGAATGTTCCATTTAGTTTTATTGGTGTAGTGAACATTGTTCCATTCCATCGTGAAAAGAAAACAGATTCATCATTGATTCTTCCCCAAATCACCAATGGATTTCCGTTTGCATCCAGACTAATTCTTGGATGAAGGTTGCTGAATGTGTTATTGGAAATATTGAATACCGGATTCCAAATGATGCCTGATTGTGACGACACTTTCAAAGAGATTATAAGCAGGCAAATAGATAGTAATATTCTCATTAGGCTTTTGTTTTAATTTTTTTTGGTGAATGTTCTTTTTAATTTTCAAGGATTTCTGTTTGATAACACCTTTACAAATTAAGGTGTATCATCCAAGAACTCCTCCATTAAATAAGAGCCAAAACATAGTGACAACTCATTATTGGGAGGTTTCTTTTCCCGAAACAGTGGGTCAATGATTTGAGAAGGAGGAATAACTATATGAAAATTCTCATTTAAATACAACACTTCTTCTAGAACCGACAAAGTAATACAATTCTGATGGGACTTGCAATGCTTCAGGAATAATTTAAAAATATGATTTATCAATAATGGGATTGAGCAAATTGCTTTAATCCCGTTTACGAGTGGAATTAGGAATTGGTAGAAGTAATTTGGGTTTGGTCTGATTGACAGTAGTAGGAGTGGGACTTGAGAGCCAAAAGAAATGAGCTAATACCAGAAAGAATTTTACGATCAGATGAACAATACGTCCTTCAATGTTAATCTTTTAATTAGGCATCTTGATTTTCTTCAACAGTATTTAGGGCCCGTCTTGAACCCACAGAACGAGCGAACCCTGTAAAAATGAGAAATACTTAGTTATTTAGAGTAGTTTTCATTGCTATATTTCCTCTTTAGAAGAATCAATTTAAATTTTATGTTGTCATAAATTAAGCCGGAGAATAAACATATAGATCCCAATGCCAAACTCCAGAGTTTGAATTTCAGATAGAATATACCGCCAATAATTCCACCAATGAAAAAGAAACTTATGATGGTCAAACGCAATTTTATCGAAGAAAGGAGTTTGGCTTTTTGTTCAGTTGCTCTGTAGAAGAAAAGTTGTGACAATTCAATTCCTAAATCTGTAAAAAGTCCTGTGAGGTGAGTTGTTCTTACAACCGAATTAGAAACGCTTGTAACCAATGAGTTTTGTAATCCCATCGTAAAAAGTAAGGCGCATGCAATCAAATTTGGAGATTGATGGACCATTTTATCACCCAAAATTGAAATTGCCAACAAAATTAGTGCTTCAATAATCACAGGAACCGAATACATGTGTCGCTCATTTTTTCTTGAAATCAATTCCACGATAAAATTTGAAACGAAGGAGCCTGAAAAGAACGAAAAAATATATAGAACGAAAATGAATGATCCCAGGAAGTTGAGCTTAAAAACTTCATCTATAAGAAATGCAAAATGTCCAGTAACATTTGTAGTCAATCTTTGAACAGATAAAAACCCAATTACATTTACAAGTCCGGCAACAAAAGACAATAAGGAAGCAATTTTTAGATTATGACTTAATGTGCGAGTTTTTCCTTGATGTGTGAACATTGTATTCTCTTTATTTACGCTATTGCTGTAAAGCTAATTGAAGCTATAACATTTACGCTCATCCATGCGCAGGAAACAGTATTTGTAAGGCATGACCTACAAATTCACTGGGCTCCGATCGTTGTTTTTATGCTGTATTTTTCAGGTTTGGTTTTGGTTCTTTAAATGATCAGTCTTGCTTCTAAATCGAGTTTTACTACTTCTCCAAACCATTGGACACCGCCAATAAAGTTATCCTTTACTCTATAACACAACTCTTCCATAAGTTCTGTATGTGTGAATTCAGATTCGTTCAAAATTGTCAAGATGTGGTGCTTTATAAAATTGTATTATTCCAAAGATATCTTTTTATTGGTCTTGTCCACTTGAGGATGTAAGGTCTGAATTGATTCAGTTTTCATGTGAACTTTAGATTTATTATTCAAATGTAGTTATTTTAATTTTCGTTAAAAGTTAAAGTCTTATTGTTATGTCTTGTTTCAAATTTGGAATTTTTTAGCCAATTCTTTGGGCTATTTGCTTTGATATTGCATACAAATGTTGTCAAGTTATTTTGTTGCGGTCGTATTTTACTATATTCTCTAACCAAGTCTTATAGTGGACTTAGATTTTGTCAAGTTGTGTTTCCCAATATTTCCAATTCCAAATATTTAAACTTTCCGCAAAGTAAAATCCGTAATCCATAGCTAAAAATAACTTTTGCAAATCCATTGAATCAGATAGGCTTGTAACTAGTTAAACTGCTTTTGAGTACGTTTTTTTCATAATGGTTTACATGAAAGCAAAAAACATCTCCCAAACTTAAACAGTTGATAATCAAGCAAAAGAAATAGTTAAATATAAATAATTATTTGAATTAATTGCCTTAGCTAAAATCGAATGTAAAAAGAAAAACTTAAATTGTTCGAAATGGCTTGCTACAATAAAATTATTGTAATTTCATTCATAGATTTTGTTTAACAACATGAAAGTTAAGGGTCTTATATTACTTTCTTTATTTTATTTAAACCTAAAATTATGTTTGGGCCAATCATCTTTACTTTATGAAAAATCGCAGACACTTTCCTACAAGGATTTAAATTTTAATGAAGTATTTGGGACTTTGACTGACGCAAAAGATAATATTTGGATGCTAGGTGGGAATGATCTTTGTCGTAATACAGGCCACGATATAGATTGTTTTCCATTGCCAATTGATCAAGCAAGATCTATGTTTTTTATTGGGGAAGACATTATTGTCATTGTTGATAAGACCCAAAGCAAATTTTGTTATTTTGATTTGAAGACCTATTGCTTTAAAAATATCAGTGTTCCTGAGTCAGCAATACTATGTCGTAATTCTTCGCTAAGCAACCAATTGTATTTTATTTTTAAAGGAGATTTACTGAAATTTGATTTTATTAAAAATTCCTACAATAAAGAAAAAAAATTGGCACATTTCCCTAACACTCAATTCGTAAAATACTTTATGACCAGTAATGGCTCGATTGCCAGCTTAAGTCATGAGAAATTAGCAATTGATGATAAGATATTCCCAATTGATAAAATTGATGTAATAAACTACTTAGATTTTGTTGAATTAAAAGATTGTTATTTAGTAAATAGTGGCCGAGACTTGTATTCATATGATATTATGAAGGCAAGTTTTGTTAAAATTTACAGTGACAACTTTGATTGTAAAAAAATATGGAAAGACAAAGTAGGCAATGTATTGTTGGCAATACCACAGCCGATCCAATGCAATATAATATCTAAATTGTACTTATTAAAACCAGATGTTTCAGTAAATGATAAATTAGAATTGAAAGAAGATTTGGGCTACTTGATAGATGAGAAAGATTATGAATCAACCATAATAAATTGTAATTCAAACGACTTTACCAAAGGCATAAATTTTGCAACACACATGGGTATGTATTCTTACATAAAGCATGATAATGCGTATTGCACAATATTAACGGTCAACAATAAGACTTCTAGATTTGGTCGCGTGCTCAAGGGTATAGTTAAAGACAAATTAGGAAATGTATATTATTCGGGTGAGGAAAATAATATATATATCCAAAAAGTAAACAATACTATTGATACCATAGCTATAAATGTGATATTAGACGGTAAAATGGCAAAATTGACCAATGGAAAAAGCCTTATATATGATTCGGATAAAAGTTGGATATATGGGGTTTCTGGTCAGTATAAAAAAAGGTCGACCACCCTATATGCCTTGGACATAAAAAGCCGTAAAGTAATAAAATACTGGCCTATAAAAAATAGAATATCTTCAATGATGGAGCACCAAAGAAAAATATACATGGCAACGTCAGATAAATACGTATTTACATTTGATATGAACACTATGTTGCTTGATACGCTCATTGCTTTTAAGGATGAAAGTATTCGTACTAAAGTGTGTTATGTAAGTAATAACGACTTGCTTATTGGCACTGATAATGGTCTTATCTCCTACAATCTTTTATCCAATAAATTGTCCTCCAATACAGAATTGGGGGGGATATCAATTATAGGTATTACTGAAAGTAGCAATGATTTATACATCGCGTCCAATATTACAGGCTTGTATATAATTGACAAAGTAACGAGAAAAGTTAAACTGTATGACAAGGCAAATGGCTTGTCAGGTAATTCTGTAAACATTGCCACAGTTCTGAATAATGGGAATATTGTTGTATCAACTGAAAATGGTTTAAATATAATAAATGTAAAAGAAAAACTGGTTTTGCCTCTAACCAAAGATAAAATAAACATTAGCAACAATGAATTTAATACCCTATCCTATCTTATTGAAGCTGATAAATTATACTTTGGTACAGTAAATGGCGCGACCATAATTGACAAAAACAAATTAGATAAATCGAATAATTATTTAGCAAATATTTCAAAGCTGGTAGTCCATGATTTTGGAAAGGAAACCTACAATATATATCTTAATGTAAGTAATTTTATTTTTAGTCCTTTAACCCAAAAATTGGTTATTCACTTCGGCTCATTCAACAAAAGCAATAAAATAAGTTTTGCTTATAGAATCAATAATTCAGATCACTGGATGGTTATTGAACACAATAAATTGGAGCTTATAAGGCCTTTGGTAAATACATCAAAAATGGAAGTAAAATGCACCGACTTAAACGGAATTTGGTCTGAAAAATCAACTATATTTACTATAGAAGTGCAACAGCATTTTTATAATAAGCAATGGTTTTATATCTTGATTACAACTTTGATATCAGCTCTGGTTTTTTTGTTTTCAAAATGGAGAATCAAAGAATTAAAATCACATCAAAAAGAAATTTTAGCTGTAAATAAAAGAATATTAGAACTTAACTTGGTTGCATTACAATCTCAAATGAACCCTCATTTTTTATTCAATGCTATGTCATCTATTCAATACTATTTAAAGACAAACAACATTCTAAAGGCGGAGGAAGTATTATCATCATTTGGTAAGCTGATTCGGAGAATTTTGGAATCTTCAAAAGTAAAGACATGGACTCTGGAAGAGGAGATTTCTTTATTGCAAAATTATATTGAAATTGAAAAGGAGAAATTTGAAAAGGATGAAATTCAAATCAATTTCGATTTAAGCCACTTAAAGAATAAAAATTGGCTAATACCGCCAATGTTGATACAACCTTTTATAGAAAATGCATTCAAACATGCCTATGTTATGATGGAAGCAAAGGCACTTTTAAATATTATCATTTCAGATAACAATGATTTAGTTCGTGTATCAATAATGGACAATGGTATCGGTATTGATACTTTGTTGAAGAAAAAAAAGGATGCCAGTCATACCTCATTGGGTATGGATATTATTAGAGAAAGAATACAACTATATAATGAAGAGAGTACGAATGGAAAAATCACTTTCTCAATAAATGCCGATGACAAAAAGATTAAAAATGGAACATTGATAGAGTTGTATTTTCCAAAAACACTAAATTAGAATGCCGATAATCTAATTATCGATACCGTTAATCAAAAAGGAAATAGTGAAATACATAAATAGCTTATTTTTGATTTTAATCTGCACCGATACATGATATATAAAGTAATAATTGTTGATGATGAATATAAGTTAAGGGAACTATTGGCTTTGAAGCTACAAGAGCTATTCCCTAAAATTGAGATAGTTGCCATGGCTGGTAATATAAAGGATGCCTACGACCAATGTATTGCCCTAAAGCCTGATATAGTATTTCTTGATGTGCATATGCCTCAAGGAACGGGGTTCGACTTTATAAAAAAATTTAGCTTTATCGATTTTGAAATAATATTTGCCACAGCACATCAAGAGCATGCCTTAGAAGCTTTCAAAGTTTCAGCTACTGGATTTGTACTCAAGCCATATAACAACGAAGATTTAGAAACAGCGGTAAATTCGGCGATAGAGCATCTCAACATAAAGTACGTTTCAAAAAAATATGAGATACTCATTGAAAACTTAAAACCGCAAAATAGGCAAAATCAACAATTGGTAATCCCATGCAAAGACAGGTATGAATTTGTACAAATAGACGACATTACCTATTGTGAAGGAGATGACAAATATACCGTCTTACATGTGAAAGATGGCAGGAAAATACTGAGTTCTCAATATATAGGAAAGTTTAAAATTATGCTCGCAAACCATCATTTTTTTGTTAGCCATAAGTCCTATATCGTAAATATGAAAATGGTAAAAGCATTGACAAACGAAGACGAAATTGTACTCACAAACAACGACATAATTCCCCTAGCCAGAAGGCGAAAAGTAGAATTTATGCATGCACTATTAGGAAAATAGTACAATTTCATAAAGAGAATAAAAAGAACTGTTTTGTAAATAGTGAACCACTATAATACAGAGGGCTTTATTTCTTTTTTGAGAAGTTATTGCTATTCCATACCGACTTTCTGATTAGTGTAATAGTCGTCCCTCGCAGTATCATTACCTTAATTTTCAACAAAATCTATTTGTTATTTTCTGGTTAGAAATAACTTAAAAATATTCAAATTAACCTTTGCTCGAAATATTTATACCGTTACTCAATTGTGTCAATTTGTGCTTTCTGTGACCCATAGCTTTGATTAATAATTTTTAGGAATACCAAAATTATTAACAACAGGCTAGCCGAAAACTGATTAGAGTAGGCAGAAATAAATCTAATAAAAACTATTTTCATGAAAACAAAACTTACTTTATTGTATTTCCTATCATTTAGCTATACATGTTTTGCTCAAGTTTTACCTTCGAAATTGGAATGCCAAGAATTAATTTCAAACGGAGATTTTTCTAAAGGCTCTGATGGCTCATTTACATCGGATTTTATTTTAGATTGCTCACCAAATAATTGTGATGAAGGTGAGTATTGTATAGGTCCAGATTTTAATACAAAATGCAATTCTTGGCCATTATTTCCAGGGGACCACACAACAGGAACTGGCGATTTTATGATGTTTGATGGCTTCACATCTGGTTCATCTCCATTCAAAGCTTGGGAAACTACAGTGAATGTTATTCCTGGCAAAAGTTATGATTTTTCATTTTATGCAATAAGTTTATTTCCCCCAGGCGTCGGTACATTAGCCCTTAATGTACTTATTCATGAAATAGGGGTCGGCGCTAAAGATTACCTAACCGTTATTTCTGCTGTTCCAAAAGTTTGGTCTAAACAAAATTCTCCAACTTGGACTTGTCCTAGTTCCATAACTTCTGTTACCCTAACAATATCCCAAGCAACTGCAGGTGGGGAAAGAGATTTTGGGATTGACGACATAAGCTTTAAATGCAGCAGTTGTTGTGATTTTCAAAATAGTCTTTCTAATACTAACTTCACCTATAGCAATATTGCACCCAGCAATGTTTTTACTTTTGCTGAACCAACTGGAACCTCAGGCGATATATTGAATTGGGACTTTGGTGATGGGAATACTGCCACTGGCTCAAACCCTCAAAACAGTTATACACTTGCTGGTACTTATTTAGCCACACTTACTATTGGCCACGTATTTCCAGATAAAGATACTTGTACTACAAAATTATACCAGTTGATCAATATTCAGGCCTGCAGTCAGTGTACGGAATTCATTAATTTAAACAGCTCTTCGGTCGCTGTTAATATGAGTAATTGGACATCTGCCAATGGACCTATTACTTTTATTCCTACCACATCCTACTCGCCATTTAATGTTCGGATCAATTGGGATTTTGATTGCGATGGCACAACTGACTTTACGAGTAACGGTAATACTTCTGTAACACATAATTTTCCGTGTGGGTTGCATAAAATTTGTTATTCAGTCTCTTGCATGCAAAGTCAACAAGTTGCTTGCAGCAGTAAGTCTGAAATGCTTTCCTTTAATATTCCATGTCCGCAAAATCAGGGTGGCTGTCCAAACTTAGTGACCAATGGAGATTTTGAATTGGGAGCAGATAATTCATATTCATCGGTATTAACTGGGCCGCTATGTGATGGTGTATGCGTGGCTGGTAGATATTGTATTGGAACATCTTTTCAATCAAAATGTATTTCTTGGCCAACTGGTGTAGACCACACTTCAGGGTCAGGAAATTTCATGAGTATAGATGGATTTGGAAGCGGAACTGGACCGTTCCCAATTTGGAGCCAAAGTACGGTACTTATTAATAATACTGAAACCTATAAATTTTCTGTTTGGGTGAAAGGTGTTTATTCAGCTAGTAGTCAGCCGCAACTTGATCTCAGTATGGAAATTGTCCAAGGCACTTCAAGTACAACCGTAAAATTTATACCTGCCGCTAAAATATCAAATACAGGTTGGACAAATTTTTACAGCTTATGGACTCCTAATCCTGTAGGACCTCTTGTTGTAGATCTAGTCATTAACCAGCTAAACTCTGGGTTGTTTCAAGATTTTGGAATTGATGATATCAGTTTTACATGTCTTGATTGTACTGACTTTATGACGGATGCTATGGACTTCGGTATCTTAGGAAATGGAGTTTCAGGTAATACGTATCAATTTTGTTTATCGCCCAATATCAATTCCAATGATATAGTAATATGGGATGTAGATTGTGACGGTAGCCCAGAAAACATTGCTTCAACTTCAAGTCCTCAATGTGCAACTTATACCGTACAACCTAATAATTATAAAATTTGTGTTAGCATTATGCATGTGAATGCTGCCGGCGATACCTGTAAAGTTAAACTGAATGAATGCTTACCTGCATTTATGTCACAGACAGACTGCAAGTGCGATAGTACATTTTATTCATCAGTTGCTAAGTGCTTTAATCCTATTAAAGATTCGGGATTAAACTATTCATTTACACCTGTTGATTTAATGAATAATTGTGATTCTGTTTTATGGACTTTTGGTGACAATACTTCAATAACATCAGCAGGGAATCAAACTGTAACTCATGTTTATTCAACTGCGGGAATTAAACAAGTTTGTATGATTGTAACTCGAACAGATGTCAACGGAACGGTTTGCATAAACGAATGTTGCCTTCAAATTCCTATTACTACACTGGTTAACGAACCCATTGATAAAACTGGTTTTGTTGCCAAGCCCAATCCGACATATAGCACTGTCAATGTAGAAATATCTGATAAGTTTATGGATACCAAAAATTTGTTAAAAATTACTAGTATGGATGGCAAGTTATTGATGAATGTTAACACGATCTTTCAGAATATGGACCTAAATTTAGATGCTTTTCCTGCAGGTTTATATATTTTATCGCTAACAGATAAAGATGGAATTCTGTTAAGTAAACCACAAAAGGTAGCAAAATTATAATGAAAAATAAATATCGGTATCCAAATTATTAAAATACCTGAGCTATACTAAATCGTATAATAGTCGATTTTAGTATAGCTCTTTTTACAAACCAATTATTCAACTACGGACTGTATTTTGTAAAAAGTATTGTTGAATTATGTCCAGAGAAACCGCTGTGAATGCACTTCAAAGTTTACAAAGGACAATTTTAGCAAATTTTCTTGAACACTGATTATGGAACAAGAATCAATGTTTGTAAGTTAAAATTTGATTGTTTGCCACGATTGCAGCTTTGTTCAAAGCTTGCAAAAACTCCACTGGAAATCCTCCTTTTTAGTTTTTAATTTACAAAGGGCTCGATTTATTTCTTGACTATAAATACGAATAGTAGGCAATAGACAAATGGAATACAATCAATCAAAAGACAAACTTTAGATATGGTTTATTTCGTTCATTGCGCAGATTCTTGCAGAAGCTCCAGTAATATTCTGAAAAGTTTTCGTTGAAAAACTTGAATCAATTTAGCCAGTGTTTCATGCCAAAAAGTGCCATCTAAGATTTTAGTAATAGAATGGCGTACAGCTGCCAGAAAATAGTTTTTAGCGTTTCATTCCTTATTCTGTTGACCCAGTTATCTGGTTTTTGGTTTCAAACTGTTTGTCCCATTTGGGTTTAAGTTTGAGGAAGTAGTAAACCCCAAGCCCCATAACCAAAGCTGTCCCAATTCCCGTCATATTGTAAAAAACACTGTTGGGAATGCCACTTTCTACTACTACTTTAGGCATTCTTACCAATGTTTCTGATACAAATGCCCCATAGACACCCATGACACTCCAGTACATAAAACTATAATGAAGTGATTTGTAATTGTTAATTGGTCGTCTTGTCAGAATGGGTATGAGTCCACAGGTTAGAGTCAAACTGCTGATTACTGCGGTCCAGTGAAATATGCCCCAAGTTCCAAAAAGTCTGTAGGTCATAAAGGCAGTAACCAAAACCACCAACATGGTGATAGCGTAAAGTCTGCCAATAGTTTTGTGTTTGGTGGTCCCTTTTGGCAACATGAGCACCAAAGTCCCAAATAAAAGCGCAAACATAGACGCTATAAAGTGTATGAGTCCAGTATTGCTTGTTATAAAATTTCCAAAATTCATCGTGTATATTTCTGGCTTTTAATGTTTGATTATATTGTTTTGCTCTTGTGTTAGAATGCGGATTGAACCCGAAATGTAAAAAAACTGATTTGAAATATTAGTAAATTTAAGTTAAAAAGTATTGGAATGAATAGGAAGATTGGAAAAATTTCAAGAAAAAACTTAGAAAAGGTATTAAATAATAGAACCAGCAATGTTATTGGTGACGATGTAAAGGTTATCAAAAAAAAGCTTACAATTCACTTATTTCTTAGATAAATTAGAACTGACAAAATATAGCATAATTTTTCAATAGCATTTCTTTCTCTCTTTCATTTTTCATCAAATTTTAATTTTGACAAATACACTCCTTTGACTTTAGCAGTTGGGATGACTCATTGGTTTAAGAGACAAAGGCAAGTATGAAAAAACTATGGTGTGATTTATGTAAATCTTAGAGCCATCTATATAACGCTTTTGAAATCAGCACTTCTAACTTTGCATTACACTTGGGTTCAGCATTTATGAACATTTGAACTCAGCTCAAAAGTTCAAACTATTAAAACAAAAATCAATTTTATGAAAAGATTACTAAATAAAATCAAAATGGAAAATCAAAATTTAAAGCACCCTGTCAAGCTTGTTATTAGCTTCGTGATGATACTTATTTCAACTTCCTCAATAGCTTTTGCTCAGGCAGGGTCAGTGATACAAGATGTGAATATGTTAGAAAAACATAAAACTGTTTTGATGGAGGACTACCCTAATCTATTTACAGAGGTTGAAATAGTTGATGTTCAGAGAATAAGTGAAAGACATTCAAAAGTATTTTATAAAAAGGGTAATCAACAATTTGAAGCAGTTGTAAATTCTGACAGGCAAGATATGCTACTTGTTGCAACGAGTAGGGTATTGAATGTCAATGAAGTTCCCAATATTGTCATGGATGCGTTTAGGAGCTCTAAATACAAAAAATGGAATATCGAAAAAACATTTGAAGTGACCACTCCTTATTCAAGTCTGTTTTATAGAATAGACGTTTCAAGAAAAAAGAGAGCACAGGATAAAATGAAAGTTAAATCTCTTTTTTATTCGCATTTAGGCCAGTATAAAAAATCTCCATATTAAAGTATGGATGTAGAAAAGATTTTTTTTTCTAATTTATCTTTGCTGGGATATTCCAAAGCATGAAATTTTAACCATTCAACTACAATTGAAGCCAAATCCGCACCAGAGGGTTTGGCCTCCAAGCAAAGGCTCATGAGGCTACGAAAATCTTTGGTTTTTCCGACCTTAAAGACTTGACACCTAAAAATCTTCAGCTTTTAAACTCATAAGAGTCCGCTACCAATGTAATAGTCGTCAGACCCAAACAATTTCTGCAACAATTAAAAATTTCATCGATTTAGCATCAAGCTCTGTTTTTGGGTTGAATATAATTATCAGTTGCTTCAAAGAAGGTCCATCAAGTTAATTTTCAGTTATTCTATCAATGGCATCAAGCGTATAAAGTGAATGCTACTCAATTATAAAAAAGAAAATAAAATTTGGGCAATTGTGTGATAGAGAAAATAGAGAATCCAAGCCTTTGCGAGCAACCACATTGAAAATTTAATTACTCAAAGCTTGATGACTTGACTAAGCTGATAGACAAAAGTAAAAAGACATAGAATTTAAAACGCTATGTCTTTATACAATAATTATGACCACCTATTAATATCGGACTTTTAGAACAATGTTGCCTAAAGATTTAATTTCTTCCTGGCTTGTATATATTGCCCTTCCTTTTTTTGAAATGACTTCCCAAGCAATTTCGCTTGAAATATCATCTATTACTTCGGGTTGAGTGGCATCGTCTGCCAGCTCAAATGAAAATGCTCCTGTCATTTTTACGGGCTGTTTGAAATCATCATGTGTAATTAATAGATCGCCTCTGCCTTCTTTTACAGCCCGATAAATTTCAGATAAATCGGTAATTACATTGCCTTGCCCAACTGCTTCCTGCATTTCTGCAATAGCGTCTGTGCGTTTCTGTTTATGCAATTCACATACAATTTTCCAAGCTGCGGCAGCTATGGTATTATTGGCTACATCATTGTAATTTATGTGAACATTACCAAGATAGATAGAAGGCTTATCAGCAACCTGCATCAGTCGACTGTAATTATCTTCTGTACTGATTACCACACAATTCATATCGGTTGTATTATTCACCCTCACTACTGCCTTGTCCACAGTATTCAGGTATTCACGCACCATGTTATCAACCTGTTTTCCATCGCTTAATTTGTCATGATTGGTTAAATAGTGGGGGTTTTTGCTGAATGGAAAATCATCATTTACGATTTCATCCGTAATACCATCATTAATGGAGTGTAGCAATTTGACACCGGACTGCGAAAGCAGTAAAATCAGATAATTGTCTGTTCGATTGAAATTCTTAATTATTGGTTTTATAGAGAAAGTATCCGATATATGAACCGTATTTTCCTTTATTGGCCAGGGTGATTTTATAATTTCTTTGGTATCATTAGAAAGAAAAATATGCAAACTATCTAAATTATAGTTGCTGTCAATTTCATCGCCAACCGTTTCAATTTTTTCAATTAATTCCTTTACTGGGCGTTTTCCAAATTCTGCAATCACCCTATCTTCTGCTTCTTTTAAGAGTTTTTTAAGTTCTATTACATCCGGGATATTATCAGGATGTGTCCGGTGAGTATTTAGCGAAATCGAAACACAAGGGTTGTTTTTTTCAGTAGCAAGCTGCTCTAATTTATTTTTCATATTCTTGATTTATGGGAAATGATCATTCCCATGTAAAGGTAAAAGTTCTCTTGGTAGAAAGCGTTACAGAATAATTGAAAGAGTTATATCTATTACAGATTTTAGCCTGCCGTATTGTTCTTTGGCAACCATCGTTGCAAGGCGTTGAAATTAAAATGCTTGTCCGTACTTAGTAGAGTGTTTAAAACTTTGGTAGAAGCTCTGTTACCGACTTTAGTGGGAGAAGTCGAGAAAAACAGCTTGAATAACCATTTAATTCAGCTCGATGATTTATATAAATACCCAATTTTTCATGAAATTTGCTACGAAGAGAATGCATAGAATCAAGGAATCTTATCAGTTAAAGTACGGATATCAGATTGAGTTTGGTTTGGTAAATGGAGCTTTGGCACGATACGAAAATTTAATTATTGGCAATAGTTATTTGTTCCAAAAATTTACAAGCTTCTTGGATTCTGTTTACTATCCCAAACAAAATGGACAAATATCCTGTCCGGGCTTGCTTCATAAAACAAAGTGAACTGATCAATAATCAGAGCTCGAACAGTCTCAATTTCTGTTTGAATTCCAATTTCAGGATGATTGATTAGTTGGAATAATTCCTTAATGAATTTTTAATATAACTTCATGAATATGCAGCGCTTTTACTCTTGTTTATCTCCAAAAAATCACTTTTTAAGTAAGGCTATAAGTGGCCCCTTTTACCCGGAATCTAGAACACTTTATTTTCAATAGTGGCCCTCTTTGCTCCGGAATCTTAGACATTTCTTAACCTCTTTGGGTGGCCCCTTTGCTCCAGAATCGATGGTAACCTTTACTCCAGAATACTCACCCAAAGCAATTTATTTTGAACAGTAGCAAAAAATGCTTTTGTGTTTTCAGCATCCTTGCTATAATCTGCACTGCATTGAGAATAAATGTCCGTAATTTTTTGATAAAACCTGCGTTCGCTGCTGCGAATATCTCTAATTCGGGCAAGCTGTTCTTCAAAATAATCTTTACCAAAAATGTTGTTGGAATTTTTCAATCGTTCATCATCCATTGTAAAACCTTTGATGATGTATTATTTCAGTCGCTCTGTTGCCCAAATACGAAAAGCGGTTGCCTGAGTACTGTTTACCCTGTAGCCAACAGAAATGATTGCATCTAAGTTATATAACTGTGTCGAGTATGTTTTTCCATCTGTGGCAGTATGTGCAATTTTTGCACATACTGCATTAGGGTCAAGTTCATTGGTATCAAAAATATTTTTTAAATGCTTCGTGATTACCGTTCTATCCACACCAAACAAATCCGCTATTTTTTGCTGTGTTAGCCAAATTGTTTCATTTTGCAAATATATCTCAACCTTAACCCTACCATTTGCTGTGGTGTAAAGTAGTATTTCGTTAAAGCCATCTGCGGCTGGTTTTATTTTTTTTGCCATCTTTTTAATTGTTAGTAAAAATGGTTAATTTTCAATCAAGCGGTTGCTTTCTTCTTCTTTCTTACCTGCTTTTAGTGTGAGAATGATGTTTGCGGTTAAGAGAATCGGGAGGGCTGAGAAGAAGGTGTAGATGAGTATCATTTCTTTAAATTAGTCTCTCAAAATATAATTCTGGCAAAATAACTTTAATTTCCAATTCTGTGTCTTCCTTTTTCCAGTAAACAATGAAATTCACTTTCGCTTGCTTTAAGTGATAACCTTTTTGTTTTACTGATTCAATCGTGCTTAGAAACTGCTTTGAGAATTTCAAAACAGATTGTCCTTTATCGTTTTTGCATTCATCACCGTTTATGGTCAAAGAATCTCCGCTTATGAGTTGCGAAATATAATGCTGACAGGTAACAAAGTAATCTAACCAAACATCTTTGAAAGACAGGTGCATTGCCAACTGCTGAGGTGGCAAATGCTCTTCTCTATCTTCAACACGTTCTAAATTTTCTGCTTTGAGATTGTCAAGATAATCTCCGTTCAAGTGAATTGTCAAGTTGCGTTTTGCTCTTGTCATTCCAACATAAAGTTGTCGCTTTGCTACATCAGTTGCAGGGTTGAAGTTTTCAAGTAGGATGAAAACATTGTCAAACTCTTTTCCCTTTGCTTTATGGATTGTAGAAACAAAAATTGTTTCTCCGTTCTCATTAAAAAAATCTTCAAGTTTTGATTCTCTTAGGAAAACTTCGAAATCCGATTTGTATTTCTTACTTGAATTACTGTCTTCAAATTGTTTGATGAGGTTGTTGCATACTTCAAGTTTTGAACTCTGCTGAAACTTTTTTCTCATTTCACTTTTTGCATTTGCCCAAACTTCATCACTGATAATCTTTACATCATCCCCTATGTTTATTTCATTCATAAGGAAACGAACTTCTAAAAGGTTTTGTAAACTGAAGCCATCATTGCTTTGAATCAACTTTGCTTGCATTCCTTTTTTTAAAAGCAAACCTGTAATCTGTAATGCTTCATTATTTGTTTTTGTCAACACACAAGTAGTTCCTGCAAGTTCTGGGGTAAGTATGTCTTGCACCAAAGGATTAATTAGATTTCCGCTTTGATAACGCACCAACTTTATGCTCCCATTTTCGGTTTGCTTTGCTGCAATTGAAGTTTCTTTCAAGCGGTGGCGAATCTTTTTCACAAAACCGTTTGAGAATTCAACCAAGTTGTTTTTGCTTCTGTAATTTTCTATCAGTTCGTGTTTGGCTGCTTTTCTTTCAGCCATAAACTGCTCCAAATATTTTGAACTTGCTCCTCTGAATTCATAAATGTTTTGATCATCATCTCCCACTGCAATCACTCTCATTTCTTCGTTCTGTTCTATCAAACAATTTATCAAAGCAAATTCGTCAGCGTTCATGTCTTGTGCTTCATCAATTACCAAAACCGTTTTTGTAATTCGGTTTGCTTCAACTTCTCCGTTCTTAATTTTTTCAATTGTGCTTTTCAAAATTACATCCGACTTTTCCAAACTTCCAACCTTGCCAAGCAAATCAAAACAGTAGGAATGAAAAGTT
>JBBQJT010000032.1:0-40799 GCA_038326165.1 Chitinophagales bacterium | reverse complement strand
TCAAATATTCTTTAACGGCAACACCAATTCCAGCATTCAGATTTATTTGTTTAATGCTCTGAATAACCCAGCCACAAGCAGTTAACTGCTTGTCAATGTTATCTCTTGCTATTTGCTCTGGGTTTTGATTTGCCATTACTTTAATTAAAATTCAATTTCAGTTGGTTAAAGTACGAATTTTCATCCTTTAAACGGTCATTCTCGTTCTGTGGCGGGTGGGAGAATTGGCTCTTTTTTCCCGCATTTGGCGGGATGCGGCTTGCAAATGTGCTCCCGAACGCTTTCGGGATGCATTGGCAGAATTTCAAAATATTTTGTGCGGTGGGAAAAAAAATAAAATACAGAAGGGTCGGTCCCGCATGCTTTCGGGATCGGCTTACTCGTTGTCCGTTTGTAATAAGGTCTGTATGTTGGTCACCTGTCAAAATGGTTTGCTTTTTCTTGTATAACGGTTAAGTCTGATGTATCGTGTCTATCTTCACGATTGCGAGTAACAAGCATATACCCACAAACACCCGTATATATCGAAAATATAATCAACTTGATTTAGTTATCCAATTCTTCAAAAAAAAGGGATTTTGTCGACTCAAGAGGCTTTGCTCAAAGGCAAAATGCGCATTGTGCGTATTATGGGTTTAAAGATCTAATTTCAAAGCCCTATACTTCAAATTTAAGCACTCCAAAATTAACCACCAATGAGTAGTCAATATAATTTTATGCATTAAAATGCCTCTCATGAAGCCGTTTTATTTTCTAAAAATCCGGGTTTTTTGTTTTTGTGAAAGTTGCGCAACGGCTACTGCTGTTATGGGCCGGTTATTCTTTTTTTTGTGTATTTTCTTATATCAATTCAACTACTCTTTTCATATTTAGCATTATACTTATGAAGACTGTCGAACACGAAACGATAAACAAAAGTCCAGCGAAAACCCATGCCGCAGTTTTGGTGGACTGACTTGGCAAAATGTCAAGGTCAATAGCAATATCAAAGACCATCAAAAAGCCAATTGCGGTCATTAGTAATAGTGAAGAAATCCCAATCTTCGTTGCATAATTTTCAATTGCTTAAAATTCATAATAATATATTTAGGTTTCCTACTCGTGTGGCTTTTCGGTGTTGCCCTGTTTTTTAAAGTGATTGCTGGTCTTCCTTTTTGTATTGCAATATTAAAAACTATTTGTCAGTCAAAAACTGTCAAAGTTAACTTTGTCGGCTATCGTGTCTTTCCGCTGAGTCGTTTTGTCGGGTAGCGCTGGCGTGTTACCCCGCACTTGTCCCCTATGAACCGTACTTCTACCTTTCGACTCATACGGCTCAAGCTCCTGAAAAGCAGTACACTAACCATACGGTAAAAATACTCAAAATAATGAATACTTGGAATTGCTTTTTCTGCTGGTCAAGTAATCAACCCACTGAGGATCGAAGGGATGTGCTTCGCCTTTAATAAGTCTGTGCCTTCTGATTTTTACATACCCAAAAGATCGCAAATGAATGTTTAATTCATCAGCCAACTTACCAAAATGTAATTAGTCCGATTAATACGGGGTTAGACCACCCGCGCAAATGACCAAATCAACATAATCTCAGCCTTAACCAATCAAATTGCCTGAACTACATCGTAACTGGTCAATATATGCCAAGCTCCAGTTAGATCTTTGGTCAATACTGCTTGGTCTTTCATGGTGAAATATTTTGAGAGTTGAGTGAACGGCACATCTGAACTGATCAGTGGGAACGGGGCCTCCATGATGCTGGATATTTTTTGATCTGCATGAACCATTGGGTTTTCAATCAAATAATTCAATACTTTGCTTTCGGTCAGTGAACCTATATTCTTGTCATTTTCCAAGACAGGGATCTGTGAAATATCATTGGATTTCATGAGATGAAAAACTTCTTTCACAGTTTGATCGGGAGAAGCAGAGAAGAACGTTTTATCGGATTTTCTTGCTACCAAGTCCAAAACCTTGAGTTCATCTTCCAAGAATCCTCTTTCACGCATCCAATTATCATTGTAGATCTTTCCAATATAGCGGCTGCCATGATCATGAAATATGAGCACCACCACATCCGTAGATTTTAGTTCATCCTTCAATTGAATAATGCCTTGCATGGCAGATCCTGCTGAATAACCCAACAATATTCCTTCTTCTTTGGCTAATCGGCGCGCCATTAAAGCTGCGTCCTTATCTGAAACCTTCTCGAATTTATCAATCAGATCGAAATCGACATTGGCTGGAAGAATATCTTCTCCTATGCCTTCAGTTATGTAGGGATAGATTTCTTTTGGGTCAAAAATTCCAGTTTCCTTGTACTTTTTAAACACAGATCCATAAGTATCAATTCCCCAGATTTTGATATTGGGGTTTTGTTCTTTCAAGAATTTAGCTGCTCCTGATATTGTGCCACCTGTACCGACACCTACCACTAGGTGGGTTATTTTTCCATCTGTTTGATCCCATATTTCTGGACCGGTTGAGGAATAATGTGCCTCACGGTTGCTCAGGTTGTCATATTGATTGCACCAAAAACTATTTGGAATATCTTGACTTAACTTTCTTGCTATAGAATAATATGAACGCGGATCATCTGGCTCCACATTGGTTGGGCAGACGATGACCTCGGAACCCAAAGCCTTGAGCATATCAATTTTTTCTTTTGATTGCTTATCGCTTGTCGTAAAAATTGTTTTGTAACCTCTTACACTAGCAACCAAAGCCAATCCCATTCCAGTATTGCCTGAAGTACACTCGATAATTGTGCCTCCTGGTTTGAGTCTGCCATCTGCCTCTGCATCATCAACCATGCGCACTGCTATTCTATCCTTGATGGAATGACCAGGATTGAAAGTTTCAACTTTGGCAAGCACCAAAGCAGGAATACCTGCTGCTACCTTATTCATTTTGATAAGCGGAGTATTGCCGATGGATTCTAGGATGTTATTTAGATATTTCAAGTTACTTATTTATAATATTTGATGATTGAATAGAATCTTTCGTCCTGGATGGCAAGTAATTTTGCAACCGAAGGCGAAACTACGGATTTTGTATCAGGAGGATAGGATTTTGGTATGCGTCCAATACATTTAGCATATACGACTCTGTTGTTCATTGGGTTGCTTATGGCTAGTATTTCACCAATTGGAGCGTTGTTGTGGAGGATGAAACTTTCATTGCCTGTAGGGCCAATTTGTTTTGGCCAAGCTGAGGGACCTGCATGTTTAATAAGTTTTCTGGCAGCACCATTGGCAGCAAATAGACTTTGTGCTTGTTGAGAATTACGCCAAAGGGGATGGCCTTTCATCTTTTGGAGACTATCGGGAACTCCAGCTGTTGGGAGCCAAGCTACTTGGAGAATCATACCAGCAGCAATGTCATTATTCCAATACTTGTTTCTTGATTTCAATGAATCCACTGGCATGTCAAAGTACATCTTGGCAATAGTAAACATTGTTTCACCTGGCCTTACTTTGTAATATACCGGGGCGTATTTCCATCTGATAAATTTCTTCTTTTTAAATCTTCGGAAACTTTGGTTGGGAATTGGGATTTTGATGGTTTCGCCAATCTTGAAATTTGTTGCAGCTAGCGTGGGATTGTAAAAACCGAGTTCTTCAATTTCTAATCCATAATGTCTGGCAATAGAATAAAGAGTTTGTTTTTTTGCAATCGTATGAATGATGATTTTTTCAGGAAATTCACCAACAATTACATAAACGCTATCGTGGGGTAACAATATCTTTGTGCTGTCACCAGTGGCAGATATCTTTGAGCACAAAATTGTGCTTAATATTACAGAGAAAAGGAATCTGTTCATGATAGTTTCAGCTAGGTAAATAATTCGTATGGCAAATTTAATACATTTGTATCAATTGGATAGACAATAAGATGGGAATAAATAGTTGTAACAACAATACAGTAGGCATTATACCAGCTAGGTACACCTCTACACGACTTCCTGGCAAACCACTTTTGGATATTGCTGGCAAGTCAATGATTCAACGGGTATGTGAGCAGGTTTCGCTTTCTGAATTAAATCACCTGATTGTGGCGACTGATGATGCACGCATATTTGAACATGTCAAAGCACTTGGTTATGAAGCAATTATGACCAATGAGCACCATCCCAGCGGAACAGACAGAATTGCCGAGGTGGCCCAAAAATATAGTAATCAAGACATTATCATCAATATTCAGGGCGATGAACCTTTTATTCAACCTGAATCTATTAATGAGTTGCTTGGATTGTTAAAAAGAGACGATGTTGGTATTGGAACTTTGGCGCATGCCTTCACTGCAGAAGCTGATGTCATGAATCCCAATCAAGTCAAATTGACAATGGATCAAAATGGCAAATGTCTTTATTTTAGCAGAAGCCCCATTCCTTATTGCCGAAATCGAACAATGCAAGAAGCAATATTAGATAAAGTTTTTCTCAAACACATTGGAATGTATGGTTTTAAGAATCACGTTTTGCGTGAAATAGCTGCTTTGCCGTTAGGTAACTTGGAGTTGATTGAATCTTTGGAACAACTGAGGTGGTTAGAGGCTGGTTATTCTATTCATGCAGCACAAACCCATTTCACATCATTCGGAATTGATAGCATGGAAGATCTTGAATTAGCTCGCAAAATGATCAAGTTGGAGTGATTGGAAGGGAAACCTTCATTGCTTTAGATAAATTGTTTTGATTCGTGAAATAATCATTTTTTGCGCGTAAAATCAAAAGGCGAACCAATTAAAACGTTTGACATTGGAAGCATCCCATTCTAAAAGCAAGACTCATTCCTTGTCAACCTGTTTGAATTATGTTTCTTCTTTATGTTATCAATTCTCAGTATGAATATTTTGGATTCCAAGTTATAATTTGGCCTTGTGATTCCCTGATAAGCAAAAATACTGTTGGTGATCTTTATTATTCAATTCTTTGTCGAATAAAGCATTTGACTGAACCAGAATAGCCCCAATTTGCACAAGATTTCAAGAAACACCGAGATTTAAAACTCATGGTGTTTCAATTTGAGGTCAATTAAATAGAAGATTACGGTTCAATAACATGAAATACAGAGGTATATTTATTTTGGCAGTTATAGTTTTTCTGCCTTTTTTTAGCATGAATTCCTTTGCCCAATTGGGTGGTATCCAAGGTGCAATTGAAAATGATAAAAGTGAGCCAGTTGAATATGTCAATGTTGCATTATTCAAACTTGCTGATAGCAGTTTGGTAAAAGTTGAATTGACTGACGAAAATGGAAGCTTTGTATTTTCGAATGTTTCACCAGAGACTTATTTCATCAAAACAAGTAGTTTGGGCCTAGCTGAATACACATCTACAGGTATCAAGATTGTTAATATGGGAGTCATTAAACTCGATAAAATTACCCTGAATTCCAGCAGTATATCATTGAAGGAAACTACCGTGGTTGCAAAAAGGAATATGGTAGAAGTAAGGCCAGATAAAACGGTTTTTAATGTAGAAGGTACGATCAATAGTATCGGGTCAGATGCTATTTCTTTGCTCCGGAAGGCGCCAGGAATCATGATTGATAACAATGAAAATATTAGCGTATTGGGTCGATCTGGTGTCTTAATTTACATTGATGGAAAGCGTCTTCCTTTGGCTGGTGTGGACTTGAGCAATTATTTGCAATCTCTGACAGCTGATCAAATTGATAGATTTGATATCATTACCAATCCTGGTGCGAAATACGAGGCTCAAGGAAACGCAGGAATTATAGATATACGACTTAAGAAAGACAAAAAATTCGGAATAAACGGGACCATAAACACCAGTTATTCTCAAGGCAGATATGGTCGATCAATGGTGTCAGGTACAGGAAATTACAGAAACAAACTGATGAATATTTATGGCAGTTTGGGCGCAAGTGATATGCAAGGTTATAATTTGATGGCATTTGAAAGTTTTCTGAATAATCTTTATCTTGGTGAAATCAGTGACACGAGATTTCGCAGAAGACAAGTAAACTACAAAGCAGGTATCGATTATTTCTTGACTCCAAAACAGACAATTGGACTATTGGTATCCGGAAATACTGGTCTTAATGAAAGCAGGGGTTTTAATTCAATAGAGTTGGCCAACCAATTTGCAAGCAGTAAAATTGACAGTGTATTGATAGCAAATACCATTGAGGATAGTCCAAGAAACAATCAATCGTACAACATCAACTACCAAAACAATTTTACCAAGGATATGGCGCTCAATATTGATCTGGATTACGGAAATTTTGAGACAGACAATTTGCGGGACCAAACCAATATCTATTTCACGCCAATGCAAGATATTGAGCTTTCAAAGATCCTTACTTCATTTGACACACCCTCGGATATTGGTATCTTGTCATTTAAGACCGATTTCAACAAGAATCTTTTTGGTGGTTCAATGAGCACAGGGACAAAATTTACAGGTGTTTCGTCTGACAATACCTTTTTGTTTTTTGATGGATTAAATCCCGACAGACTGATTAATAAGCGAAATTCAAACAAGTTCAAATACGATGAAAAGGTTTATGCCGCATATGTCAACTATTCCATAAAGTTGAAAAAGGAAATCAACCTGAGTGGGGGGATCAGAGCTGAACAGACCCACACAAGGGGGAATTTGACTGCTTTTTTGCCTGAGTTGCAGGAAAAACCGGTCGAAAGAAATTACTTGAGTTGGTTCCCAAGTGGAGGAATTACCTGGAAAATGTCACAAAATCATGGCTTTGCCTTAAACTATGGACGTAGGATCAACCGACCAAACTATAACGTACTCAATCCATTCAACAATCAATTGAGTCAACTCTCATTTGAGAAAGGCAATCCTGGATTATTGCCTGAAATAGTGAACAATCTGGAATTGGGCTACACATTGAAGCAGATCTATAATATCAAAATAGCTTACAGTAAAACACTTGATCAAATTACACGATTGATTGGTCCGGATGATGTAGACCCACGAGCCACTTACATCAATTGGGATAATTTAGCCAGTCAAACCATCTGGAGTGTTAACGCAAGTGTTCCTCTTGAAATAACGAAATTTTGGAATGCTTTTATCAATGTAAGTGGTTCCCACATAAACAATGAAGCTGATTATGGCAATGGAGCTGTAGTGGATCTGCAGGCATTCAGTTATACTATTTTCCAACAACACACCTTTACGCTTCCAATGGGATTTAATGCTGAAGTTTCAGGATATTATTCCGGCCCAGGTATTTGGGGTGGAGTGTTTGAATATGATTCCAACTGGAGTTTGGATGTTGGTCTTCAAAAGCGATTTTTTGGTGACAAGCTGAATGTTAAAATTAGCGGTTCGGATCTATTCTTTCAATCATTCTGGAGTGGTATTTCAAGATTCAACGGACTTGAAGCAAGAGGATCAGGTAGGAATGACAATCGCCGATTTACCATCAATTTGAGCTATACTTTGGGCAACAACAATGTAAAATCCAGAAAAAGAGAAACGGGGATGGAAGCAGAAGAAGATAGAGCGAAATAGTTTCATTAGTGCTACTGCTAATCTCACAAGTGCTTGCGACATTGTGCAAACTTGATCTTATTGTTTGTGTGTGTCTTAAGGATAAGGATTTTGGTCTATTTTCAACGTGCTGGTTAAACTTTAATTAATTATTTCGTATTAGTAAAGATCAAGGACTTTTAGTATGATAAAAAAAATGCTTTGGGCAGTAGTTTTCTGTTTCGGTTTTTCATTGCAAATTCTAGCCCAACAACCCAATAGGATCGATATAAAGGGCATTGCTTTAGATACACTTCAAGAGAGTTTGGTTGGAGCTACTGTGATGTTGTTGAGCGCAAAAGATTCGACCTTATTGAATTATACACGTACCGATGAAAATGGTAAATTTATATTCAAGAATGTAAAAAATCAAGCATACACGCTCAAGTTAACCTACTTGGGTTTTTTGCCTGCACAAAAGAATATTTCAATTTCACAAATAGAATTGGTTGACTTGGGCAAGATTATTTGCCAACCGATTTCCAATGATTTGATGGAAGTTGTCATCAAGGCAGCCAAGGCTCCACTGCGTATTAAGGGAGATACCATTGAATATGATGCAACCACATTCAAAGTGCCTCCTGGCTCTACAGTTGAGGATCTGCTGCGAAGATTGCCCGGTATCGATGTTGATGCACAAGGAAATATTAAAGCTCAAGGAAGGGATGTCAAGCGACTTTATGTAGATGGCAAAACATTTTTTGCTGATGATCCAAAGTCGGCGACTAAGAATCTGGGCGCCGAAACGATTTCAAAAGTTCAAGTTTTTAATGAAAAGTCTGAACAAGCCAACCTTACCGGGATTGATGATGGCAAGGATGACAAAGTCATGAACCTTGAACTCAAAGATGAATTCAAAAAAGGGACTTTCGGGAAAGTAACCATAGGAGCTGGTACAGAGGACAGATGGGCTACAAGAGGAAATATTAATAAATTTGATAAAATTTCTCAGTTTTCTGTAATTGCTTATGCCAATAACATTAACGAAACTGGAGTCAACTGGGATGATTATAGCGAATTCAAAGGTCAAAGTGCTTTTGGAGACCGAGACAACGGAGACTTTGGATTTAATTCAGGGAATCGTTTTTATTCTTTTGGCGGCGATTTCTTAAATAGTTTTGACGGCAGAGGTTTCACAAAAAATCATGGAATTGGTACCAATTACAATCTGGATGTCAAAAAAGTAAAGTTCAACGCCAATTACTTTTACAACCAAACACAGTTGAACCTTGATCAATTCAGTTTGAGAGAAACATTTTTGTCAGATGCGTCCTTCAAGAATACCGACACCTTAGCAAGAGATGAATTTAGAAGCAATCATCAATTCAACACACGGGCAGAATTCAAATTGGACTCAAATAATTTGCTCATTGTGAAGGGTAATATTCGCTTGAGTAAAAGAGAAGATGTTTACAAACAAAATCAATTTTTTACCAACTCTGAGAATGGGTATGCCAACGCATTCAATCTAGACAATAGCAATGATCAAAACTCAATAAACTATAGTTCTACTGCAATTTTTAGGCGAAAATTCAAGAAAAAGGGAAGATCCTTTGCTGTAAGTGGAGGCTTGAATGGGAATCAATCAGACGAACAAGAAAGCTTGTTTTCCTTGAATGAGTTTTTTAATGCAACTAATTTTTCTGAACAAGTTCGACTTTTGAACGATAGAAATGTAAATTTTAGAGAGTTAAAAACAAGTTTATTGTACACAGAGCCAATAAGCAAAAAATGGTTTTACGAAGGTTTTTTCAACCATTCCAATAATGCAAACAGCGTAAACAGACAAGCTGAAAATGTATTGGATAGCCCAATTCCTGTAGATTCAATCAGTGTATATTTTGACAACAAGATCAATTACAATCGATTTGGGAGCACCTTACGATACAGTTATCAGGGCGTGAATTTGGCATTTGGCGGAGCTTTGCAGCGCATTAACCTTCAAGGTGAATATTCAAGAGACAAGGGAGAGCCTGTCTTGGCTGTTCCGGTTAATAGAAACTTTGATAATCTTGTTTATATGGCTGATTTGAGTTGGGAGCCTGCCAACAATTATTATTTGAGTTTGGATTATCAATACAAGGTTCAGCAACCCAGTTTCAATGATTTGCAGCCAGTTCCAATTATTAATAATCCTGCCTTTGTAACCATAGGCAATCCGGATCTTTCCCCAGCTTTGAGCCATTCTTTTGGATTTGATGCCAATCATTGGGGAGAATCATCATTTGGCAGTATGGGATTTTCGTCCAATTATTCCTTTTTTGATTCTCAGATTATTTACAGCCAAAATATAGATTTTATTGATAGTTCAAGAATAAGAACAATTTCAAGACCAGAAAATCTAAGCGGAGGTACCGATTTGAGCTTCTATCTTTGGTCAGATATACCAATAATCAAGACAAAACTTTCTATGAACCTCGGAGGTGACGCAAGTTTTCAAAGTAATCCTGCATTTGTTAATGGAGTCCGAAATGAAACCAATAGCAATAACTATTCCATGAGATTGGGTTTTAACTTGACACCAAGTAACAAGTTGATTTTGGGTTTTAATGGCAATTTGCGATTTAACGAAATCAATTACTCAATACAAAAAGAGCAAAACCAGGATATTATAAACCACAGCTTAGGCTCCTCTGTTAAATGGCAATTTATGCCAAAGACATTTTTGGAAAGCAATTTTGATTACACCTTATTTAAAAATGACCAATTTAATTTTAACAGAACCATACCAATATGGAATGCATCTGTCAGGAGATTGCTGGGAAAAACGAATAGAATTGAATGCCGTTTGGCAGCATTTGACTTGCTGAATCAGCGCATATTTATTAACCAAACAGCCAGTCAAAACTTTGTTAATAGAACAATTGCTCCGACACTTGCAAGGTACTTTATGCTGAGTTTTACCTACAATGTAAGGGGATTTGACGATAAGCTCAAGAAGCAGAGCACGATGTTTTTTCACTAATTAGATTCATTTTTCATGAAATATATAATTACCGTCTTTTTAGCCTTTGGTTTTCTGTATCCATCAATGAGCCAAGATTCAATAACCGAAATAAGGTACCTGACCATCAGTAACTGGTCAAAAAAAATGAATTCACTTGACTATCTGAGCAAACAGCAAAAAGAGAAAATGGCATATACTTCTGGAAACAAAAGGGAGTATAAAAGTTATTGTACCTTGTTTTTTGACAATAACCAATCAAAATTTATAGAATCAGAAGAAAAGGCCGAAGTCAGCGATTATAATTATTCATGGAAGAGGGAAAGCTATGAAATTAATAGAAATTTCAAAGATGGGCTATCTAAGATGCTCCTTAATTTTTTGGGCAAAAACTACACGATTAATGACAGTTTGAAATGTCAAGCCTGGAAAATTAGTAATGATTTGAAGGAAGTTGCCGGATACTTGTGCATGAACGCAACTTGGAGAGATACGGTGTTCAGCAAAACTGTTGAAGTGTGGTTTGCATTAGATTTGCCAATGAGTTCAGGGCCAGAATTCTTTTGTGGTTTGCCTGGAATGATTCTGGAGCTTGATATGAATAATGGTGCACAAACATACACAGCCGATCGTGTCAGTAAAATTCCCCGTGGATCTCATTTTGAGCCATTGAAGAAAGTCAAGTCCAAGGTGATAAATGGTGCAGAATACAATAAGTTGGTGGAGGACTACATCAAAGCAAAACGTATGGAAGAAGAGCCATATTTTTGGGGAATTCGCTACTGATTTTATTTCATGAAAGCTGTAACATATCTTTGGTCAAAATTCTCATTTTAAGATATATCAATATGCAAGGTTTTAGCTTTCTTCCCCTCTTACTTTTGTCTTTTTACTGTTACAGCCAACCCGTTCCAACAAGTCCCTTAGAAAGGATGCAAAATGTAGAAACTCGGAAGAATTTGGCCAGTTCTGGTTTACTTAATCAAATTCCATTGCGCTCAATTGGTCCTACTGTAATGAGTGGGAGAGTAGTTGATCTCGATGTTAATCCTGAAGATCCTACGGAATTTTACGTGGCGTATGCTTCTGGCGGATTGTGGTACACCAACACCAACGGTCAAAGCTTTCAGCCATGTTTTGACCAGGAGTCAGTTATGACTATAGGAGACATCGCAGTTGATTGGAAGTCATCAAATGTTTGGGTAGGAACAGGAGAAAATAATTCAAGTAGATCAAGTTACAGTGGAGATGGTATATATCTTTCAAAGGATAGAGGTAGAACATGGCAGCACAAAGGCTTAAGTGATAGTCATCACATTGGTAGAATTGTCATTGATCCAAGCGATCCAAATCGTATGTATGTTGCAGTGCTAGGTCACTTGTACACATCATCAAGCGCTCGTGGTGTGTATACGACAAGCGACGGTGGCGCCAATTGGCAAAATGTTCTATTTGTAAATGATAATACTGGGGCAATTGATCTTATATTGGATCCCAATGATAACAAACAAATGTATGCCGCCTTATGGGATAAGAGCAGAACAGCTTGGAATCTTAATGAAAGTGGAGTAGAATCAAGTATTTACAAAAGTTCCGATTCGGGTCAGAGCTGGCTTCGTTTGGAGAGTTTTAATTTGGGTGAAGGCTGCGGCAGAATAGGTTTGGCAATGAGCAAAGGTTCCGATGGCAAAAACTATGTATATGCTGTCGTTGATAATCAGAATAAAAGACCCAAGGATCCAAAACAAAAGATTGAAGATAAACTCACGACCGCCGAGCTAAAGAATATGACAAAGGAACAATTCCTCGCACTGCCCGACAAGAAAATTAAAAGCTATTTGTCATCAAACAATTTTCCAGAAAAGTATTCAGTCAAGGAAATTCGAAATATGATTGTTTCGAATAAAATAACTGTTCCAACAATTGCGGAATACACTGAGGATGCAAACAGTGCATTATTTAATTCTGACGAGCCTATCATTGGTGCTGAGGTATATTGCTCCACAGATGATGGAAAAACATGGCAAAAGAAAAATCAAAAATACCTCAATGGTGTTTACAATACCTACGGATATTATTTTGCGCAAATCAGAGTGGAAGCTGGCAATCACAACAGAGTTTTTATTTTAGGTTACCCATTATTGAGTTCAAAAGATGGAGGTCAATCATGGAGTTCAATGGATGCAAACAATATGCACGTGGATCATCATGCACTGTGGGTCAACGATAAAAAACCAGGTCATCTTATAAATGGCAATGATGGTGGAGTCAATATCAGTTACAATTATGGAAAAACTTGGACTAAGTGCAATTCACCAGCCGTTGGACAATTTTATGCAGTTGCAGTTGACAATGCTGATCCATATAATGTATATGGTGGGTTGCAAGATAATGGGGTTTGGGTAGGAAGTAGTAATTCCATTGTTGATAATGGATGGCAACATTCTGGCGAAAATTCATACAAGGAATTGTTAGGTGGCGACGGGATGCAAGTTGCAATTGACAATAGAGATAATTCAACTGTTTATACAGGATTTCAGTTTGGAAATTATTTTAAAATTAATACCAAAACAAAATCTTCTAAATTTATAACTCCCAAGCATGAATTAAACGAAAGACCCTTGCGATTCAACTGGCAAACCCCAATTCAATTGTCAACGCATAACCAAGATGTAATTTATATGGGTGCTCAGAGACTGTATAGATCATTGAATCAGGGTAAAAAGTGGGACCCTATTTCATTGGATCTTACAAATGGCGGCCAAAAGGGTGATGTGCCATTTGGGACTTTAACCTCAATTAGCGAATCTCCTTTAAAATTTGGTTTGATTTATACTGGTTCTGATGATGGTAAAATTTCTTTCACTAAAGATGGTGGTGAAGAATGGCTTGATATTACTAGTGATCTTCCTAAAGGATTGTGGGTGAGCAGAATAACTGCATCAAGTCATGAAAAATCAAGGGTTTTTGTCAGTTTGAATGGATATCGAAATGATCACTTTACGCCATATTTGTACATTTCTAATGATTTTGGCAAAAAATGGAAAAATATTGCAAAAGGACTCCCAACCGAAGCAATAAATGTAATCCGTGAAGATCCCACAAACTCAAATTTGCTCTATGTTGGCACCGATCATGGTTTGTATGTCAGTTTGGATCAAGGAGGCACTTGGAATGCTGGTTTCAAAGATTTGCCGGCAACTCCAGTGCATGATTGCGTTGTGCAAGCTAGAGAAAAGGAACTCTTGATTGGTACCCACGGGAGGTCACTGTATATTCTAAGATTGAAGGAATTACAGCAATTGGATTCATCCATCCTCTCCAAAAAAATTCATATATTCCCAACAGATACCATCAACTACTCAGGTAGTTGGGGAAAAGAATACGCCTCTTATATTCCTATGGACACGCCAAGGGTGGTTATTCCTGTTTTTGTCTCAGAGCCATCGTCAATCAAAATGTCGGTGATTGGTCAGGGCGATATGGTCTTGTATTCTGAGGATTTAAGCTTGGGCAAGGGACTTCATTATTTGAATTACCATTTGTGGCTAGACGAAAATATAGTTACAAAGTATATGCAATTGCTCAATAAGGAAATCAAAAAGGGTGTTGATCCAATTGAAATTATCAAAAAGGACGACAACAAATACTACCTTTTGAAAGGAAAGTATAAAGTGAATTTTCAGATAGCTAAATTGACTGAAACGATAGAGCTGGTAGTTGATTAAAAGTCAAGCTACTGGCTTTTGAATGCATATTTTTTAAGCGTGCTCAATGGCACAATTTGTAGCATAGCTTCATGTGTTGCCTCTAAAACTAGCAAGGGTGCTTTGCCTGCATCATAAGCTTCCTTCCATCTTGAGGCACACAAACACCATTGATCTCCAGGACGTAAACCAGGAAAACCATATTCGGGTGCAGGTGTTGATAAATCATTGCCACAACTCCCTGAAAATTCTAAAAATTCCTTGGTCAAAACTGCACACGCTATATGAGAGCCTGGATCATTTGGGTAAGAAGCGCACATGCCATCTCTGTAAAATCCTGTTATCGGATTCATGCAGCAAGATATAAGCTCTGACCCTAGAACATTGAGTTTTGAATCGATAGCGGTTATCATAATAGTATTTGTTTGTGGTTTTGGTTTACAAGAGACAATCAACATTGAAATAGTGTAAAGAAGTATCAATTTCATGAAATTAAAAGCTCAAAAATGACTTTTTGTTCAAAACATAAAAAAGCCACCCATCAGGTGGCTCTTTTAAATCCATGTGACTCCGGAAGGATTCGAACCCTCAACCGTCAGAGCCGAAATCTGATATTCTATCCAGTTGAACTACGGAGCCCGATAATTTCGTGAAAGAGCTCAATCTTTTTTCTTTGGTCCTCTTCTATTTGGAGCCTTACCCTTTGGGTTTGCTTTGACACCTGTAAAGTGCATTTTGCAGAAAACTCGACAATAGTCCCGCACTGCGTCACGGCATTTATTCATTCTGGCCTTGTCATTACTTGATCCATCTAAAATAGGATCTTCAATGTTTGTAATTCCTTTAAGGGCACCTCCGCCTGCATATGGCATGAGTTCTCTTGACTCACTGTCTAGTGTAATGATGAAGTCAAACAAAACATTGTCATAATCTTCAGTGTAATGGTGCGATTGACCAGAAATGTCCAGCCCTACATCATCCATGCTTTCTACGGCCAATGGATTCAATGCTCCTTCTTTCACGCCACCGCTATAAACTTTCGCCCAACGACCTACAAAATGTTGGATCATACCTTGGGCAATCTGGCTTTTGATGGAGTTTGTTGCGCAAACTAATAAAATTTTTTTTGTCATTTCAAAGGTTGTATTTCAGTTTTAAAGTAAGGTAACTAACAAAAAGTCTTAAACAAAGTGCAATTGTTGTCTATTCTCAAAAGAAATATCTTAGACCACAATTATCTTAAGTTTTCATATTTGATGAATCAATTATGATTTTATAACATCAACTTACATTTTTATCAATGCGTTGAGTATTAATTTAATACAATACACAATAGAAAAGAGCTTTTAATTAATCTGCAAATGTAATTATTTTTTAGAACCTATTAACACCAAAGTGATAAATATAGTTTACTTGTTCGTTATTATACCTAAATTTCGATGAACTGCAATAATTGATTCTCACATAGTACAAAAAGCGAAATTCTTATTATATTATCATTTATTGCGTTTAGTTGTTTTTTGTAAAATAAAATAGCACATAAGAATGAAATTAATTGTATTTAGTTAAGTGCTGAGGTAATTATAAAATGTTTTTAGCGAATCTGATGAAGTACGGGGCTTATTCTTTGATTGTTTTCATAATGGTTGATGTTTCATCATCTCGAGTAATTTTAACGAAATACAATCCGCCTACCAAAATGGATGTATTAATGTTTTGAAAATTTTGATTCAAAAGAAGCTGTGAGATTCCTTGGCTATTTATAAATTCAATTCGTTTGATTTTATTTTCAGATAATGTCGAGAAGCTAATCTCATTCTGAAAAGGATTTGGTGCAATTTTAACACCACCTTCAATTTTATTTTCACTTGCTTGAGTAGTAAAAAGACAAGACATAACAGCAGTAATCATAGTATGATACGTCGAGCAGATTAATTCACCATTCCGATATTCATTTGATTGCATGCCTGTTAAAAATTGGCCAATTAGTTGGGGTAAAACAGTCAATATTCCATTGTTTTCTATATTTTGAACTTTTGTGGCATAGCCAAATGGTTTGTTGTAATATAAGGTATTATACACCATTGTGTCATAGGGTGGTGGGCATGGAGGATTGGGAAAGGTATAATCGCAGTTTGAACCAGAATTGTCTAGTGTAAATCCAAAAGGTGAAAAGAACATATGTGCCAATGAATCACCGTCCAGATCAAATGGTTCGAAATCATATATTAGCTCCTCGTCAACACATATCAAGTTTAATGGTGGTTTTTTGAATTTGGATGAATTGTTACATAAATTATTTCCAAGAGGAGTCAATTCAATCATGCTTGTCAATTGTTTAATGATATTTGATCCCGCATAGACAGTTGAATTTACTCCAAAACGTTGGTATACAATAAAATAACTTTCTATAGATGCTGGAAGGGTGACATTGATGTGGTAATAAGCCACTTTTGCCTCAAATAAATTGAATGGTGTACCCGAGGGATAAGTTGGTGGTAAAATTTGTGCTGTGGAGTCCAAACTGGCTTCAACCGCTAAAAAGATATCAAATTGTGTTAAGGTTTCGCATGGAATCAAGTTTCCACAATTGTAAATGCCAATTAATACCGATGGGTCAGGAGGCACAACCCCATCGTCCAAATAAACTTCGAGGTCAATTCTGTATTCATTGTTTCCCAAGCATTTGTAATACATTGTTGAACCAAGAATGTGTGATGCAAGAGATTCAAACACAGTGAATACCATCCAAAATATTATTAGTGCGAATATCTTTGATTTTGATTCTAATAACATGAGGGGTAGGTGTTTTTTAAGAATAGAATTCAATCCGAAATTATATCGTGTAAATGTAAGATGTTTTAGGGATATTGTTTAACAATAAAAATCATTTTATTCAATAATTAGAAACCATTTTTATAAATTTTCGTTAATTTGATTAAACTAATCTTATGGATTTCATGAAATCACTTATTTGCGCCCTACTTCTTTCATTTTCATTGATTGCCAATGCACAAGAAGTGCCCAAGAATATAATCGTTGAGCATTTTACCAACACTAAATGCGGTGTTTGTGCTAATTGGAATCCAAAATTTTATGCAGCATTGGCTCAAAAGCCCAATGTGATTCATGTTAGCATACATCCTAGTTCTCCTTTTTCAAATTGCCTATTCAGCACTCAGAATAAATCTGAGAATGATGCTCGCACTCAATATTACAATCTATATGGTAGTACGCCAAGGTTTAAAATAAATGGAGAAACTAAATCGGTAACCGAAATGCAATTTTCAACAGTATATGATGCTTATGAAAATCAAACATCTCCATTTTCGATTTCATCTGACATTGAATATGTTGGAACTGACTCCATATCTGTAACTGTTGAAGTCACTACTGTATCAGACCATAATATTTCAAACTTAGATCTATTTGTTCCAGTTGTTGAAGATTCTGTCTTTTATAGCTCTTCAAATGGCGAAAAAGCACACTATGATGTATTGCGAAAATCAATTAGTGGTGATAATGCCATCGTATTCTCACCTTCAAAGGATATTGGTGACGTTTATATTTACCAATCTACTGTAGCACTTAAATCAATCTGGGAGGCAAGTAGATTGTACGCTATTGCCATTTTAAATGATAATTCCAATAAAGCATTAGTACAATCTGCAAAATCTGAATTGCTTCAAACAGCTACCGCTACCACTATTGTTTCATTCAATGCCAATGGATTGAGTATTGATCCAAGCATCAGTTCGAATTCAATCCTGATCAAAACTGTATCGGGTCAAGCGATTCAGTTGATTCACATTTATGATATGAATGGGAATATGGTTTTTTCTCGAAAACAAAGCGCAAATAACATAAATGTGGATGTTTCCTCATTAGATTCTGCAGTCTACAATGTTATTATTGTAACTGACCAAGGAAGTAAATTGAACGGAAGATTCGTAAAGAAATGATCTGATTATTTACTTAATTTGTTCAACTCTTTCTTGATTAATTAGTTGGTTGTTATTCCTCCATCTGACTTTACATTTGAATTCTGGTGTTAGTTGGCTGAAATTTTATGTTGGAATAAATATGTTCATGAAATACCAACGACTGGATATCTAGATGTTGTACCATGTTTTCTGATCTTAAAATATCAATCTTACTTAGCATATGACCTTAGATAATTAGTAGCAATGAAGACTTTTGGGTGATAATTTGTGCCATTGATTCAATCAAGATCTAAGGCTTACACTGAAATATCACTCTCAAAAACATCATCTTTATTGTCTATACAGAACTTTGGTTTAATTGTTAAGGATTTAACAATTAATTGAAAAATCCGACTTAGGCTTTTATTTAGCCGTAACTTGCAGCGTTTTTAGGAATGGATACTCCATTTCTTGGACACCTTTTCATTCATTAAAAAACATATTTTGTTCGAATCATTAGATCTCATTGAACCTATTTTAAAAGCATTAAAAGAAGAAGGTTATTCAACTCCCACACCCATACAAACGCAATCAATACCAATAGTTCTGAAAGGAATTGATTTGCTGGGATGTGCCCAAACGGGAACTGGAAAAACTGCGGCATTCGCAATTCCTATCATTCAATTATTAACCAATAAACCAGCCCAACCGGGCAAAAAAAGAATCAGGAGCCTGATCGTAACTCCTACCAGAGAGCTCGCTACCCAGATTGATGAAAGCTTCAAAGCTTATGGACGCCATACTGATTTGACTTCGACAGTGATTTTTGGTGGAGTTAACCAAAATCCCCAAGTAACAGTTTTGCGAGCTGGTGTTGATATCGTTATAGCTACACCAGGCAGATTGTTAGATCTCATGAAACAGGGATTTTTGTCCCTAAGGGATGTTGAAATATTCGTGCTGGATGAGGCTGACAGGATGTTAGACATGGGTTTTATCCATGACGTAAAAAGATTGTTGGCAGCTTTACCATTGAAAAGACAATCTCTTTTCTTTTCGGCAACAATGGCTCCAGAAATTATCCAATTGTCTAGTACAATTCTCAATAACCCATCAAAAGTATCGGTAACTCCGATCTCTTCAACTGTTGACATAATCAAGCAACATATTTATTTTGTTGACAAAGAAAACAAAAGTGATTTATTGGTAGATATTCTTCAGGATACTAAGATAAAAACAGCCTTGGTTTTTACCAGAACAAAGCATGGAGCTGATAAAGTTGTCAAAACTTTACTCAAACATGATATCAAAGCGGAAGCAATTCATGGCAATAAAGCCCAAAATGCCCGCCAACGAGCATTAAATAATTTTAAGGATCACACCACAAGAGTATTGGTCGCAACTGACATCGCTGCACGTGGTATTGATGTAGATGACTTGGAATATGTAATAAATTTTGAAATGTCAAATATTCCTGAAACTTATGTTCACCGAATAGGAAGAACGGGTAGGGCAGGAGCGAAGGGAACAGCATATTCATTTTGCGATGCTGAAGAAAAAGCTTACCTAAAAGACGTCGAAAAGTTGATTGCCAAGAAAATTCCAATCGTTCACGATCACCCTTATCCATTGATGGATCACAACCCAGTTAAAGCTACAAAACAACAGCAAGGTAGAGGACAAGCAAGTTCATCTCACTCAAATACACCGAGACCTGCTGGCCCTAGAGCCAATGATCGCCGCAACAAAGGAGGCAGACAGAATATGATTAAGATCAAATAGAAATTATTATGTTGTTGGTATTCTAAGTTATAACAACTAACTCAAATATTGAATTTGCAAAATGGATGCATGGAAAGAATTGTTCTTTTCATGCATTTTTTTTTGGATTTTGAACCTCAAGGTATTGCCAAATGTTCTACCTTCGGAGATCAATTTTTTTATGTAATTTAATTTTAACTTTGGCATGTCACAAAAAATCTTGGTAATTGGTGCACAAGGGCAAATAGGAAGCGTGCTCACAGAATCATTAAAAAAGTTACACGGCACTCATAATGTTGTAGCAACGGATATCAGGGCTCCGCAACAATATGAAGGAGTATTTGAGATACTCGACGTAACAGACGTATCTGCGCTTGAAAGTTGTATTTCACGTCACAGTATCACCCAAATATATCATTTGGCCGCCATCTTAAGTGCCAAAGGTGAGTCAATACCTCTCAAAGCGTGGGAATTTAATATGGGAACTTTTTTCAACGTTATGGAGGCCTCAAAGAAATTTAACATTGAAAAGGTCTTTTTTCCGAGCAGTATTGCTGCGTTTGGTCCAAGTACCCCTCAAGAAAATACCCCTCAGTTCACAATAATGATACCTGAGACAGTTTATGGCATATCTAAGTCATGCGCTGAGGATTGGTGCCAATACTATTTCATGAAATTTGGTATTGACGTCCGTTCATTGCGTTATCCTGGTATTATAGGTTATCAAAGTTTGCCTGGTGGGGGAACTACGGATTATGCCGTTGATATCTACCACAAAGCAGTCAATGGTGAAGACTTTTCATGCTTTCTGGAATCAACAGCAACATTGCCAATGATTTATATGGAAGATGCAATCAGAGCTACTATTCAATTGATGGAAGCTCCGAAGGAAAATGTAAAAATCCGAACAAGCTATAATTTGGCAGGGATGAGCTTCAGTCCAGCTGAAATTTACGATTCGATCAAGAAACTATATCCTGATTTTAATATCAAATATGAACCTGATTTTCGCCAAGCAATAGCTGCTTCGTGGCCAAAAAGTATTGATGACAGCTCCGCCAAAGAAGATTGGGGTTGGAAACCAAAATATGATTTACACAGTATGACCAAAGATATGCTGTATCAATTGGAACTTCAATATGGAAAAAAGTCTGCCAATCAATTTGCTTAGCTTAAAGGAAATAATAAAAAAATATGTACACTGCAAAAGATAGTTTAATAGCTGAATTGACTTCAATCAAAGAAGCTGGTTTGTATAAAAAGGAAAGAATCATCACCTCACCGCAATCTGCTTATATCAGTACAAAGGAGGCGGGGCATGTGTTGAATTTTTGTGCAAATAATTATTTGGGTTTGTCTTCACATCCAGAAGTAATTGAAGCCGCCAAAGCTGCTATTGATAGCCATGGATTTGGATTGTCATCCGTAAGATTTATTTGTGGTACTCAAGATATTCACAAGGAATTAGAAGCATCTATTTCCAAGTTTTTGGGAATGGAGGATACAATCTTATACGCAGCTGCTTTTGACGCAAATGGAGGTTTGTTTGAACCCTTGTTGGGCGAAGAGGATGCGATTATTAGTGATGAATTGAATCATGCTTCCATAATTGATGGTATACGTTTATGCAAAGCAGAACGTCACAGGTACCGCAATAACAACATGGAAGATTTAGAGGAAAAACTCAAAGCTACCCAACATTGCAGATACCGACTTATTGCTACAGATGGCGTTTTCTCAATGGATGGTGTGATAGCCAACATCTCAGCAATTTGCGATTTGGCTGATAAATACAATGCAATGGTCATGGTGGATGAGTGTCATTCTACTGGATTCATCGGTGCAACTGGGCGAGGAACACATGAGTTGCATAACGCATTGGGCAGAGTTGATATAATCACAGGAACTTTAGGCAAAGCACTCGGCGGTGCAAGTGGAGGATTTACTTCAGCAAAAAAAGAAATTGTAGAGTTGCTCAGACAGCGTTCTCGACCTTATTTATTCAGCAATACTCTGGCCCCAACAATAGTAGGTGCTTCCATAAAAGTCTTGGATTTGTTGACTTCGAGCACCTATCTGAGAGATAAATTGGAAGCTAATACCAAGTATTTTAGAGCTGGAATGACGGCAGCTGGATTTGATATAGTTCCTGGAGTGCATCCAATTACACCTGTGATGCTTTACGATGCAAAATTGGCACAAGAATTTTCTGCAAGACTTCTGAATGAGGGAATTTATGTGGTTGGATTTTTCTTTCCAGTGGTTCCTAAAGACAAGGCAAGGATTAGGGTGCAAATATCTGCAGGACATGAAATTGAACACTTAAACATGGCCATTGCAGCCTTTACTAAAATCGGAAAGGAACTTAATGTGATTTCTTAACAATGATTGGAAAATGGAAATGGTTCTGAATCTAAATTGACGTAAATCCACTCATTTACTCTTTCAAGTGGAAATTCTGATTGTCTGTGTTTGCTTATCCAAATGATTTCATCTTTATAAAGCAGCAAAGGAATTCTTGATCTCAGCGGCCAATGGACCTTTGTATTTGTGAAATAATCTTGGAGTTTTTGTTTTCTGCCTCTCATACCCTTAGGCCGAAAAAAGTCTCCTGGTTCCCAAAATCTCACGCTTAATTCATTCGCCCAATCGGCAGGAATGCAAATATTATCAAGTGTTTCAATACTGCTTATGCTTAATTTTCCAAATGGGGATAACAACTCGCTTTCGTCAAATTTGTATTTGATTGACTCCTTTTGCTTGATATTTAGTTCCAACCAGTAATACCCTGAATTTAGGTGTATAGTGTAAGTGCCGTTTTTGTAATGCCTGGTTTCTTGTGATTTAGCGGCAGTATAAATTGCCAGAGACTGTTCAAAACTAAAATTAAAATCCCTTAGAAATCCTGCTAAAATATTCAATCCACCAGGTTTGGAAAGGGTTTGGATTGGCCATAATTTTAAATCATACCATTCCTTAACCCACTTATTTTTAAATTGGATGATTTCGTTTTTTAAAAACTCGTTTAAATCATCGTAACGCTCTGATTCCAGCCTTAAGGTATTGACATAATTGGGATTCAACTCTTCAATAGATGGAATTAACAGATTTCTGATCTTATTTCTTGTGTATTTGTTCTGAGCATTGCTGCTATCCTCCCTCCAACTCAGTTTCTGTTTCTTTGCAAAATCTGTAATGTCGCATTTTCCAATGCTTAACAATGGCCTAATTATCTTATCGTTTACCTTGGGAATTCCTTTCAATCCCGCCATTCCTGCGCCTCTGATCCAATGGTTGGTCATAGTTTCAGCTAGATCATTGGCATGATGAGCTGTAACGATATAATCACATTCATTTTGTAAACATACTTCTTCTAAATGTTGATAGCGTTTCTCTCTTGCTAATTGTTGAATGGAGTGGGTAGTATCAGGAAATGATAGAGGAATGATGTGACATTTTACTTTAAAATCATCACACTTTTGTTTTACAAAACTTTGATCATCATCAGACTCATTTGCGCGGAGTTGATGATTGAAATGGATGACCTCTATTTTTAATTTTAAGTCAAAGAAAAGCTTAAAAAGCACCATTGAATCAATACCTCCACTGACCGCTAGCAAAAATTTCTTATTTTCGAAATCTTGAATATGTCTCGATAAAAAATCTACCACAGTTTGATGTGCCCGGGTAATTTTCAACATTTAATAGCCGTTTTTATTCAGGTATTCTCTGTAAATATTGGCATTTTGAACATGCTGATTGTAAGTCTCTGCAAAAACATGTTGTCCACTTGCATCCGCTTTGGCACAAAAGAAAAGATAGTTATGCTTTTCAGCATTCAATACAGCATCGATGGTATTGGGATCGGGCATATAGATTGGTCCCGGAGGCAATCCCGTATATTTATAGGTATTATATGGTGAGTCAAACTCAGTATGAATAGTTAAAACCCTTTTTATAGTAAAATCATTGTTTGCAAAAACCACTGTTGGGTCTGCCTGAAGGGGTATGCCTAGTAGCAATCTGTTTAAGTAAACGCCAGCAATTATTGGTCTTTCTGGCTTATAGTTGCTTTCTTTTTCTACAATAGATGCAACGGTGTAAACCTGTGGAGGGGTCAAACCGAGATTGTTGGCCTTTGATATACGTTCTGGATTCCAAAATCTTTTATTTTCGGCCGACATTTTAGCAATCAACTTCTCGGTTGTAATGTTCCAAAAAACTTCATAACTATTGGGAATAAAGATGCTTAAAATTTCTTCTGGTTCAAGCCCGAGTTCTTGTAAATTACTTGAATCAACCAACGCATTTAGCCAGGTTAAGCTATCAATCATGAGTTGACGTGACAATAAGCCACTGAGCTGCTCTTTGTTGCGAATATTATTGAAGGTTAGTTTCAGTGGAGCTTGATTGCCATTCCTTAAATTTCTAATGAAGCTGAAATTACCTTGATTATTTAGGAATGAATATCTTCCTGCCTTTAAATTATTTGTCTTCAATCCAATCAACTTGGCCATAAGTTTAAGACTCCATGCTGAACGAATATTCCCGGTAGTTTTTAGATCTTCAATAAGTTCTTGAAAATTTGAGGTATCATAGACCAATATATATTCCTTAGGCTTTTGGTTTGTTTTGAAGTTAGGCGCAAGACAAATCCAAAAAAGAAATAGAAACACAATTAGACCTGCGCCTAGAACTATTACTTTTAGTTTGTTTTTAGGTTTAAAACTCCATTCTTTCAATGGTTGAAGTTTTAATTTTAAGGCATTCATCATCAATATTGCTCTTGATCGTTAGGGAAGTCTTTTTCTTTAATATCCTTAATATAATTCTCAACTGCACCTTGAATATCTTCAAACAAATTCATGTACCTTCTTAAGAAACGCGGTTTAAACTCTTTTGTTAGGCCAAGTAAGTCATGGGTCACCAATACCTGTCCATCAACATATTTGCCAGCTCCGATACCAATAGTAGGTATCAATAATTGTTCTGTTACTTCTTTCGCCAAAGTGGCTGGAATTTTTTCCATCAAAACAGCAAAACAGCCTAATTTTTGCATAAGAAGGGCATCTGATTTCAAGCGTTCAGCCTCAGCGTCTTCTCTTGCCCGTACTTCATAAGTTCCGAATTTGTATATAGATTGAGGCGTCAAACCAAGGTGTGCCATAACTGGAACTCCGGCTGATAGTATTCTCTTGACTGAATCCGCAATTTCTTGTCCTCCCTCCAATTTTACACCATGAGCACCAGATTCCTTCATAATACGGATTGTAGAGTCGAGGGCCTTTTTTGAGTTGCCTTGATATGATCCAAAAGGCAGATCAACTATTACTAGCGCTCTGCTGACACCTCTAACCACGCTTTGAGCATGGTATATCATTTGATCCAAAGTAATGGGCAATGTAGTTTCATGTCCTGCCATTACATTTGAGGCCGAGTCTCCAACTAAAATGATTTCAATGCCCGCTTCATCGATTATTCTGGCCATTGAAAAGTCATAGGCAGTCAGCATTGAAATTTTTTCACCTCTTTCTTTCATTGCTTGAAGAATGTGAACTGTTATTCTTTTGATCTGTTTTTCTACTGACATAACTAACTGTTATTGATTTAAAGCGGAAAGTTATAAGTTTTCGCACATTCCATGACAAAAAAATACGTTATGTTAAAAAATAGATCATGATTGGCATTAACCCGTATATTTGCAGTATGTATAAAATTATTCAAGTTCTATTAGTAATTAGCATTTTAAGTTCCTCATGTTCAAATGATCTGAACCTCAATGCTGATTGGCGCCCCATCCCTGTTGTTTATGGTTTTTTAGACATCCAAGCAAGCAATCAATATATTCGGGTACAAAAGGTGTTTTTGGATCCAAATACTAACGCTTTATTGACCGCACAGAATATTGATTCCTTATTTTTTGAGGGCATTTCTGTTTTAATAACAAGGGTGTCAAATGGCAAATCTTGGAGCTTTACAAGGGTTGATGGCAATCTGGAAGGCTTTCAAAAACCTACAGGTGTTTTTGCTAATGCGCCTAATTGGGTGTATAAATTGCCATCTGTTGGAGTTGAACTTAAAGAGAACGAATCTTACAAATTGAGCATTGTAGAGGAAATAACGGGAAAGGTTGTGGCTGAATCCACAACAAAAATGGTAGGTTCATATACATTCATACAATCTGAGCCTTCCAATCCTTTTCCTATTCCGTATCTGAATAAAATTAGGGTAAGTTGGAAATCTTCCGAAAAAGTAGCAAGGCTTTATTCCGTTTCAATGTTGATTAATTATTCCGAAAACTCCTTGGCAAAGCCCAATGTGTTTACAGCCAAAACCTTGGAATGGAAGTTTGATGATAAAATTACACGTCCTCAGGACTTGGATTCCAGAGTTTCAGGTTTCTTTAAAGGAGATGATTTTTTTAAATTCTTGGGAGCTACAATTCCTGCAGCAAATGGAATCAAACGATCTTTGACGACTGTAGGGTTTAAGGTATATGCTGGCGGTGAGGAATTTGTGGATTATTTTGCACTGCTTGACGCTAGCTCTGGTATTACAAGCAGTCAAATTGTACCAAATTATTCTAACATCAAAAACGGTGTCGGTATTTTTTCCTCCAGATCACTTTTGCAGCAAGGAGATTTTTCCTTGAATACATCAACTAGAGATTCATTGAGCGAAGGAATATACACTTCTAAGTTAGGTTTTCAATAAAATATAAGTCTTTTTGTCAGCGGTCTGACAGAATTGTTGATCTGATGCGACTATTTTAAGCCATTATGACATAAAATTTCAAGCTTTTTTCAATGGCACACCTATTGATAAAAAAGTATTAACTGAAAATTTATACAAATGGGAAAAATTATAGGAATTGACTTAGGAACTACGAACTCTTGCGTTGCTGTTATGGAAGGCAAAGAGCCAGTCGTGATTCCAAACGATGAAGGAAAAAGAACTACACCATCAGTAGTAGCATTTTTGGACAATGGAGAACGTAAAGTTGGTGACCCTGCAAAAAGACAGGCCATAACCAATCCGCAAAAAACCATTGCATCAATCAAAAGATTTATGGGTGGTCGATTTTCAGAATCAACCAAAGAAGCAAGTCACTCAGCTTACAAAGTAGTGAAAGGTGACAATGACACTGTAAGAGTCGATATTGACTCTCGCTTATATTCTCCACAAGAAATTTCAGCTATGATTCTTCAAAAAATGAAGAAAGTTGCTGAAGACTATCTCGGACAAGATGTACTTGAAGCGGTGGTAACTGTTCCTGCTTATTTCAATGATTCTCAAAGACAAGCCACTAAAGAAGCAGGTGAAATTGCTGGTATCACTATCAAAAGGATCATAAATGAGCCAACTGCTGCTGCCTTGGCCTATGGTTTGGATAAAGGTGGTAAGGATATGACCATTGCGGTTTATGATCTTGGCGGAGGAACATTTGATATCTCAATTCTTGAATTGGGTGACGGTGTTTTTGAAGTGAAATCAACAAACGGCGATACACATTTAGGTGGTGACGATTTTGACAGAATAATTATTGATTATTTGGCAGATAGCTTCAAGTCATCAGAGAACATTGACTTGCGCAAGGATCCTATGGCATTGCAACGTCTTAAGGATGCTGCCGAAAAAGCCAAAATAGAACTATCATCTTCAATAGAAACTGAGGTTAATTTACCTTACATCACTGCGGTTGACGGTGTTCCCAAGCACTTGGTATTAAAATTATCCAGAGCAAAATTTGAGCAATTGAGCGATGCGTTGGTGCAGGCAACTCTAGAGCCATGTCGTAAAGCGTTAGCTGACTCTGGGATATCTCGTGACAAAATCGATGAAGTAATATTGGTTGGTGGTTCTACACGTATTCCTAGAATTCAACAAGCAGTCGAAGAATTTTTTGGCAAAAAACCAAACCGTTCAGTAAATCCTGATGAGGTGGTTGCTATAGGCGCTGCTATACAAGGCGGAGTATTATCTGGCGATGTACAAGATGTATTGTTGTTGGATGTTACACCACTTTCTTTTGGGATTGAAACAATGGGCGGAGTGTATGATGTGGTAATTGAATCCAATTCAACTATTCCTACCAAGAAAGCCAAAATCTACTCTACAGCTTCAGACAGTCAGGCTTCAGTGGAAATACACATTCTTCAAGGCGAACGTCCAATGGCTAGAGATAACCGTACTGTAGGGCGCTTTATATTGGATGGTATTCCTCCTGCACCACGCGGAATTCCACAGGTTGAAGTATCTTTTGATATTGACGCTAATGGAATATTGAATGTATCTGCTCTTGAAAAAGGAACAGGTAAGTCACAAAACATCCGAATAGAAGCTTCTACAGGGCTTTCTAAAGAAGAAATTGAGAGAATGAAAGCCGAAGCCGTAGCAAACGCCGAAGTCGACAAAGAAACTAAAGAAAGAGTTGAGAAATTGAACGCCGCCGATAATTTGATATTCCAAACAGAGCGTCAAATTAAAGAGTACGGTGACAAACTTCCTGAGGACAAAAAATCTGTTATTGAAGAATGTCTGAAGTCTCTGAAGTCTGCACACGAGGCTCAAAACATTGCTGAGATCGATTCTTCTTCTGAAGCACTGAATAATGCTTGGACTGCGGCAAGTGAAGATATGTACAAGGCTACTCAAGGCAATCCAACAGCTGAATCAGCAGACCAATCTTCCAATACTCAAAAAGAAGACGTAACTGATGCAGAGTTTGAAGAAGTAAAATAAACTTTGATAAGTAAAACTTATAATCTGGCCTTGTCGTATATAACGGCAAGGCTTTTTTTATTAGTCAAAATCTCGGTGACTTTTTACCAAATTTTGTTTTCATGACCTTGATCCAATTAGAGTATTTAATAGCTATAGACACACACCGCAATTATGCTTCTGCTGCGAAACACTTATTTGTTACTCAGCCAACCTTAAGCATGCAGGTAAAAAAAATTGAGGATGATCTGGGTGTCATGATTTTTGATCGATCACGCAAACCAGTATTGACAACTGATATTGGACGTGAAATTATCCATCAGGCACGTATCGCTGTTACTGAGGTATATAAAATAAAAGAGTTGGTAACAGATCAAATAGGAGCGTTTCATGGAGAACTTAGACTTGGGATCATTCCTACTTTAAGTCCATATATATTGCCACTCTTATTGCCGAGTTTTATGAAAAAATATCCAGATATTGAACTTCAAGTGGATGAACTTCAATCTGAACAACTGATCAACAAAATCAAATATGATTTGGTAGATGTTGGCTTATTGGTTACGCCTATTCATGAGGCTTCATTGACCGAAACACCATTATTTTATGAAAGATTCATGCTTTATTTATCCGCGGGGCATAAAAATTTGAGTAAGGCCAAAATAGATTACAAGGATATCGATATCAATGAAGTTTGGTTATTGAAAGAAGGAAACTGTTTTAGAAACCAAGTTATCAACATTTGCAATCAAGCTGACCACAGCCACAAACCCCGATTGAAATTTGAATCTGGAAGTCTGGAAACAATTAAGCGAATTATTGACGTACGTGATGGCAGTACCGTTATGCCTCAGTTAGCAACATTAAACTTCACGTTGGAGGAACAAAAGAGATTGCGAGATTTTCCAATGCCTCAGCCAGTTCGTGAAATAAGCCTTGTTACCAAACGAAGTAAATTGAAAAGTAGACTGATAAAACTACTTCAATCAGAAATATTGGCACATCTTCCCAAAGAAGTAATGGATAATAATCCTGAAAATATTATCTCATGGACACAATAATGCAAAAATTCTAGATAGTAATTTCTACCTTTACGCCCCGAACCAGTTATCTTGATTCGGCATGTCCAAATTTATATTTGTTACCGGCGGTGTTACCTCTTCTTTGGGAAAAGGTATAATTTCTGCATCTTTAGCTAAGCTTTTACAGTCTCGTGGCCTTCGGGTTACCATACAAAAGTTTGATCCCTACATCAACGTTGATCCAGGCACTTTGAATCCTTATGAGCATGGAGAATGTTTTGTAACGGATGATGGAGCAGAAACAGATTTAGATTTAGGCCATTATGAGCGATTTCTCAATATCCCAACCTCACAAGCCAATAACGTAACCACAGGAAGGATTTATCAATCTGTTATTGATAAGGAGCGAAGAGGTGATTATCTGGGTAAAACTGTACAGGTTGTGCCACATATCACCAATGAGATCAAACGTAGAATGAAACTGTTAAGTACTGATAAGAAATTTGATGTAATCATAACAGAATTGGGTGGAACCGTTGGCGATATTGAATCCTTGCCTTATTTGGAGGCATTGCGACAACTCAGATGGGAACAAGGCGCTGAAAATTGCATGGTGATTCACTTGACTTTAGTTCCCTACCTCAAGGCCGCTAAAGAACTCAAAACAAAACCTACCCAACACTCCGTCAAAGAATTATTGCGTTCAGGCATTCAACCTGATATATTGGTTTGTAGAACTGAAAAGGCTCTTGGAAAAGATTTGAGACGTAAAATTGCCTTGTTTTGCAATGTTGAAGAAAAGGCAGTTATTGAAGCCTTAGATGCAGATACTATTTATGCAGTTCCACTGTTGATGGAAGAAGAAGGCCTTGATGACATTGTCATGCACAAATTGCGTTTGAAGGCCCCGCATGAGCCAGTACTTAATTCTTGGAGGAATTTCCTTGAAATATTGCGCAACCCTAAAAGTTCAGTAAAGATTGGTTTGATAGGTAAATACAATGAGTTACAAGATGCTTATAAATCAATTTATGAATCTTTCGTTCATGCTGGGGTTGTAAATAATTGCAAAGTAGATATTCGAACTATTCATTCCGAAAAATTGGAAGATGCAAATAGCAAAGAATGGGAAAAATTCAAAGATCTCGACGGTGTATTGGTTGCTCCAGGATTTGGTGAAAGGGGCATAGAAGGTAAGTTGATGGCCATCAAATACGTTCGTGAAAACGGGATTCCGTTTTTTGGAATATGCTTAGGTATGCAATGTGCTATAGTTGAGTTTGCAAGGAATGTGTTGGGATTAAAAGAAGCTTCTTCCACTGAGGTCAATTCTTTTACCAAGGATCCCGTAATAGATATGATGGAATCTCAAAAGGTACTAACTCAAAAAGGAGGCACTATGCGTCTGGGAGCCTATTCATGTGTCATTGAAAAGGGAACAAAAGCATACAAAGCCTATAAGTCCGTTAAAATTCAGGAACGACACCGCCACAGATTTGAGTTCAATAATAAATACAAAGAGCAAATTGAAGCTGCCGGACTGATTGCTACTGGTATCAATCCTGATACTGAACTTGTTGAAATTGTGGAATTACAGAATCATCCTTGGTTTTTGGGTGTTCAATACCATCCCGAATTAAAAAGTACTGTAGAGAAGCCACACCCACTTTTTGTAGATTTTGTCGCAGCCTGCAAGAAATACAAAGCTTCGGATGCAAAAGTTTAGTCCTGAAGAGATTTACCAACAACGCCATTCAAGTTTTCAGCAAGTGGCGAGGATACCGTTAGTTTTAATTCTCGATAATATCAGATCCGGTTTGAATGTTGGTTCAATATTTCGCTCAGCCGATGGCTTTGGGATAGAAAAAATCTATTTGAGTGGTTATACCGCAATCCCGCCTCATCCCGAAATCAATAAAACCGCACTTGGTGCAAATGAAACAGTGCCGTGGGAATTTCATGAAAATGCACATGATATCATTCGTGAATTGAGATTACACAAATTTGAGATTTACGCTTTGGAACAAGCCAAGGAAAGTATCAAACTCCATGCTTTTGAGTACGATGCCAATAAAAAGTATGCATTGATCATTGGCAATGAAATGAAAGGAGTAAGTGAAGCATTGATGTCAGAAGTGGATGGAAGTATTGAGATAGTTCAACAGGGAATGAAACACTCTTTGAATGTAAGTGTAGCCACGGGAGTCGCTATTTATGAGTTTTGGAAACAAAATCATCGGCAAATTCAATAATTAGATAAGCCCCAAAGAGCTGTTCGGAATTTCATGAAATTTATAGACTGTTCATTCGCATCACTTTTTCTTTAAGTGATTCTTTATACGTCCAAAGTGTTTTGGTTAATATCTCGTCTTGAGTAGCAATAATTTGCGCAGCCAATATTCCAGCATTTTGGGATCCATTTAATGCAACTGTAGCAACGGGAACTCCATTTGGCATTTGAAGAATGGAAAGAACCGAATCCCAACCATCAATAGAATTGGATGATTTTATAGGAACACCTATCACAGGCAATACAGTCAAAGATGCCACCATACCGGGCAAGTGAGCAGCACCGCCGGCGCCAGCTATAATGACTTTAATGCCTCTATCTGCTGCTTTTGATGCATATTCGAACATCAACTCGGGAGTACGATGGGCAGAAATAATGCTGATTTCATTTTCAATCCCAAATTGGTCCAATATTTCTTTGGCTTTTGTCATAATTGGCATGTCCGAATCCGAACCCATGATAATTCCTACTTTTGGCTTGCTCATGATATAATTTGAAAAAGTGATGAAATCTTTTTGGCAATTTTCATTGCCTTGCGAACATCTGAATGCAACACGTTTGCATGACCCATTTTGCGGTAAGGTTTGGTGGTATCTTTACCGTACCAATGGAGGTAAGTTCCTTTTTCTTGAAAAGCAGACAGAGTGCCTTCAATTTTTACATTACCTGAGTAGCCAACTTGCCCCAGCAAATTCACCATTACGCCCGGAGACATGAATTGAGCCTCACCCAAGGGCAAATTCAAGACGCCTCTTAAATGTTGTTCAAATTGTGAAGTTTTGGCAGCATTCATGCTCAAATGGCCACTATTGTGTGGTCTCGGAGCTATTTCATTAATGATTAAGCCTCCGCTTTTATCTACAAAAAATTCGACGGCGAGCAATCCCGATATCTGGAGTTTTGCAATAAGTTCGCCAGCCAATTGAGTAGCTTTCTCTTGAATAGATTGAGGTACAATGGATGGGTAACTTACATATTCTACCAAATTTGCAATTGGGTGAAACTCCATATCTACTGCGGGATAACAAATAATTTCACCTGCTTCATTTCGAGCGGCAATAACCGATATTTCAGTATCAATCTGCACCATTTCCTCAACTAAAGATGGGCCCTTCAAAAGATTATCCAGATCAAAAACCGATTTTACGATAAAAACTCCACGTCCGTCATAACCTGATAGTCTACTTTTCTGAACAAATGGTAAAGTGATTTTGCCTTTATTGACTGCTTCAACAATCAAATCAGAGTCTGGAAATAAAGTAAAAGGGGAAGTCGGGAAACCGTTATTGGTGTAAAACTCCTTTTGCAATCCCTTATCTTTGATGATATGAAGTGCTTCAGGATTGGGATGTATTTTTTTTCCCTCCTTTTGAAGTTGACGCAGGGCATCTAGGTTGACATGTTCTATTTCAACTGTGAGTACGTCCACTTTTCGGCCAAAGTCCAAAACATCCTGGTAGTTGTCAAAATCACCAACCAGAAATTCAGCCCCTACGTTTCCAGCAGGATAGTTTTCATTTTTATCGAGGATCAGGCATTTCAGATTCCAAGCATTGGCTTTTTCAACCAACATTCTACCCAATTGGCCCCCGCCCAATATTCCTAAGCTTTTATTTATCAACTTAAACTTACTTTAGTAGGCGAAGGTAAAGCATAATTCAAGTTTTGCACTTGTAAATCCTCAAGAAAATTGAGCTTTTCAATATGGATAGTCAAACCATCAATATTTTATGAATCCATAATTTGAGTTTTTTCTCGGTCAAAATATTGTTTTCTGCTATTTTACCTAAAGATTTATTTTTAGACACCAAAAGTAATTTTACCCAACCATCCCACACAGCTTGTAAACGATTCGGGCTGCTACATTTCCATCCCAATCATTGGGAAAACCACCCGTTTCAACTACATCAAATCCTATTATTTCTCGACCAGAATCTTTTACTAATTTCATCAAATAAATAGCCTGCGCAAACTCAAGTCCACCTGGCACTGGAGTTCCCGTATTTGGGCAAAGCTTTGGATCCAAGCCGTCAACATCGAAGCTGATGTAAACTTTGTTTGGAAGATTTAATATGATTTCAGTGGCTATTTCATGATAACTTACACCAGTGAGAAGTTTTCTTTGAATATTTTGTTCAAAATATATTTCTGCTCTATTTCCGAGAGCCTTCGCAAACTCCACTTCTTCGTCGCAGTAGTCCCTGATTCCAACTTGAATAATTTTGCTGATATTTGGAATACTGGTCATCACATTATACATGATGGAGGCATGCGAATATTCAAATTCCTCGTAGGCCTTGCGCATGTCCATGTGTGCATCGATATGAAGGATACCGAAGTTGGTGTGATTTTCAGAAAGCGCTCTCAGGTAACCCAAAGGTGTGCTGTGGTCTCCACCGATCAGTCCAACAATTTTGCCCTCATCCATTAATTTTTGTGTAGCGTGAAATACCTGATCAACCATCTTAACACATGCATCGTTAACCAGATTCAAAGCAAATTCTGTTCCTGATTCACCTGCTTCTAGGGATTCAATATGTCCATCAGCCAAGGAACGCATGTCCGTGTTGATGGCTGCCAGTTCTTCGTCAATTTTATGAAAGAATATGCCTCGCTTCCAAGAATCTGGATAATCGGCATCATAAAGGTCTAATTGAGAAGAGGCTTCAAGAATATTCTGCGGTCCTGTACTCGTGCCCGCTCTATAACTGACTGTTACATCCCACGGTACAGGATATAAAACAATCTGCGCATTTAGCTTGTTAAAGGGTAACCCAATAAAGTTTCCGTTCTTTATTCCTACGCCATTAGGATTAAAATTTTCAATATTCATGGCTCAAAGTTAGAAATTTAACTTTCATTTATCTAGATAGGTGTAATTTCGCGACGCATTAACTACAAATTTAAAAATCATGGCGAAGGTTATCATCATTGGAGCTGGTGGAGTAGGGCAAGTTGTTGCTTTTAAGTGCGCACAACACCCTGAAGTGTTCTCCGAAATATTATTAGCGAGTAGAACCAAATCAAAGTGCGATACAATTGCAGCTTTAATAGGTTCAGATAGAATTTCTACAGCAGCAATTGATGCAGAAGACGTGCCTGCACTGACACAATTAATCAAAGATTTTGGTCCTGCAATGGTTATCAATGTGGCATTGCCTTACCAAGATTTGACCATCATGGATGCTTGTCTAGCGGCTGGAGTTAATTATCTGGATACAGCCAATTATGAGCCTAAGGATGAAGCAAAGTTTGAATATTCATGGCAGTGGGCTTATCAAGATCGATTCAAACAAGCTGGACTGATGGCAGTATTGGGTTGTGGATTTGACCCTGGCGTAACGAGTATTTATACTGCTCATGCTGCAAAGCACCATTTTGATGAAATTCATTACCTAGATATAGTCGACGCCAACGCTGGCGATCATGGCAAAGCCTTCGCAACTAACTTTAATCCTGAAATAAACATCCGTGAGGTCACTCAAAAGGGAAAATATTGGGAGTACGGTCAATGGATTGAAACCAATCCGCATGAAATTTCAGCCATGTTGAATTACCCAGGAATTGGTCCTAAAAAATCTTATGTGATTTACCATGAAGAACTAGAATCTCTGGTCAAAAACTTTCCTACACTCAAGCGTGCAAGATTTTGGATGACATTTGGTGATGAATACTTGACACACTTGAGAGTTATTCAAAATATAGGCATGGCTTCCATTGAACCAATCAACTATAACGGGATGGAAATAGTACCGCTTCAATTTTTGAAGGCTGTTTTACCAAATCCAGGAGATCTGGGAGAAAATTATGTTGGATGGACCTCAATTGGTTGCAGAATAAAAGGAATTAAGGACGGCCAAGAGAGGCATTATTACGTTTGGAACAATTGCAGCCACGAAGTAGCATTCAAGGAAACCAAAACTCAAGCTGTTAGTTATACCACAGGAGTTCCTGCCATGATTGGAGCAATGATGATGCTGACTGGCGAATGGAAAGGAGCTGGCGTATTCAATGTTGAGGACCTGAACCCTGATCCATTCATGTCAAAATTGATGACCGAAGGTTTGCCGTGGGAAGAATCGTTTACAATTGATCTAGAAATATAATTTAGATGGCTTATCCAAAGGATATGAGGACACCAGCATTCGTGTTGGATGAGAAAAGATTGATTAAAAATTTGGAGTTAATTGCCAAAGTAAAAGAAGATGCAGGAATAGATATTATTCTTGCATTCAAAGGTTTTGCAATGTGGTCTGTTTTTCCATTGGTGAGCAAGTATGCGAGCGGAGCTACCGCAAGCTCATTGCATGAAGCAAGGTTATGCTTTGAGGAATTTGGTAAGCCTGCACACACTTACTCCCCAACCTATTTGGAGGATGAAGTGGATGAAATAGCCAAACTAAGTAGCCATATTACCTTCAACTCGCTTTCTCAATACAATCGCTTTTGTCATAAAATGAAGGCAGCGAATCCAAATATTTCATTTGGCTTACGTGTTAATCCGGAATACAGCGATGTCGAAACAGAATTGTACAATCCTGCAAATCCACACTCTCGTCTTGGCGTGCTGAAGGATGGACTGAATGCTTTACCTGAAGGCATCGAAGGTCTTCATTTTCATGTGCTTTGCGAGTCAGATTCTCACGCACTCCAAAAAGTAATTGACAGCTTTGAGGAAAAATTTGGAAATCTATTGAAAGGATTGAAATGGGTAAACATGGGTGGTGGCCATTTGATGACAAGAAAGGATTACGATATTCCTTATTTGGTTAAAATATTAAAAGCTTTTAAAAAGAGGCATAATGTCAATGTGATTTTGGAACCTGGAAGTGCTTTTGCCTGGGATGCTGGGGATTTAGTTACCACCGTGGTTGATATAGTGGAGAGGAGAGGTGTAAAGACATTACTGATTGATGCCAGTTTTACTGCACACATGCCAGATGTATTAGAAATGCCATACAGGCCCAGGATTTTTGGAGAAGTGGATAAGCAAAAATCGCAATACCATTACCGAATTGGGGGTACAAGTTGCTTGGCAGGAGATTTTGTTGATGAATATCATTTTGATCATGAAATCAATATTGGCGACAGGTTGATATTTCATGACATGATCCATTATACTATGGTTAAAACAACCACCTTTAATGGAGTTCGACATCCAGATATTTCCATTCTGGACCAAAATGGCAATTATAAAGTCATAAGAAGATTCACTTATGAGGATTTCAAAAATAGATTGAGTTGATTCTGTGGAACAACGTAGACTTAAGAAAAATCTTTTTGAGCAAATTGAATGATGCAGGATTTGCTGAGGAGTCTTTGCAATTGGGCAGGATGCTATTGGAAGATCTCATTTGGGATAAAGACCTTCCCCTCAGTGTTCATGAAGTTAAGATCGAGCAAATTGTTGCGCGTTTGCTAAATAATGAGCCCATTCAGTTTATTACTGGAATACAGTATTTCATGGACTTAAAATTGAAAGTGAGCAACAAGGTATTGATACCACGCCCCGAAACAGAAGAACTCTGTCGAGAAGTTTTGGCGTACACCAAGTCAACAGATGCAAAAGTTTTGGATATTGGTACAGGAAGTGGAGCCATTGTGCTGGCTTTAAAGTCTAAAAGGCCCAATTGGTCAGTTGCTGGAATTGACCTCAGTGTTGATGCATTGGAAATTGCAAAGGAAAATGCAATTGATTTGAAACTAGAAGTTGATTTTTCAGTATTGGATATTTTGTCTATCAAGGATCAGTTGCCAATGGGTAAGTTTGACTTGATTGTAAGCAATCCGCCTTATATTTCAGAGCATGAAAGAGAATTGATGTCAATTTCAACAGTTCAACACGAGCCCCACATGGCCCTATTTGCGCATGACAATGGTTTAGAGTTTTACAAACATTTTGCCACGTACGGTCAAAACTGGTTGATCGATGGAGGCCAAATGTTCTTAGAACTGAATGAATTTTATGCAGATGAAATCTTGGTAATCTTTCAAGAATATAACTGGAAGGCCTTGGTCATAAAAGATATGCAAGACAAGAAGAGGATAATTAGAGCTATTTTAGGATGATTGATAATTGGAACCAACATTCCTTTAGTAACTTTGTTCTTCAATATAAATTAATACCTTGGAAAGAGATAAAGTAGTAAGGGCACTTCAAAAGGTAAGAGATCCTTTGACTGGGAATGATATCATCTCGGCTGGCTTGGTCGAAACATTAGAGATATCTGAGGGAAATGCAGTTCACATTACATTGATGATTGCCTCACCCAACCTGCCGCATAAGTCAGAATTGAATTTTAGTTGTATCGGAGCAATTCAAGATGAATATCCGTTTGCTGAGGTTCATGTTCATCTAAAAACAAAAGCAACTGACACAGATAAACCGGAATCTCCACTGCCAAACCTTAAGAACATCATTGCAGTGGGCAGTGGTAAAGGCGGAGTTGGAAAATCTACTGTATCGCTCAATCTAGCACTTGCTTTGAAGCAAATGGGTTACCAAGTGGGTTTATTGGATGCAGATATATACGGTCCTTCATTGCCAACTATGACCAATATGCGTTCTGAACGTCCTTCCATACAAGACGTTTATGGCAGCCCTAAGATTGTTCCTTTAATGGCATTTAATATGCCTGTTATTTCAATGGGATTTCTAATTGAGCCAGAACAAGCTGTAGTACTTCGTGGGCCAAGACTTGCTGGTATATTGAAACAGTTTTTCATGGATACCTTGTGGCCGGAATTAGATTATTTAATCGTTGATCTTCCACCGGGTACAGGCGATATTCAGTTGACTTTGGTGCAAACAGTTCCAGTGACAGGAGCAATAATAGTCACAACTCCACAGGATGTTGCGATTGCAGATGCATTGAAAGCAGCAAATATGTTTAAGTTGGACCAAGTAAAGGTTCCAGTAATTGGAATAGTGGAAAATATGAGTTGGTTTACACCTGAAGAGCTGCCAGATAACAAATATTACATTTTTGGACAAGGTGGCGGCAAACAATTGGCTCAGCAAAGTAACACTGTGCTTCTGGGTCAAATACCTTTAGTTCAGTCCATTAGAGAAGGAAGTGACAATGGTCAACCTACAATATTACAAGGTGGAGTGATTGCCAGCCATTTCATGACAATTGCTGAAAACATGGTTAGACAAATGGCTTACCGCAATGAAACTATTGCTCCAACAGAGCGAGTATTGATCAATCCTCAACTTTGAGTATCTTTGCAACATAATAACTAAACATACATGACACCTCAAGAAAAAATAGATCTTTTGATAGAGATTGAAAATGCACTGGCTGATATCCGACCGCATTTAGTTGTCGATGGAGGTGATGTAGAAGTGGTTGATATAGATGAAGCAGGTGTGCTTTACATCAAATGGTTGGGCAATTGTGAATCTTGCAATATGTCTGTTTTTACCATGAAAGCTGGCTTAGAACAAGCTGTTTGCTCCAAGGTGCCCCGAGTCAAATCAGTTTCAGCAGTGAATGGAGTGATGGCATCATGAACAGGCTTGAGTTGATCAAACAAATCATTGATAAACAATCCTTTCTATGTGTAGGATTGGATAGCGATAGCGACAAACTTCCAGATCATCTTCCTAAATCTCCTGCTTCAATGCTGGTATTCAATAAATCCATTATTGATGCAACACAAGAATATTGTGTAGCCTATAAAATTAATTCAGCATTTTATGAAGCTTTGGGTGCGAATGGTTGGGAGGTGATGGAAAAAACAGTTGATTATATTCCGCACTCTCATTTTGTGATTGTTGATGCCAAGAGAGGAGATATTGGCAATACATCTGCGCAATATGCCAAGGCTTTCTTCGATACTATGGATGCCGATGCTGTAACCGTCGCCCCTTATATGGGGGAAGACAGCGTGCGCCCATTTTTAGGTTATCAAGGCAAATGGGTGATATTGTTGGCTTTAACTTCAAATGAAGGTGCCCATGATTTTCAATACTTTCAAGACCCAGATGGCAAGACATTGTATTCCAAAGTGCTTGAAAAGGCAATGAGTTGGGCTTCTTATCATGAAATGATGTTCGTGGTTGGTGCGACAAAAACTGAACAATTGGCCGAGATTAGACTTATGGCACCTGATTATTTCCTATTGATTCCCGGTGTTGGAGCCCAAGGCGGTTCACTGGAGACAGTCGCAGAACTTACTATGACTGACGAAATTGGAATCTTGGTGAATTCTTCTCGTGAAATAATCTTCGCTAGTAAGGGTGTTGATTTTGCAGAAAAAGCAGGTGAGAAGGCGAAAGAACTCAAAATGCAAATGCAGGAAATATTGGAACAAAGGTTTCTATAGTTAAGCATTCCTATTTGTGGTGCGTTTGGTGTAATCGGCTTGATCGGTATGATGGGTGTGATTGGTGTGTTGGGCCAAGATTTATGGTTTATGGGTTTATGGTTAATGGGTTTCTGGTTTGAGTGTTTATGGTTTATGGTTTATGGGTTTATGGGTTTATGGTTTATATGTTTATGGGTTATTCAAAAATTGAGAGCATTAGAAATCCTACTAATCATTAAATCATAAGAATCTTAGTTCAGACAAAGGGGTTAATTGTTAATGGGTTTATGGTTAATGGGTTAATGGTTTATGGTTTATGGGTTTATGGTTTATGGGTTTATGGGTTATTCAAAAATTGAGAACATTAGAAATCATATTAATCATTTAATCATAAGAATTTTAGCCTGTCCTGACTGGACACACGTCAGGATTCAGACAAAGGGGTTAATTGTTAATTGTTAATGGGTTTATGGTTAATGGGTTAATGGTTTATGGTTTATGGGTTTATGGTTTATGGGTTTATGGGTTATTCAAAAATTGAGAACATTAGAAATCATATTAATCATTTAATCATAAGAATCTTAGTTCAGACAAAGGGG
>JBBQJT010000031.1:0-41116 GCA_038326165.1 Chitinophagales bacterium | reverse complement strand
CTTATGCAGGTGGATTTATTTTTTCACCAAACGGCAAGCCATTTTAAATTGTTGATCATGAAAAATCCACTCATAATCTACTTCTTTTTAACTGTTGCCTTTAATGTGCAGGCACAGTATTATGATTCCAATGAGATATTTAACACAAATTCATACGGTGTTTCCTTATTTAAAGAAGAAACTAATTTGTATATATCTTGCATTGTAAACTTTAAGGATATAACCCAAAGTAGAGGTTGGCTTGTATTGGATACCAGCCTGAACTATGTTAGATCCTTTGTGCCAAAAAATACCATTCGGTACAGTTCTGGATCATTGTATCATGATGGATATTTGGTTCAGTGTGGTCAATCAACAGTCAACAAGGCAGACTCCGTTATTTTAGTTAAAATGGATACCTTGGGCAATATTTTGAAACGAAAGGTATATTCGACCAAAGACAATGGAACAAGAAGATATTCATCATTAAAGTACCACAATAACAAGTATTATGTTGGAATATCTGTAAGGGTCACAGCAACTCAGTTGGACAGGATGATGATCGAAGTATACGACAGCAATCTTGAATTTGAAAAAAGCATCAAAATACCTGTATCTGCAGGTGGTTTGGATTTGATCAATTTTATTGTAGTGGATGTCAATAGTTTTATCGCAGAGTATGTATCTTATTCTGGGTTTCAAGAAGCTACTTATCATTCAATAATTAGTTTTTTTTGCAATAGGAAATACAACGGTAACACGATGGCAATACAAAGAGGATGATCCTAATTTACCGACTACCCGAGGAGTAGATATGGAAGCAACCAAAGATAGCGGCGCAATAATAGTACAAGTATATGAGTGTATAACAGACACATGCAATTTTATTCAAAATCAACATGAATTGATAAGATTTGACAAGAATGGTAAGAAAGTATGGCACACAAAGAATATTTCTAATAAAGCACATCATCAGGACTTAATCAAGTTATTGCTTACTTCAGATGAAGGAGTTATAGTTATCGAAACGGATTATTCTAAGGAACCCACCACCAATTTGTCATTAGAATCGTTGGAGCTCAAAAAATTCAATAATAAGGGTGAATTTGAATGGAGCCGCACGCATTATTGGCCCAAAGATCATCGGAATTATGTAGTAGGTGGCTTGACCATTAACCCAAACACTTTTGCAGTAACTGGGTGGCGTTTATTTGCTAATCTTGCAGGATCAAATCCACCTATAGAACAGGATGCGACATGGGTGATGCTTCTGGATTCTATGGGATGCCCCAAGAATACCCCGAATTGCTCAGAAATAAACTATCTTAGCACAAACGATATTAAAGTACCTTTAGATAGAGGAACTGAAGAACTGACCGTTTATCCAAATCCCACTACTAATTATCTGAACGTTCAATGTAACATACCAAATCCAAGAGCTTTAAAATACCAAATATTAAGCATGAATGGTTATTTGATTCAGTCAGGCGCATTTGAGGTACGAGAAAATACAAGCGAGTTGGATGTTAGCAATCTGCCAACGGGCATGTATTTGATCAAGGTATTTGATGGAAATTGGCAGAGCATGCCTGTGAAGTGGGTGAAGATGTGAATATTTGGTTTGGTTGTTATGATGGGTATGATTTCGGCGATTAGCTCTTAGCCTTTGGCTGTTGGCTGGTCAAATTACGATTTACAATTGACAAATTACGATTGAAGAAAAACGAAAGACGATGGATGGCTTTTGGCTGTTAGCCTTTGGCTGTTGGCTGGCCGAATTACGAATTACAATTGACAAATTACGATTGAAGAAAACGAAATCCATCGTGCTTCATAAACTTCTAAACATCTAAACGACTAAACATCTAAATATTTAATCAGTTGGCACTCGTTGTTGCATTTACAATACCATTTCAAAAGTTAACGCCCATCCGCAAGTTCAGTCGGCGACTTGTCAAATAGTTGGGTATTGCATATTGACGGGCAAAAACTGTTTTTATCCAAGTATTTGATGCTACGTTTGATACATCGAGCAAGTTAAAGACTTCAAAGCTTATCCAGGTGCTTTTGGTCCATCGGAAGATATTGCCTGGCTTTTTGTCTTTCCATTTTGAATCCCATACTTGGTAACTGAATCCAATATCTGCCCTGTGGTATGCATTGAAACGGTATGGATTTCGATAGATTTTGTTCGCATCCTTCAAGCCAAATGGCAATCCGCTTCCAAAGGCAAGATTCAAATGCACTTTGAAATTTTCACGTCTTGGCAAATAGTCCTGAAAGAATATATTGACCGTAACGAGTTGGTCGGTTGGTCGAGGTACAAAGTTGACATCCTGCCCCTCTTCTTTTCCTTGCTCACGCTCTTTGTGCTGTACACCGTTTAGTTGCTCTCTGGCACGTAGCAGTGAGACATTGATCCATGATTCAGCATTGGGAACAAATTCACCATTGATTCTGAAGTCCCAGCCAGTCACATAGCCAGTGGCATCATTTTGACCTGAATACCTGATCCGAACATTGTCAACTTCATAACTTACTACATCCCACAGTCGCTTGTAATACAGTTCACTTACAAATAGAAACGGCTTGGTAGAGATAGATTTCATGTAAAATTCTCGACTCATGCCTAAGACAATCTGACCTGATTTTTGAGCCCTTAAATCCGTATTAACCACGCCTGATATATTTCTCATTTCACGATAAAAGGCCGGCTGATAATATAGTCCACCTGATAATCTGAATTGAGTTTTCTGTGTCCATGCCAATGGGGTATAACTGAGCATAGCCCTCGGCGTTACAAAGGTTTCCTTGTTCAATGTCCAGGTAGCTGCTCTTAATCCATAGTTCAATTCCAAAATTGAAGCATCTTTTTTGGTCCATGTCAAGGTATGTTGTGCCATTGCGGTCATGCGCAGCGAGTTCAATTCATTTTTGCTTTTGTAAACGGATTGTAAGAGCAATTGTGTTGGCTGGTAGGGTAGGGAATACCCAGCTGAATCAATCCGCTCCCACTCGTTCAGTCGGTCACTTATATTTTCTGCTTGTGCCTTGACACTCCATTCAATGAACTGAGCTGGTTTTCCTTCCCGATTTCTTTCGTATCCTCCTCTAAAATCCGCAACTTTAATTCCTGTGCGAAGATAATTTCTAGCATAATTGTGTTGAATTCCTTCACCAAGTACTGCAACCACTTCTCCGGCATTTTCAGCATTTGGATTTGTCTCAATTTGAGCAAGTGAGTAGTAAGCCAGCAAATCAAAAGTTTCGTCTTCATAACCTTTATGAACTGCGAGCAATAATTTCATGAAAATTGGATCTTTCTTTTTTTCTGGAAGCCATGTAAAAGATAAGCCACCCATCATTTGTGTAAATCTATTGACCTCCTGACCTTCATAATCAGCTGACAATTGCAAAGTAAAGTTGACCAAGCCAGATGCTGTTGTGCGTTGATCTGGTATAAAGAAATAATCACTGTTGTTATAGTTTGCTATCAATCCCACTTGGACAGTTCGACTCAGATCATAAGTAAAAAAGCCTTGAAAATCTGCAAAAACGGGCAAATATTCACCGGTAACATCCAAAGTATTCAATAAATATCTTGATGTTTTGTATCGAGCTCCCATCAAATACCTAAACTTGCGATAGGAATCTTTATTGAGGCTTTTTGCGCCTTCCAGGTGTGCACTTGCACCCAACAGGGAAGCATAAACACTGGCGGCTGTCCTTTCTGGTCTTTTGTAACTGATATCGAGAACAGAACTCAATTTGTCGCCATATTTGGCTTGAAATCCGCCTGATGAAAAACTCAAATCACGAATCAAGTCAATATTTGGAAATGTTAAGCCCTCTTGCTGCGATGTTCGAATCAATTGAGGCCTGAATATTTCAAAGTCATTGATGTAAATCAGATTTTCATCATAATTTCCTCCTCTTACATTGTATTGCGCACTCAATTCGCCACCCGTACCTGATGATGTTCCCAGGGCGATACTGGGCAACAAGGATTCCAAATTGCCACTCGCACTTGGCAGCAGTCTCAATTCCTCAGTGCTCTGCCGAATCATACCGTTTGATTGAACACGATTTTCCTTAATTTCTACCTCCAATGAAGATTCGATTGGAACCATGTCCACTGAAAAAACCTGAGCTGTTGTATTAGTAAATTGGAATGATGAAGAATATTCCTTGTAGCCAATGCGCGTGAAGATGAGTCGAACAGGAACACCCACTTTTACCTTGATGCTGTATCTGCCCTCTTCATCTGTTTGGGTTCCAGTAGTTGTTTCCGCCAAACGAATATTTGCAAAGTCCACGGGTTTCTTGGTGTCAATATCCCGCACAACTCCAGATATGGTAGCAAAATTTTGTGCATTGATATTTGGAATATAAAGTTGTATAAAGACAAATGCCAGTATTAGCTTTAGTGTAGTGTTTGTTGACATGAAACAATTAACGACACTTGTGTACTCTAAGTTATATGAAAGCAGACAAAAATATCATCGTATTGAAGGTGCTGTAAAAAACCGGATCATTTTGGATGGGAATTTATTGTATTCTATTTCATGTAATGTATGAATTATCAATCACTAAATTAATTATTATCATAAAATGAATGAATAATCAGTCATAAATATAGATTAATTTGTTGCCTTGCTTTTCAAGCTTGACTTATTGCTTGTAAGTAAGTATATTTGTATGATTATTCATGCTTAAAATATAAATATTACAGATAATGAATGCTAATTCATACATTGGTTGGTTGTCAATGACCGATAAAAATGTCTCAGAGTTGTTAGGATTGTTTGTTCGACATCATCGTTTGAATCAAAACAGAACCCAAGCAGAGGTATCAAAGGACGCTGGAATCAGCAGGTCAACGCTCAGTTTGTTGGAGAAAGGCGAAGTAGTTACCATTCAAACACTGATTCAAGTATTGCGTGTCCTCAATTTGCTAGATGTTTTTGGGTCTTTCAAAGTTGATGAGCAAGTCAGTCCAATTTTATTGGCAAAAATGCAAGCAAAGAAGAGACTTCGTTCCCGTGGAAAAAATGATTCAGAAGCATTTAAGTCTGATTGGTAAATGATAGATACAGCATTTGTCAAAATTTGGGATCAAACTATTGGTGCGGTGGCCTGGGATTCACAAACTGAGCTTGCTTCCTTTCAGTACGATTCAAAATTTTTATTGAACAATTGGGATTTGGCACCTATCAAGATGCCCATTAAAGAAGGCAGTAGCATTCACACATTTCCGATGTTGAGAAATTCGAGCACTTTCAAAGGATTGCCAGGGCTTTTAGCTGATGTATTGCCCGACCGATTTGGGAATCAGATGATCAATGCTTGGTTGGCTCAAAATGGAAGATCCCAAAACAGTCTCAATCCCATCGAAATGCTCTGCTTTATTGGACCTAAAGGAATGGGTGCTTTGGAGTTTGTGCCATCAAGATTTGATGAAGTCAAAAGATCATTTGATATCGAGATGGAAAGCCTAGTAATCATGACACAGTCGATATTACAGAGAAAGGAAGCTTTTGAAACCAATAGGTATCCTGATGAACATAATGCTATGCTTGATATATTGAAAATTGGAACTTCAGCAGGAGGAGCTCGACCTAAGGCAATCATAGCTTACAATGAAAAAACTGGGCAGATAAAATCTGGACATACCAAGGTGCCCAAAGGTTTCAGTTATTGGATGGTCAAAATGGATGGAGTAAGTGATACGCAATTTGGTGCGAGCCAAGGTTATGGTCGTGTTGAAATGGCTTATTACTTGATGGCTTTGGATTGTGGTATAGAAATGATGGAGTCCAAGCTGATAGAAGAAAACGAGCGTGCCCATTTTTTGACCAAGAGATTTGACAGATCGGGTTCTGGTGAAAAATACCACATTCAGACCTTCTGTGCAATGCAACATTATGATTTCAATGACATCAATGGCTACAGTTATGAGCAATTGTTTCAGACTATGAGAATGCTCCGATTGCCCTATCCACAAGCTGAACAAATGTTTAGACGGATGGTTTTCAACGTATTGGCTAGAAACTGTGACGACCATACCAAGAATTTTGCTTTCCGTTTGCAAAGAGGCATGAATTGGGAATTAGCTCCAGCTTATGATCTGTGCCATGCCTACCGACCTGGAAGTGAATGGGTTAGTCAACATGCCTTAAGTATCAATGGCAAACGGAAGGACTTTGAATGGAATGATTTTATGCAAGTGGCTGAATCCATGCATATCAAAAAGGCAAAACAAATTATTTACGACATTGGGGAGGTAGTTTCGAAGTGGCCTTTTTATGCAAACAAAGTAAATGTGGATGCTCGCTTAAGAGATGCTATAGAGCAAACACTTTTGTCAACTAGACTGTGAATAGCTTAATATTCAAGCATTTATAACTTGAAACTATAAATTAACAAGAATTAACCGTACTTTTGCACCCGATTTGAGGAATGACTGAAAATCACCACAATGTTTGCTCAATAAAATCTACCTAAAAAGACTAAGATGAAAAGAATTAAGGAATACAGAAAGATGTTCAACGCCGATGAAACAACTGATCTTGGTCAATTGAAAATTGCTTACAGAAATTTGATGAAAGAATGGCACCCGGACAAATTTCCCGAAGGTCACCCACTTTTTGAAGAGGCAGAAGTGAAAAGCAAAACCATCATTGAGGCATATCATTTTTTGGTAGGCATTTCGCCTGAGACCCATAAGCTGAATGCTGAGGATTATGCACAAACAACTGGCACAAGTGCCATTGATCACTACACCTATGAGGGGCAAGTACTCAATATTACTTTTCAAGATGGAAGTGCTTATGAATACCTGGGCGTACCTAAAAACATCTATGGAAAGTTTGTCAATACCGCTACCCAAACAAGATTTGCACGTAGGCACATATTCAATACGTATCAGTACAGGAACATCAGCAAAATGGCTGTAATGGCCTAGATTTAGTTTGATCATCCCTTGGTTTTGGTCATGAAACAGCAATGCCTTAGACCCAGCTCAATAGATTCTTATCACAACAAGACCAATATTTCATGCCATTTGACTCATTAGGAATTTCTATGGAATTGATGCGAGCATTGGCTGATAACAACTATCAAGAACCTTATCCTATCCAAAGTGAAGCCATTCCAGCAGTACTGAATGGCAAAGATATATTGGGTATCGCTGAAACTGGTTCTGGAAAAACCGCCAGCTTTGTGCTTCCTATCCTGATGAAGGTTTATGAAAGTAGAAGTAGCAAAAATAGACATCCACAAGTATTAGTTCTGGTTCCCACACGTGAGTTGGCTGTGCAAGTCTCCGAAGTATTTAAGATGTTCGACAGGTATTTGCCAAGTCGAGTAAGTTCATTGGCTGTTTATGGTGGTGTGGCAATAAATCCCCAAATGCAAGCCATGAATGGTGTTGAAATTTTGATTGCAACGCCAGGAAGATTGCTTGATTTGCTCGGTTACAATGCAATTCAGCTATCACAGGTAAAAGTTTTAGTCCTGGATGAGGCAGACAAAATGTTGAACCTTGGATTTAAAGATGAGATGGATCAGATTTTTAAACTTTTACCACCTACTAGACAAAACTTGCTGTTTTCAGCCACCTTGAGCGATAAATTGAATGATCTAAATCGGGTCTTGTTAAAGAATCCTGTTGTCATCAATGTGCAGGAAGAAGAATCAAATATCGAATTGATTACACAATCAGCTTATTTGGTTTCAGGTGAAAAAAAAGGGCCACTTCTGAGGTATTTGATCAATAACCTTGAAATGACTCAAGTTTTGGTCTTTACTTCTTCGATACACAAGGCAGATATGGTGGCAAATAAACTGACAAAGAATGGCATTCCTGCCATTGCAATTCACAGTAAGAAAACACAGGGAGCAAGAACGGATGCCTTGAAACAGTTCAAATCAGGGAAAGTAAAAGCCTTAATTGCCACGGATTTGATTGCTAGGGGTATTGATATACCATTACTGCCATACGTGATCAACTATGAACTGCCCCGCTCACCTAAAGATTTTGTCCATCGTATAGGAAGAACGGGAAGATCGAAAGCGGAAGGTCATGCTATTACTTTTGTTGGTGAAGGAGATGAAGCACATTTTAAAGTCATTCAAAAGAAAATAGGCAAGTTTGTCAGCTGTCAGGATGCTGATGAAATAGACTTGCAAGGGGCATAAATCAACCAAAGAATCAGTCTTTTTATGCTGAAATATTGAACAAGCCCGATGATTGAGAGTTACCCATAGAAGTTTAATGTACTATTTGATATTTCATGAAAGAGCAGCAAATTACAATTAAGGACTTTGTTTACGATTTGCCCTTGGGTAAAATTGCCAGATATCCACTGGAGGAAAGAGATGCTTCAAAGTTATTGGTTTATAAGGACGGCGAATGTTCAGATTCACATTACCTGAATATTGATCAATTTATTTCAGCGGATTCGATGTTGTTTTTTAACAATACCAAAGTAATACCTGCCAGGCTGTTCTTCAAAACAGCTAACGAAAAAATCATTGAGGTGTTTTGCCTTGAGCCTGAGGAGTCAAAGGATATATTTCATGAAATGACTAAGCAAAAAGAGGTTCTTTGGAGATGCATAGTTGGAAACTTAAACAAATGGAAGGAAGAAGAAATATGTTTAGAGGCAAAAGGGATTTGCATCACAGCTAATATCATTGAAAGAAGAACGGACCACTTGGTGATTCAATTTAAATGGACACCTGCTGAAACAACTTTCTCTGAAATCCTTCAAATAGCTGGAGCCGTCCCCATCCCACCTTACCTCAAAAGGAGTTCTGAAGCCATTGACATACTCAGGTATCAAACACTTTATGCCAAAACTGAGGGATCAGTAGCTGCGCCAACCGCAGGTCTCCATTTTACAGAGCGCGTTTTTGAGAAATTGATGTCAAAAGGAATATCGCTCAACTACCTCACCTTGCACGTGGGCGCAGGAACATTCAAGCCCGTAAAGAGTAAGACAATGGCTGATCATGAAATGCACCGAGAATACATTGAACTGAAAATTGAAACAATTGAGAATTTGTTGATCAATCTCGATAAAAACATTGTTTCTGTTGGTACAACTTCAATGAGAACCCTAGAAAGTATTTATTGGCTGGGCTTGAAAACTTTTCTAGATGATAAAATTGAATTGGATCAGCTTGTAATTCATCAATGGGATCCTTACGAACTCAGAAATCAGCAAATACCAGCAAAAGAAGCCATCGAAAGTTTAATAAAATACCTAAAGTTTAAAGATTTTGATAGTTTGTATTCTGAAACTAGTTTGCTCATTCTGCCAGGTTATGAATTTAAATTGGTGAATGCTCTGGTAACTAACTTCCATCAACCTGAAAGCACGTTGATCTTATTGGTTGCCAGTTTTATTGGTGAAGATTGGAGAAAGGTATATAAACATGCTTTGAACCACGAATACAGATTTTTAAGTTACGGGGATGGTTCTTTATTGTTTAAGGCCTGAAAAGCATCTAATTATTCATTTAGGTCGAAGCTTTAGCAAAAAACTAGCTCTTTCGAATCCTTGAGTTTGTTAATATTGTTACCTTTCAATCCTCATTCATAAAATTTAAAGATGAACCATTTTTTCAAGAGCTTATTTTACGTGATAATTACAACAATATTCACTTTGACTGTATTTGAAAGTTGTAATTCAAAAAAAGGGGACGATATGACAAATAACAAATCAGGAAAGAATCCTTTGCTTGATGCTTGGACAGGACCACACAATGGAGTGCCACCATTGGATAAAATAAAAGCCAGTGATTTTAAACCAGCCTTATTGGCGTCAATGGATGAGGACAGACAAGAAATAAGTAAAATTACCTCTGACCCAGCTGCCCCAAATTTTGAAAATACAATTGGGGCAATGGAAAAGACTGCAGGCACTTTGAACAGGGTTATGAATCTTTATTATGTCTGGAGTTCCAACTTGAACACACCTGAATTTCAAGCCATTGATACTGAAATGATGCCAAAAATTGCAGCTTTTTATGATGAAATTAACCAAAACGAAGCATTATTCAAACGCATAGAAGCAGTTTACAATAGTCCTGAAATGAAGACTTTGAATGCGGAGCAGCAAAGATTGGTTTGGAAGTATTACACTGATTTTGTATTTAATGGTGCAAAGATGGATCCAGTCAGCAAAAAGAAAGTTGCTGAAATCAATCAGAAATTGGCGTCTCTAAACACCAAGTTTAGCCAAAATCTCCTAGCCGATGAAGGCCTAAGCATGGAATTGTCGGATGCGGATGTGAAAGGATTGCCTGAAGAAGTTGCATCTGCTGCTTCTGAAATGGCTAAATCAAAGAACAAAAAAGGCTATTTGGTAGCCAACACACGTTCATCAATTGAACCTTTTCTAACCTATTGTACCAATCGAAGTTTGCGTGAAAAGGCATGGAAGATGTTCATCAATAGAGGGGATAATGGTGGCGAACACGACAATAATAAACTGATCACAGATATACTTCAACTCCGAGCAGAAAGAGCCAAATTACTTGGATTTCCTACACATGCACATTGGCGCTTGAGCAACAAAATGGCCAAGACACCCGAAAAAGCGATGGACTTGCTTTTGGCAGTTTGGAAGCCTGCAGTAGCCAGAGTCAAAGAAGAAGTTGCTGACATGCAAAAAATGGCAGACCAGCAAAAAGCAGATATAAAAATTGAGGCTTGGGATTATAGATTTTATGCCGAAAAGGTCAGAAAAGCCAAATATGATTTAGATGAAAATGAAGTGAAGCCATACATGCAACTTGAAAAAATGCGCGAAGGCATGTTCTGGATGGCAGGCGAACTCTTTAATTTTAATTTCGAGCAAGTAACTGATGTTCCCGTTTTTCATGCTGATGTGCGTGTGTGGAAAGTGTCAGATAAAACCAGCGGCAAGCAAATTGGGCTTTGGTACTTTGATCCCTATGCCCGGGAAGGAAAACGTTCAGGTGCATGGATGACGGCATACCGTGAACAAAGCAGAAATAACGGTGAAGTAACTACCATCGTTTCCAACAACTCCAATTTCATAAAAGGCAAAGATGGAGAGCCTGTATTGATTTCATTTGATGATGCTGAGACATTGTTTCATGAATTCGGTCATGCCTTACATGGCTTGTGCTCAAATGTCACTTACCCCAAATTAAGCGGTACAAATGTAGCGACTGATTATGTTGAGTTTCCTTCCCAAATATTGGAAAGATGGCTTTCTACTCCTGAAATACTGAATAAATATGCTTTGCATTACAAAACTGGAGCGCCAATTCCAGCCGATTTGGTAAAACGGATAAAAAATGCAAACAAGTTCAACAAGGGCTTTGGTACTGTTGAATATCTTGCAAGTGCGTTAATTGACATGAAATTGCACCTTGTTGGTTCTCAAATAATTGATGCTGATGCATTTGAACGAAACGAATTAACTGCTTTAGGTATGCCTAAAGAGATTGTAATGCGCCACAGAACACCACAATTTGCCCATATTTTTGCTGATGATGGCTACTCTGCAGGCTACTACAGTTATTTGTGGTCCGATGTGTTGAGCGCTGATGCTTACGAAGCATTTACGGAAGCAGGCGGTGCGTATGACAAAGAAGTTGGTAAAAGGCTGAAGGATAATGTTTTCAGTGTTGGTAATACAGTTGATGAAGCAACAGGTTACAAAGCATTTAGAGGAAAAGATCCAAGTATTGGAGCATTGATGCGCAATAGGGGATTTCCTTACTCTGGCAAATAAAACAGGTTGTATTAGTCAGGATTGGTGACCATGAATACCTAATCTAAAGTCACAATACAATAAATGATTTGGGCCAATATAAGCTTCAGTTTTTAATGAAAGCTCTGGTTTATTGGCTCTTTTGATCTGACTCTTTGGCTCAAAGGACCAGTTAAGAATTTAAATCATAACCCGCTGTGAGATTTATGGTTTTAAGCTCAAACTCAAAATAATGCTTTTCTGGAAGGAAATGTGATAAAGAGGCATGCAATCGTTTAATATATCTTAACTGGTTTCAAGAATAAGCCGACTTGCTGAACTTAGTTGTAGGATGATGCCACAATTTTTTGGTTTGATAATGCCACACTTATCGTCTTTCAGCTTGTTGGTAAGCAGTAAAATCTACCTCGTTCAATCAATTGCTAAAAACTCTTATCACTAACTATTTACGGCGTTCATCTCAAACAATTGACTGATCATAGCTCTCGGGTCAGAACTCCCAAATACGGTATTTCCGGCTACCAAAACGTCAGCACCGCTAGCCAATATTTGACCGGCATTTTCTAGGGTAACTCCACCATCTATTTCAATCAAAGCGTTCGAATTGTATTTTTCAATCAATGCCCTCGTTCTTTTAATCTTATCTAATGTTGAAGTGATGAACTTTTGTCCACCAAAACCGGGATTGACACTCATCAAACAAACCAGATCAATATCCGCAATAATTTCACGCAAAGAATCTACAGGTGTATGCGGGTTGAGCGCAACTCCAACTTTAGCTCCGGTTGAATGTATCAACTGTATTGTTCTGTGTAAATGCGTACATGCTTCCATGTGAACCGTAATATTGTCAGCACCTACCTCTCTAAATTGGATGATATAAGGGTCCGGGTGACTTACCATCAAGTGCACATCCATTATTTTTTTTGCAGTTTTCTGAATTGCCTTGATAATAGGGAAGCCCAAACTTATGTTGGGTACGAAATGACCATCCATTACATCAATGTGAATCCATTCCGCAACGCTTTGATTGATCATTTCAACATCTCGAGCCAGGTTACCAAAATCGGCAGAAAGCACTGATGGTGCAATGATAGGATTTTTCATAAAATTTGAATTTGATCTGGGCTTAGAATAGGCATTCCAGATAATCTAAATAATACTTGAACTACAGTGGCAACATCTTTTTGACAATACACAGCTATTCGATCCAAGTCATTTTCCTCCCAATAAACTTGACCAACCATGCTTCCATCTATGTCATCTTTTGGAGTTGGCACATCTAACACAGCCGCAAGTAGGTTCAATGAGGTGAAATTTTTCATATCACCAAATTTCCACAACTCTAATGTGTCTAAGAATTGTTTGATTTCCCAAGGTTTTTTGCCAGCAACATCCAAAATGGCCGGAAGAGGTAGATTATGTTTTACCATTCTTCTGCATAAAAAAGGTACATCAAACTCCTTGATGTTATGCCCACAAATCAAGCTTTTATCTGCGTGATCGTAGTTTTTGTCCAATACCTGGGAAAATTCTTTGAGTAACTCAGGTTCGTTGTGACCAGAAATTGATTTCAGTCTCAATACCCAAGAATCATTTTCTTTCCTTAGGTAACCCATTGATATACAGACGACTTTGGAAAATTCTGCAAAAATTCCAGCTTTGGAGTTATACCAATGTGCGCTTTGATCTTTATCCAGCTCCAGCTCTCTACTCAAATTTTTAGCTTTGATGGTCCAAAGTTTCTGAAAATGCTCAGGCATCTCAGTATAGTTTTGGTATTCACTGACAGTCTCAATATCAAAGAATAAAATATTGCGAAGATCAAGATTTGATGTTAAAGTTGACATTGTTCAACAGTTTTTATATGAGGATATAATTTAATTTGATACATTTGCGTTAAGGTAAGACATTATTTATCACAATCAAAAATCAAAAGTATGAGTTTGTCATCAGATAACCGAAATAAAGTATTAGGAGTTGCTGTAGCAGCGATCATCCTTTTATTGGGCGTGAATGCTTATTTGCTTTATAATAAGTCCAAACTAAGTTCACAAAACAACCAATTAACTTCTCAATTGACTGAGACTGAACGCTTAAAAGCTGAACTTGAAGGTCAATACGATATGGCCATCAAAGATTTAGAGACACAGAAGTCAGACAATGTTGAAATGAACACTTTAATTGAAACCCAAAAAACTGAGTTGCAAACCCAAAAATCAAGAATTGCTGGGCTTGTAAAAAGCAAAACTGACATCTCTGCCGCTAAAGCAAAGCTTGATAATTTGCTCGGTGAATACCGTAGTCAGATAGACCAGTTAAAAGCTGCTAATGAAAAGTTATCAGCTGATAATACAAATCTGAATACGCAGAACAACCAATTGACAACAGATTTGCAAACTGAAAAGTCAACAACAGCTGATTTATCAACTGCTAAAGCTGCCTTAGTGAGTGATAAACAAAATCTTACGTCTCAAAATGAAAACTTGAACAGAAAAGTAACGAGAGCGTCTGTAATTGGTGTGAGTGAAGTGAAAATTACTGGATTCAAAGTTGACGAAAAAGATCGTGAAAAAAAGAAGAAGTATGCCAAGAATATCAACAGATTGCGCGTAACATTTAATGCAGCAGCAAACCAAATAACTGATGGTGGAACAGAGGCTTTTTATATCCGCTTGATCAGTCCACTTGGAGAGTCCTTAGCCCGTGAAGATATGGGCAGTGGTACACTTACAACTACTGATACAAAGGAAAAAGTGCGCTACACAACCATGAAAGAGATCAATTATGCAAACAGCAAAACGGAAGTTTCTTTGAACTGGGATCAAACGGAAGAATTGGCGAAAGGCCTTTATAAAGTTGAAATCTTTAATAAGGGTTACAAGTGCGGAGAAGGTAACTTTAAATTAAAATAGTGAAGATGTTCTTCCAAAATTTGTGGCCACAAAGGAAGCTTTTCTTTTGTGGCCTCATTATTTTTATAACTTCTATACATGGATTTACTCAAAAGAAATTTGAAGTAGTTGATTCTACTACTTTTGATTTTGGTGAAATTGAAATAGATATTGTCGTCAATCATGATTTTATAATTCGGTGCTTGGATTGCGAAGAATTTCAAGTTGAAACAGTAAGAACAAGTTGCGGGTGCACAGAATCAACTTGGACAGAAAAAATATTGTCAAATTCTGAGAAGGCCATTATTCACGTTACTTTTGACGCCCACACTCTAGGTTATTTTGATAAAAAAGTAACCGTATTTTTGAAAAACGTCCACAAACCTATTAAGTTGAGCATATCTGGTTGGGTGGTCAATTGATATTTGTCGGATATTTGGTATTGTTCTTCTATCAAATAGCAGGTATGATACCGATCTAAAAGGAATGTTCGTTTTAAAATTGTGTTCCAAAGCATAGGGATTCACAAATGGCATGGAATAAGTATCTTTGCCATTATTTAGTTAATCACCATAAATTTTTGCTTGTGTTCTATTTGATTTTTCTAATTGTGCTCTATTTGTTGCTGTGTTTTACCTTAGCTCCGCTTTTTGTAAAAGCGGGTGTTGATCCAAAGTTAGCATGGATACCAGGCCGTAACTTTAGAGCAATGTGTCGTATCGTAGGGGAGAATCCCTCAAGAGCATGGTGGTTGCTATTTCCTGTATATAACATTTTTGTCTATTGCGGCTTGTGTGTAGATATGGTCAGATCTTACGGAAAATATAAACTGTGGCACAGCGCTTTGGCTGTATTCTATGCTCCCATTATCTTTTGGATGATTGACAAAAATAAGAGTGATAAGTATGTAGGTCCAACAGTTGTGCTTGAGAAGGATTTTCATGATAAATTTCATGAGGCTCATGCCAAAGGCGACAAAGCTGCAATAAGGAAATTGGAAGCAAATAATCCATACCACAAGGGCCACTTAAGAGAATGGGCTGAGGCAGCTTTTTTTGCAATCTACGCGGCAAGTTTTATTAGAATGTTTTTGATAGAAGCTTATCAAATTCCCACTTCCTCAATGGAAGGAAGTTTGTTAATAGGTGATTACTTGTTTGTCAGCAAAGCACATTATGGCATTCGAACACCTAAAACATTGCTGATGGCACCATTAGTACACAACAGAATGCCTTTTTTTGATGGAGAATCTTATTTGGCTGAGCCGGGTCTCCCTTATTTCAGACTACCTAAGTTTCAAAGTATTGATCACAATGATCCAGTAGTATTTAATTATCCTGAAGGAGATAGTGTATATTTTGATCCGGAACGAACATTTAGCATCTACGATGAACGAAGGAACCCAGGTGTCGCGCAAATCGTTCAAGGGAAGAAGTTGGTAGTTCGACCTTTGGATAAAATGGACCATTATATCAAACGCTGTGTTGGCTTGCCTGGTGATGAATTGAAGATTGTTAATAGACAAGTATTTATAAATGGAAAACCTGCCCGAAATCCAGCTAATCTGCAATACAAGTATATTGTTGATGATCAAGGGAAGGGTTTAAATACCTCTTCATTTTATGATTGGGGGATCTCAGCTGAAGACATGGGCGAATATGAAATAGGAAAAGTGATGGTGCTCAATCAAGAACAAATAGATAAGGTCAAAGCAATGGATCTGAGCATCAAAGTAACCCCGTTCCCGGATAGTTTGTATCGCGACATGAAGGTATGGCCTTACAGCCCTACATCAGCAAAGTGGACAGTTGACAATTATGGTCCAGTCCGTATTCCCAAAAAGGGAGAAACAATACAATTAAACAGGGACAATATTGATATGTATCGTCGTGCTATAAGCGTTTATGAAGGAAATAAACTTCAAGAGCGGGATGGACAATTCATCATTAATGGCAAGGCAAGCCCCAACTACACCTTCAAGTTGGATTATTATTGGATGATGGGGGATAACCGTCATAACAGTGAAGACGCACGCTTTTGGGGATTTGTTCCCGAGACTCACGTTGTAGGTAAGCCATTATTCATTTGGTTCTCTACCAAAGATGCTACAATGAGCCATGGAATTCGATGGAATCGTTTATTCACAAGTGCCCACAGAATGTAGTTTTTTTTGGGATCAATCAAAATATCAATTTCATGCTCTATCTTTGAATGAGATAGAATTTTTGTAAACATAAACCCATACCGCTCATGATATTAAGAATTTTAAGCCTTAGTTTATTTCTCAGTTTTTTCGCTTTCGCGTGTTCTAAAAGTGATTCTAATGCCTGTAAAGACAAGAATTGTGGATCAAATGGAAAATGTGTTGATGGTGCTTGTATTTGTGATGCAGGTTATACCGTCAACCCGACATCTGGCAAATGCGAACCCAATGACCCTTGTGCAACCATAGATTGCGTAAATGGAGATTGTGTCAACAGTGTTTGTAATTGCAATGTTGGGTACGAAAAGGATGCAAACGGCAAGTGCACCATCGAACAAAGAGCAAAGTTTATTGCCAATTACTCTGCTTCAGAGATCTGCATATTTACAGGAGCCGCTATGAGTATGGTGGCAATCACTTCAAAAGCTGGACAAGTGAATAAAGTGAACATTACAAATATCAGTGATTTCGGAGTTACCTATGAAGGTACAGTGACTGCTAATGACAATGTTGCCATCATCAAGCAAAATGTGGATATTGCTGGAACAATTTATGAAGTGGAAGGGAATTTGAAGTTGGAGACAAATGGGAAAATTACCTATAGTTACACTGCGAAGGATAATCTGGCATTAGTCAGTTGCAGTGGCACTATGACCAAAAAATAGAATCCGTTTAACCCAAAATCCGCATTGGCGGATTTTGCCCTTTGGATCGACGAAAATCTTTGATTTTGTCCAGGTTAAATCCAGACAAATTTGGGTAGTAATCAAAAATTTAGTCGAATCAGCGTCTAACGCTGAATTTGGGTTTAGTATTCGACATAAAAAAAGCCCACTTTTAATTGAAGCGGGCTTTTTTTTAATTGTCTTTATTACTGAAATAATTTATTACCAAGGATTATTCGGATATTCTTTGCGGAATTCGTATTTCAAAACATCATGAGTTGTAACAATCCCAACAAGCTCTTTGCTTTCCAGCACTATTGGTAATGCATGAAAACGGTGCTCTAAAAATATTTCTGCTGCTGTTCCAATTTTAGCTGTTGGTTCGAGTGTTGCTACCTTTATTGTCATAATATCGGCAACATCAACGTTATTTAGGCTTTCTTGGTTTACGTTGTTTTTTACCAAGTCATAGGTGGTAACGATGCCAAGTAAGATGTTGGCTTCATTTACAACAGGTACGTGATGCACTTTGTTGATTACCATTAAGTCATAGACTTTTTGAACTTTGTCAGTTGGACTAACCGTCAAAACTGGAGAAGTCATGATGGATGATACGGCTTCGTTAAGCATAGCTATAGTTTTTTACGTTTTGTGTTTGTATTAGAGTGTTAAGGTACGATGAGAAATCATGCCCGACAAATTTTTTTTTGTCTGCTTATAACAACATAACGTGAAAAATGGTTTATCCTATATATAAACTTTAAAATGTGAGATTGAAGGTAAAAGATCAAATTGGAAATCAATTGCTTATTCAAGAATATCCAAAACGAATCATTTCGATTGTGCCATCTATTACGGAACTTTTGATTGATTTAGGCTTAACTGATTATATAGTGGGTAGAACAAAATTCTGTATTCATCCCCAATCTATTGTGAAATCAGTTGCCAAAATAGGTGGAACCAAAACTCCCGATCTTGAGAAAATAACAAAACTCAATCCCGATTTAATTATTTGCAATAAAGAAGAAAATCGCAAGGAAGATGTTGAATATCTGCAGCAAAAATTTCATGTTTATGTGAGCGACATCAACAATGTTGACGATGGGCTTGAAATGATAAAACAAATAGGTGCTCTAACGGGAAAAGATAATGAAGCTGAGACTATCATCAAGCAGATAAAGTTTCCTGTTTATGCAGCGGAAGGATATAAAAAAATCTCTTGTTTGTATCTAATTTGGAAGAACCCAATTATGGCAGCTGGCGCGAATACTTACATCGATGATTTATTGAGACGTACTGGATTGTTGAATTTAGCTCCATCTGGATCAAGATATCCAATTATATCTGAAGATCTCCTCAAGATGCTAAACCCTAAAGAATTATATTTATCTTCAGAACCATATCCATTTAAAGAAAAACACGTTAATTATTTCAAGACAATGTTACCCAACACCAAAGTGAGCCTAATTGACGGCGAATTGTTTAGTTGGTATGGTAGTAAAATGATTGCTGCTAGTGAATATATAACTGGACTTAAAAAATCTTATGAATAAAATTTTCTTCGTTTTCTTATTGCTTTTGGGTCTGTGTTCGTCATCAGTTAACGGTCAAGAGTATTTTACAATTCGTGCCAATAAACAGTCATTAAAAATAGGCGAATCAATTGGAAACTCTGGAATTACAATAATTGATCATATTCCAGGAACGGGATTGTACAAAGTCAAAGTATCTGAAAAGTCAAGAATTGATGCAGCGTTTATTTTGACCAGAGTTGCAGGCATAGATTATGTTTCTAAAGTAAAAACTGTAGAACTTCGAAATAAAATTCCAAATGATCCCGAGCTTGAATCGCAATGGCAATATGACTTAGTCAATGCAACTGATGCTTGGGTGTATGGAACTGGAGGGGTTACCATAACAGGTGATACAATCGTTATGGCGGTAATGGATGCAGGTTTTGATTCAACCAACCTTGAAATGATTCCCAATTATTGGCACAACAGATATGATATTCCAAATGATGGAATTGACAATGACGGAAATGGTTATATCGATGATTTCAATGGCTTAAATTCTGACACCAATACAGACAACCATCTTCGAAATTCACATGGTTTAAAAGTAGCTGGCATCATGGGCGCCAAGGGTGATAATGGAATAGGTGGAACAGGAATCAATTGGAGTAGCAAAATTATGCAGGTTTCTTACATTCCTGATGACTTTGCTGTGGTTAAAGGACTCAGATATATTTTGGATCAAAGGCGTCGTTACAATGCCTCAAATGGCAACCAAGGAGCGTTTGTTGTTTCAGTTAATAATTCGTTTGGAATTACTGGAGAGTTTCCAGATGATGGTCATGAAATATGGTGTAATACCTATGATTCATTGGGACTTGCAGGTGTACTGATAGCTGGTGCCACAACCAATTCAAATGACAATATTGATGTGCTCGGAGACATACCAAGTACCTGTCCAAGCAATTATCTTATTACTGTTACCAATGTCAATCAACAAGATACCAAAGAATTTTCAGCTGGTTATGGAGTTAAAAATGTTGACTTGGGAGCACCAGGTGAAAACACATGGACGATTGGGTTGAATAATACTTCTGGAAAATTTAGTGGAACTTCAGCTGCAACACCTCATATAGCTGGATTGATAGGTTTGCTTTACAGCACCCAATGTGAAAGCTTAATGCAATTGGCTAAAGCAGATCCTGCCGCAGCAGCAACCAAAGTTAGAACTTGGATTTTGAATGGTGTTGTTTCTAATGAAAGTTTGAAAGGAAAAACGGTAACTGGTGGTCGCACCGACTTCAAATTGGCAATGGAACAACTGATCAAAGAATGTGGCAATCCTTTGGGCAATCCTGATGAAACACAATTTGAATTGCTTCTCAATAACAGACAGTTGATTGTGAAGCCATCAACCGCTGCATATGGAGTTTACACATTAAGAGTTACTGCTATGAATGGGATTAGCTATTTTACACAAGGCTTTGTGAATGATGCATTTTCTAAACCTACCGTAGTAATTGATCTCAGTCTATACCCAATTGGTGCGTATGTTTTGTCAATAAGTCAAGGAGATGCTAAGCCTTGGAGCAGAGTATTTCCCGTCTTAAAATAGAATTTTGAAAATATAGTGAAAAAATACTTTACAATTACATAAAGAGTGCTTACTTTTGCAGCCTAATTGAAGTAATTGGGCTTCGTAGCTTAATGGATAGAGCATCTGACTACGGATCAGAAGGTTGAAGGTTCGAGTCCTTCCGAAGTCACTACTTCATACCATTAAGAAGCTAAGTACCACAATAAGAATAACTTATGTCCAGAATTTGTCAGTTGACCGGTAAAAAATCGATGGTAGGAAACCATGTTTCCCACTCGAACGTGAAAACGAAAAGAAGATTTCATGTCAATATCCATACCAAACGTTTCTACATTCCTGAAACGCAAGAGTGGGTGACATTGAGTGTTTCTACTACAGCATTGCGCACCATAAGTAAAATGGGTTTGTATGCTTATCTTCAAAAATTGAACAAAAAAGGCAAATTGCCTAATGTATAACTACAACTATTAATCACCTCTTGCAATGGCAAAGAAAAGTAAAGGTAATCGTATCCAAGTAATCTTGGAATGTACCGAACACAAAACCAGTGGCATGCCTGGCACTTCTCGTTATGTGACTCAAAAGAACAGGAAAAATACACCTGACAGATTGGAACTGAAGAAATTCAATCCAGTTTTGAAAAGAATGACTGTCCACAAAGAAATTAAATAATCAACTAATATCCAATTACCATGGCTAAAGTTTCCAAAAACGCCCGTGTTGCTCAACGTGCTGCAAATGCAGGTTCAGGTAAGGATCACGTTCGCGTAATCAAAAGTGTCAAAGATCCTGTGACAGGGAAGTATACCTATAAGGACTCAATCGTTCACAAAGATAAAGTCAAAGATTTCTTTGGCAATAAATAGGTCTGGATTTTTAATACAATGCAAGGCTTATCTGGTATTCACCGGATAAGCCTTTCTCATATGAAATAATATCATGAGTTTTTTTAAAAAGTTTTTCTCGCGCGAAAAAGAGCAAGATCTCGATCAAGGCTTGGAAAAAACCAAAGAAAGTTTTTTAGGTAAAATCTCAAGAGCAATTACTGGCAAATCTATAGTTGACGAAGCCACTTTGGATGAACTTGAAGACGCTCTTATTTCAAGTGATGTAGGACTTGAAACTACAGTAAGGATAATCAATCGACTTAAAGAAAAGGTAGCTGACGTAAAATATACCTCTTCTGACGAACTACAAGTCATTATTAGGGACGTGATTATTGGCTTGTTGGATGAGAAGGATGGTAAGCAATTACAGGATTTTGAATTGGATTCTGCCAAAAAACCATATGTTTTGCTGGTAGTTGGTGTGAATGGAGTCGGCAAAACAACCACAATAGGAAAGTTGGCCTATCAATACAATGCCAAAGGATATAAAGTTGTTATTGGAGCTGGAGACACATTCAGAGCAGCTGCCGTAGATCAATTGAAAATATGGGCTGATCGAGTTGGTTGTCATTTTTTTTCTAAAGGAATGAATACCGATCCAGCTGCTGTGGCATATGAAACTGTTCAATATGCTATCCAAAATAATTTGGACATGGCAATTATTGACACAGCGGGTAGATTGCACACCAAGACCCATTTGATGCAAGAATTGAATAAAATTAAAAGGTCTATTGAAAAATCAATGCCTGGTGCTCCACATGATGTATTGTTGGTTCTGGATGCTACAACAGGTCAAAATGCTTTAGAACAATGTAAGCAATTTACTGAAGTTACTGATGTAACAGAGCTCGTATTGACCAAACTCGACGGAACGGCCAAAGGTGGTGTAGCCATCGGTATATCTGATCAGTTTAATATTCCAATCAGATACATAGGAGTTGGCGAGTCGATTACGCAATTACAAGTATTTAATAAACAGGCTTTTGTTAACTCTCTGTTCAAATAATTTAGAAAGTCTAGCTGATTTCCATATTGTTACTGAGTTTTGTCTAAAATTCCAACCCTCTTAAATTTTATTTGATTATTTTTGAGGATAATTATCTAAATTTCAAAACAGCTAGAGTATGAAAGTAGGCACAAGGCATATTAAATTCTTAGTCTTAAATTTATTTGTAGTCACAGCAGGATATTCCTTTCTCTTTAATTCTTCGAATCCACCAGATGGAAAAACGGGAGCTCCAGGTGAAAATACTTGCGGACAATCAAGTTGCCACAATGGGGGAAGCTTTGCAGGTAACGTATCGATATCAGGTTTGCCAGCTACAATAGTTGGGGGTACAAAATACAATATCACCGTAACAGTAGATAGAGCCGGAAGTGCTGCATCATTGGCTGGTTTCCAATTAGTAGCACTAAAAGGGGACAATACAAATACAGGAAATCTGGCAGCTTTGAGTACCGATCATGGTACAACATTTCTTGGACCGAAGGAATACGTTGATCATAGGCAGGGTGGCAAATCGTTTAGTGGTAGCCAAACCGTCTCATGGATGTTTGAATGGGAGGCACCTGCAGGACCCAATGGAACAAGTATCACCTTGTACACTTCCGGACTCCTCGCTAATGGTGCCAATGGACCCAATGGTGATAATGTTGTAAATGCTACTGCCAATGGAACCTTAACAGCTGGAGCTTCTCCATTGGAGTTGACTATAGCAAGTAGCAACCTGACTTGTTTTGGAAATAATACTGGTTCTGCTACTGCTAACCCATTTGGCGGAACTATTCCTTACACTTACAAATGGTCAAACGGCCCTACAATACAATCTATTAGTAATTTAGCAGCAGGTAGCTATGCAGTAACTGTCTCTGATTCTGGTGGGCAAACCATCACAGGACAAGTTACTATTACTCAACCTCAGGCCTTAATTGGCAATTTTAACAATGTAATTGTAACTTGTGCTAATCCCGATCCCTCGATAATTGTATCAGCGTTCGGTGGTACTGCTCCATATGAATTCGAATGGAATAATGGTTTGGTAGGTTCGACCATATCATTTTCACAGGCAATTTTACCAATTTCGGTTACTATTACAGATGCAAATGGCTGTACTACCACCAAGAACCTAACAACTCTGACAATAGACAATTCTGAGCCAGTTATCCAAATTGAGCCACCTGGCGTTTTTAATTGTGGAACTCAATTTTTAACACTTTCAGCATCTGCCACACCAGCTGGATTGTATCAATGGACAACTACAAACGGACAAATAATAAATGGTGGGGCTACACTCAAGCCTTTGATAGGTAAACCAGGTGATTATACGCTAACGGTAACGAATCCCTCAAATGGTTGCACAGGGCAACAAACTGTTATCGTAACTGGAACAACTCCGCTTATTGGAAAAATAGACCTTATTAAACCTATTTTTTGCGATGGTGATAGTCTTGGAAGTTTGCAGGCAACTGCAGTTGGTGGCTTAGTTCCTTATGAATTTATTTGGAGTAATGGTGAGTCATCTGCCTTAATAGACAGCTTGCCAGCTGGCAATTATTCTGTCATTATTTCTGACTCTGGGTCTTGCAGGGATACAGTCAGTATTAATGTTTCCCAGCCTGACACGCTCAGCGGTATTATCAATAGTACCAATTTATCTGGACCAGGTAGTAATGATGGTTCTGCAATTTTGATTCCTGATGGCGGTACTGCTCCTTATTCTGTATTATGGAGTAATTCGGACACTACATTTACTATTTCTGGCTTAGGCGCAGGGGGGTATACAGCTCAACTAAAAGATACGCTTGGTTGTACTGTCTCAATCAACACCTTTATCAATCCTTTTGATTGTAATATTAATGTTGGGTTATCAACTAGCCAAGTTTTATGTAATGGAGGAAATACTGGATCTGTAACCATAAATTTGCAGGGTGGAAACCAACCATTTAAATATGAGTGGTCCAACAGTCAATTGGATACCAATGCGCTGACTGGATTGATGGCCGGTATAGTTTCAGTCACAATAACAGATGCCTTAGGTTGTCTTGAAATAAGGCAAATTGAAATCACGGAACCCGATGAAATTGGCATAGACTCCAGCTCAATTGTAATTATTGGGGTAAGCGGGAAAGGTTTCTCAGATGGCTCAATAACCCTGAATGCCAAGGGTGGAGTAGGGCCGTATCTTTATTCATTTCAGAATGGCGGGTCTGGTACTGGATTGCCTGCGGGTTTATCCACTGTTACAATTACGGATTCCAATAATTGTATTAAGAGTTTTCAGCTTAATGTCCCTGATTACGATTGTGACAGCTTTGGAATACAAAGTGCAAATTTTGATGTAGGAAAAAATTGTTTTGGTTCGCCAATTACTGTTGGAATACCCATTATTATTGGTGGTAATCCACCTTATTCATTTTTGTGGTCAAACGGTGCCACAACCTCAACGGTTACGGCTCCTCAAAGTTCTATCAATACAGTAAGTATTACAGATTCGAAGAATTGTCCAAGTATTTTCTTTATTAATATACCAATTCCTACTGAAATTCAGTTGACTCCAAATATCGTAAATACTCAGGTGGGTAGTAACATCGGTTCTATTAATGTAGTTGCATCAGGTGGATTTGGTCCATATTTCTTTAATTGGAGTAATGGCGCTATTGGACCTTTGATTCAGAATTTATCTGCTGGAAATTATTGTGTTATAATTACTGACGATCAGGGGTGCACGAAGGAAGAATGTTTTGAGGTTCAATTGATTTCTTCAACCAATGAAGCACATTCAGCTGAGTTAAATGCGTACCCAGTTCCTTTCGATGAATATCTAAATGTGACTTGGGAATTAAATGAAGTTCCTGAGTTGTATTTAATATCAATGACCGGACAGCAATTTCCAGTTACTGTAGATCAAACAATTAATGGTAGAATTACTGTTACAACAAGTGGATTTGCTAAGGGTACTTACATTTTAGTCTTGAAAACAGACAAAGTTCTTTTACACAAAAGGGTAATAAAGCAATAAAAAAAAGGGCGGTTGAAATTTCAACCGCCCTTTTTTATAATTTCAAAACTTCCAAGAAAGCTTTTTGAGGAACCTCTACTGATCCTATTTGGCGCATTTTCTTTTTACCTTTTTTCTGTTTCTCCAAAAGCTTTCGTTTACGTGTAATATCACCACCATAACATTTGGCAGTTACATCTTTCCGCATAGCTGATATGGTTTCTCTGGCTATTATTTTCGCTCCAATTGAAGCTTGTATAGCAATTACGAACTGTTGTTTAGGCAAGAGTTCTTTAAGTCTGCTGCATATCTGCCTGCCTAATGACTGGGCTTTGTCTTTATGAACCAAAGCGGAAAGTGCGTCTACTGGCTCGCTGTTAAGTTTGATATCAAGTTTAACTAAAACAGATTCACGGTATTCCAAAGGTTGATAATCAAAAGAAGCATATCCCCGGGATATAGATTTTAAGCGATCATAAAAATCAAAAACTATTTCTGCTAGAGGCAACTCAAATGTAAGTTCTACACGATCGGCTGTTAAATAAGATTGTTTTTTAAGGATTCCACGTTTGTCAATACAAAGATTGATGATTGAACCGATATATTCAGGTATTGTAATAATTTGAGCTGATATATAAGGCTCCTCTACTCGGTCCAAATATGTTGGTTCTGGTAGATCATTGGGAGTATTAACCACCAATTTTTTATTAGGTTCTTTGGTGGTATAGGCTTGATAAGACACGTTGGGAACTGTAGTGATCACTTCTTGATCAAATTCTCTGCTCAGGCGTTCTTGAATGATTTCAAGATGAAGCATACCTAAAAATCCGCAACGAAATCCAAATCCCAAGGCTACAGATGATTCAGGTTCAAATACCAAAGAGGCATCATTCAATTGTAGTTTTTCTAGACTATCCCTGAGGTCTTCAAAGTCATCATTATCAATTGGATAAATCCCTGCAAATACCATTGGTTTTACATCTTCAAATCCGTGTATACCTTCTTTTGCAGGATTGTTGGCAAGAGTAATCGTATCACCTACCTTAATTTCTTTTGAAATTTTTATGCCTGTTATAACATAGCCAACATCACCAGCTTGTAATTCCAGCTTGGGGACTTGGCTTAACTGAAGAATTCCTATTTCATCAGCATTGTATTTACTGCCTGTATATATAAATTGTATGGTATCATTTTTACGTAGGGTACCATTCAAAATCCTAAAATAGGCTATCACACCCCTGAAGCTATTGAAAACGCTGTCAAAAATAAGTGCTTGAAGCGGTGCATTTGGATCGCCTTTTGGAGGTGGAATCCTTTTGATTATAGCCTTTAAAATATCTGGAACTCCTTGTCCCGTTTTACCGCTCGCATGCACGATATCCTCTTTCTTGCAGCCTATTAAATCAATGATTTGATCTGAGACATCATCAATCATTGCATTATCCATGTCAATTTTGTTCAAAATTGGGATTATCTCAAGATCATGCTCAATTGCTAGATATAGATTTGAAATTGTTTGGGCTTGAATACCTTGCGTTGCATCGACTAAGAGCAGCGCACCTTCACATGCAGCGATAGATCTTGAAACTTCATAAGAGAAATCTACGTGGCCAGGAGTATCAATCATATTCAAGGTATATTTCTGACCATCTTCGTCAGTGTGATACATTTGAATAGCATGACTTTTAATGGTAATACCTCTTTCACGTTCAAGGTCCATATCGTCTAATGCCTGAGATTGCATATTGCGTTCAGATATTGTTTTGGTAAATTCCAGTAGCCTGTCAGATAGAGTACTTTTACCATGGTCGATGTGGGCAATTACACAGAAATTTCTGATATATTTCATAGGGTGCAAAGATACATGATTTCACATTTCAATATCGTCTATATTTAGCTAGACTAGTATTTAACATCTATTTTTCATATTAATTGGCTTAATTCTTATTAAAACTTTAGGTTCAAGCAGATGAATTTTATTTGGATCATAAAAAAATGAGTTATTGAGGTAATTTTGACCGTGTGAATTTTGTTATATCTAAAATTGATTTCATGAAATACTTCTTTTCTTTTCTGGTTTCGTTCATTGCATTTTTACCAATTGGATTTTCACAACTTGAAAAAACACTTTATCAGGATTTTAATGTTGATCAGGTAAAGAGCATACTTTTCGAAATGCCAAGGGAGTACAAAATTGAAAAATGGGCTGGTACCCAGATCCTTATTGAAACAAAAGTACAATTGATGTACGCATCAGAAGCGGTTCTCAAATACATCATCGAAAATGAGCGATATGCTTTACTTATGGAGCCAGAAGGCGATGATGGAATCGTTATCAGATCTAAAGAAATGAAACCAGGAATATTAAAATCTAAAGCTGGTGAAGTAACTGAAACTGTAGATGTAAAAATTTATATCCCAGAAGAGTTTACTATTGATGAAAACAATCGGCTATACAGGGATCTCGATACGAATAGTTCCACTATAAGAAAGTGGTAAAAAAAAGCCCCTTTTAAATAAAAAAGGGGCTTTTAAATATGTTTTTAAAACTTGATTATTGTTTTGGACTGGTTAATGTAACATCACCTTTATACAAAATGGTTTCGCCATCTTTGAATTTAATCAAAGCCCAATATACAAATACGGCTGTGTTAAGTTTTTTTCCACGGAACTTACCGTCCCATCCTGGAGTTTCTCCAATATCTCCATTTGGTCTGTAATTGCTGGTTTCAAATATTTTAGTTCCCCAACGATCGAACACTTCAAATTGTTGAACTTCTTCAACTCCTTTACCAGTATAAACTTTGAAGAGATCATTAGCTCCACTGCCATTTGGCGAAAAAGCATTAGGGATATATACCAACCTTTCCTTTTTAACCAATACTATTTTTTGATCAATTGCTTTACAATTATTGCTGTCAATAGCAGTGACTGTGAACAGTTGTTCATTGAATAATTGAACTTTAGGGTTGGGGCAAGATACACAGAATGAATCCAGTGCAGGAGTCCAAGTAATAATAGCATTTGGATTATTGCTGACAGCAACCAATGTTAAACCTTCACCCCAGCTGATGATGGTATCTTTACCCGCATCAACTGTAAGCTTTTCTGGTTGAATTAAATTTATAATTGTATCTAGCTCACAACCTGCAGCATCTTGAACGGTTAGGTTATAGATTCCTTCAGGTAAAAATGCAAACTGTGATGTGCTTGAGAATGCTTTACCGTTTATTGAATATAAATAAGGAGGTGTACCTCCAGTAACTGAAGTGATCCCAACAGAACCGTCAGAAGATCCAAAACATTTTGGATTCAACAACGATGAAGTCAGGGCTGTAGGGCGATTGTCATTGATAGGTACTTCCACAGTAACATCTTTGATACAACCGTTAATTGTATTAAGTATTGTTAACTGATAGATACCTGGAGTATTTACAGTTAGTTTTGTTGCGGTCGATGTAAAGTTATTAGGACCTGTCCAAGAATAACTGTATTCGGTGCCAAATGAACTTCCATTTGTATTTACATCCACTGTTGTATTGGTACAATTTAATTCATCTTCGGCAGCAGCAAATGCCAATGGCAAAACTGCATTCAAATTCACAGTAGATGTTTTTTGTGTGGTACATCCATTGGGAGCTGTTACCACAGCTATATATGATCCTGGCAGGTTCACATTTAATGTAGCTGTTGAACCAGTTATTGGCCCAGTCCATTGGTATGTTACTCCTGGAGTATTTGATATTGCATTCAGGTCACCATTTTTGAAAACGCAATCCAAGGTCAAATCATTTACTGTTAAATCTGGAGCTTGTTCATCACTCAATACATCAATGCTTTGCGTAGATGTGCAGCCATTGTCAGTATCTTGAACTGTAACGATATAAGTACCAGGATCCAAAGCAAGAGGAGCTGCTTGGTTGCTAGTAAAATTATTTGGTCCAGACCAAGAATATGTAACCGGAGTTGTTGTTGAGTTTGAAGTAATAATTGTTTGAGAATTATTGGTACAAGTCAATGTGCCACCAGTGGCAGTCAATTGTGGTGCTTGTATGTCTTCGGTAACAGAAACAGTAATATCCTGAGTACAGCCGTTGATAACATTAGTAATAACCAAATTATAGATACCAGCCACATTTATATTACCCGCAATTAGACTTGTTTGATTGTAATTACCCGGTCCTGTCCATAGGTAAGTGGTTCCTTTTGTAGTGGTAGCGCCATTAACAACAGCCAACGGTTCGTAACAATTGATAATATCACCTGTTGCTGAAGCATTTGGTTTAACAGTATTTTCAGGAACGTTTAGATTGATGGTTTGTGAACAACCATTGGAGTTATTAACTACTAAAAGCGTATAAATACCTGAAATTGTAGTTGAGAAATCAAGGAAATTGGAGACTGGGTTTCCGCCAGCATTTGTCCAAGTCACTGCTGTGTTGGCTGTTACGTTAGATATACCATCAACATTAGCAGTTGGAGTATTGCATCTAATGGTATCCGTTGTAGCACTGATTATAGGCTTTACAATATCCTGCAGTACTTCTATCGATTGAACATTAACACAGCCATTAATCGGATTTGTAATAGTAACAGTATAAATACTAGGAGCCGTAGTTGAAAAGTTAGAAATTGATGTAATTGGTGCACCAGTACCTGTCCATTTGTAATTAACTCCTGGTGTATTTGTAGAAGTGCTTATGTCAACTGATAAAATATTACAGTCTAAGTCATCTGATTTCAGAACTATTAATGTTGGAGTTTGATCGTCGGGAACCGCATCGGCAGTTGTTGTTGAAGTACAACCATTAACTGGATCTGTAACTACAAAAGTGTAAGTTCCTGCTCCTGGTACTGTACAACTTGCTGTAGGACAGAGTGCAAGTCCAGAGGAGTTCAGCCATTGGAAACTTGTGTTCGGAGTAGTAGAAGAGCCGACTAATATTGCTTGACCTGAAATACAATCGGTTGTATCATTTAGTGCAGCAATTTGCGGAGGAACAATATTTTCTAGAACGTCAATAGTTATATTATCAGTACAACCATTGGCAGAGTTTGTTACAAGCAAAGTGTATGTTCCGGGCACAAATGTTTTTGTGTTTTTTGTGTTCGATGTAACAAATGGAACTGGCCCAGTCCAAGTATAAGTTATTGTTGGTAAATTTAGATTTGTTGACCCCAGAAGAGTCACCGATACGCTATCACAAGTTATTGGACTTGTTACTGAAGCAAAGGCAATTGGCTCAGCCGTATCGTCAATTGCTTGTACGGTCGTTGTTTTAGTGCAACCATTTGGTCCAGTTGCTATAACTGTATAAGTACCTGACACGTTTACATTGAATACGCCTCCTGTGGCAGTTCCACCTGGTCCACTCCATGCGAATGTGGTACCTGGAGTTGCCGAATTAGCACTCAGGTCCGTTGAGCCTGTGAAACAATCGATTATTCCGCCAGCTGCAGTAAGATTAGGAGACAATGTATCTGCTACCACTGTTGCTATTGCAGTATCCTTACAACCATTCAGTCCAGTAACGATCAATTGGTAATTACCTCCTCCAGGCGCATCAGGGTTTTGAAGGTTGGAATTAAACGAATTTGGCCCCGTCCATACGTAAGTGACAGGCGTTGAAGAACTATTTCCATTTACTTTTATTGGAAATACAGAACAATTATAAGTACCACCAGTTGCTGTGACATTCTGTGGTTTCAAGAAATCACCAATTACAGCAACGACACTATCTTTTGTGCAACCATTTTTCGGATTGGTTACCGTAAAAGTGTAATTGCCTGGTATGCTGACTGTGGCATTGTTGTTTGATGAAATTGGGCTACCGCTTGGATCAAACCAAGCAAATGTTGCATTCGGTGTACTACTGGAACCAGAAATGACTTTACTTAAATTATTGCAATCCAATGTTGTACCTAAAGCTGAATTATTTGGTTTTGCAAAATCAGCTGTAATGGTTATATCTTCAACTGCAGTGCATAAATTTGGAGCTGTAACTGTAAGCGTATAAACGCCAGGTTGACCTACTTTAATATTCTTAGTGGTTAAAATACCTCCACCAGGAATAACCCATGAATATTTGGAAGTTACGGGTGTTCCAACTCCAATTATTGTTATTGAATCCTTTGTACAAGTTAGGGTATCACCAATTATAGCTGCAGTTGGAGCAGTAGGATCAACTTTTACAATCACACAAGCACTGTCCTTGCAGGATGTCAATCCATCTGGTGAGGTAATTGTAGTTGTTAAACAATACTTGCCACCAGTTTCTGTATCTACTTGTGGTTCAGTTGGGTCTCCAATGATGATACCACCATTAAAAGCTTGCCACAAAAACTCTATGTCATACCCACCAGGATTTTCAGTTATGTTACCATCAAGAGGGGTGTAATCAGTTAAACATCCCAATTCAAAAGGAGGAACAATTTTAGTTTCAATCTCCATGATATAGAGGTTGAAGTTTACTACACTGTCGCAGCCATTGTAGGATTCAAGTGTAACACTTCCGCCAACCTCTTCATCACAAAGTATCTCTTCATTTCCTTTAGTATCTTTAATTGTAAGGCAATTACCTTGACATAGGTAAATATCGCCTAAATCCTTTTCAGGTACAATAATTGGTTCCACCGTCAAGGTTATTACGCTGTCACACCCTTGCCAAGACTGCAAAGTGATTTCATAATCTCCAGGGCCATATAATAGGCCGCCATAACTTGCTTCTTCATCTTCACACACATATTTCACAGGTGGATCAATCCCAACAACATCCGTAACAGTAATGTCTATACATTTTTGAAGTGGGGGAGCGCCTACGTCTATACAAAAGTTTGAAACGTCGACACACAATTCAAATACACCTGCGGAGTTAAATGTTATATCTATATTGTTGTTGGCAGTTAAAGGATCTTCTAGTAATGTACCATCCAAGGTCCAGTGCCAATCTGCAGCACCTGGTGGCACAGGTATTGAATAATTAAATGTACCACCTGTACATACTTTCTTTGGGCCAGATATGGTTCCCAATGCGCCAATAGCAGGTGGAGCAAATCCGGATAGTACATCAATTGTAATATCACAAACTGAACCCGCACAACCATCAATGATGAAATAGTAAGTTTCACCTACTATAAAGCCACCACTTGTCAGTGTTATAGGGGCTAAAGAACAGTTTCCTTGGCATACCAATTCTGTTATATTACCACAACCACCAGCACCACTATAGATCCCACCTTGAATTCCCATTTGACCCCCAACGCTTGTACAATTGGAAGGAATAATGGAAAGGCTCATGTTAGTTGCCCAAGCTACGAATCCGAACCATATTGTGTTGTTTGAAACTCCTCCTCCGTTTGAAGAGCAAAGTGGGTTGGGTCCAGTAGCGTTTACAAAGTCTGGTAAGGTCGTACAATAACCATCCAAATCATTGATATTACACAGGATTGGGGCTCCATCACATTCTAAGGCTGATGGTGGAATATCGCACGGCTGTGCTTTAAGTTGCAAAGCGGCTGTCACGAATAAAGCAATGAAAAGTATAAATTTACGCATACGTTGTTAATTGTTCTTCTTTGGTTTTTCAATTACTGATAACAAATCTAAGATTCGAGTTTTTCAGATTACGTTGCCTTTATGAGGCAAAAAATTTAACAATATCTTAATGAACTCAAGGGTAAAGTTAAGTCATGTACATTACATATTCAATCTGTACACAAAAGTAATGTGAAACAGTTTTCCCTTAAATCTTCTAAGTGTGTTAAAAGCCATGTTTTTCAAGCACTTTTCTAACTGAATGCTCCTTGGAGATCATTTCTTCTGCCTCTACTTTAGACACATTAATTGTTTGCATGATTATTCTAAGAGCTCTGTCTTTTAACTTCTCATTGGTCAACATCATGTTGATCATCTTATTTCCTTTTACATATCCTGACTTGATCATTGCACTTGTGCTTATCATATTCAGAATCATTTTTTGGGCAGTTCCGGATTTCATGCGTGTACTTCCTGTTAAAAACTCAGGCCCAAGATTAACTGAAATAGGAAAGTCTACAATTTCTGCAATTGGTGATTCGGGGTTGCAAACAATACATCCAGTTGGGATGCCTTTGTTTTTGCAAAATTTCAAGCCCGCAAGTACATAAGGTGTTTTGCCAGATGCTGCAATTCCTATAACGATATCTTTAGGTGTAATTTGGAAGTCAAGCAAGTCTTGCTCACATTGGTGTAGATTGTCTTCCGCTCCTTCTACAGCATTTCTAATAGCTGTGTCGCCACCGGCAATTATTCCAATGACCAAATCAGATGAAACACCAAAAGTTGGCGGACATTCCGAAGCATCTAAAATGCCCAGTCTTCCACTGGTGCCAGCACCAACGTAAAATAATCTTCCACCGGATAGTAGTTGATCAACAACTTTGTTGGTCAAAACCTCAATAGATTTTAATTCTTTTTGAACAGCGAGAGCAACTTTTTGATCTTCCGAGTTGATGCTTGATAGCAGTTCAGAAGTGCTCATCATTTCAAGATTTTGAAACAATGAATCTTGCTCTGTTATTTCAATCATTTTGGGGATGTTGCTTTTCTGTAAGCTTCAGTCATTTCTTTGCTTACGCTAGCCTTTGTAAAACGAACAAAAACTTTGCTATCCAACTCCAAAGTGATTACCTGCTCCTCTATTTTGTTGATCCTGCCAAGTAGTCCTGATGATGTCACAATTTCGTCCCCTTTTTGGAGGTCTTCTTGAAATTTGTTTTGTGATTTTTGTTTGTTGACTTGAGGTCGTAAAAAGAAAAAATAGAAGACAACCACCATTAATAATAGTGGAAGGAATTGACTTATTGTTTGACTCATTATTTGGTTTTATTTTTTATTACTTCACATTGCAAAAATACAGTAGTTTGAGAAGGGAAGGTATTCGCTTTTATCCGAATTGGTTTTTTTTGATAACCCGGTTTATCCTCGGTATCAAAAACTACATTTATTGTGCCTGTATCACCCGCTGGTATTGCATTCTTAGGAAATGTTGGAATAGTACAACCGCAATTCGATCTGGCACTACTTATTAAAAGTGGAACTTTCCCAATATTTTTAAAATGAAATTGTTGATGAACTTTGGTTCCTTCAGTTATTTTCCCTCTTCTAATCAAAACACTGTCAAATTGAAACTTTGCAAGACGATTTGTATCACCTTCTTTTACCGCATCTGCTGGATTTCTTATAATTTCATCTATAGAACCCGGCTTAGGCGCTTGAACAGAAACAACTTCGTCAGCATCACTGTTATTACATTTGCATAGTGTAAGAATTACTGTTGCAGAAATTATTAGAATATATTTCATGACGTAAATTTAAGTCGATGTATTAACATTTCATGAAAGTAATTACATAAATGACTATTAATAACAAAAACAAGATACTTTTCCTTTGGGGATTCATGGGTTCTGGCAAGACTCAAACTGGCAGGGCACTAGCAAACTCGCTTGGATTTACGTTTGTGGACTTGGATAGTTTTATAGAAGTTCAAGAGGGTAGTAGTATATCCAGATTGTACAGTAAACATGGCGAAAATGACTTTAGAAAACTTGAAAGTGAGTGTTTATTGAAGGTTTCAAAATTCAAAAATTCAGTGGTTTCAACAGGTGGGGGAACTCCCATACCTGAGGGTAATCGCTTGATTATGTCTGAATCTGGCAACAGTATTTTTTTAAATGTTTCTTTTAATATTTTATGGGAGCGAATTGAAAAAAGTGTCGAAACACGCCCATTAGTCAGTAGAGGCAGAGCTGAGTTGGAACGGCTATTTAATGAGAGACTTCCGGGTTATTTTATGGCGGATATAATAATTGAAGCGAACCATCCAGTTGAGGACGTTATAAAGAAAATCAAGAAGACTATTTGAATTTAGGCTGTCACTTTTTCAGTTGGATTCAACAATGAAATTAAAGAACATATATACATCTTTGTTAATTCGATCAACTTCGACTTTTCAAACTATGACCCCAGCTAAAAAATTTGGATTTATTGCAGATCTGAAAGCTTTTGATAACAACGATGAAAAGAGCAAACTTATACTCAATGGAATCGAAACATTTTTTAAAAGCCTAAGCCCAAAACAACAAACGGTCTGTTCATTCCATATTATCTGCGATAGTCAAAAGACAGATTCAGATTTTATCCAGATTGGTTCTCTGGACACTCAAACTTTCGAAGATAGTTCTTGGCTAACTGATTGGTATTATTTTTTACCTTCATATCAAATTAATGACTGGTTAAATTTATCTTCAATGGCTGGTCCCGGTCCAATTATTAGACTATCAAATCTGGGTTATATAAATGAATTCCCTAATTCATTGGTTGTGTCTCAACAATTTGAATCTTACAGTATGCATGAACAATTGAGTGAAATTCTTCAGATATTATTTTCTGATGCAGCAGCAAGGAAAATTTTGTCGAAGGAGGCCAAGCAATTCTTTCATGAAACATACCAAAGGTTAAAAAAATCAGAAGGCTTAAATAAAATCGCAAACCATTCAACACTTTGAGCTAAATTTGCAACCTCAATTTTAGAAAAGAATGGATATCTTAAAATGCTTAATTATTGGTTCCGGCCCAGCAGGTTATACTGCAGCCGTTTATGCTGCTCGAGCCAATCTTTCACCTGTTATGTTTACCGGTTCAGAACCTGGAGGTCAACTTATGATTACCACCGATGTTGAAAACTATCCTGGCTTTCCAGATGGAGTACAAGGTCCCGAGATGATGGAACTGTTTAAAAAACAGGCTGAAAGATTTGGAACTGTAATTCATTATGAACACATTTCAAAAGTTGATTTTTCGGGCCCTGTTCATAAAATTTATACCGAAAATGGTAATGAACATCAAGCTTACACAGTAATCATTTCAACTGGCGCTAGCGCTAAATGGTTGGGCTTACCTTCTGAACAAAGATTAAACAATAAAGGAGTTTCAGCCTGCGCAGTTTGTGATGGATTTTTCTTTAAAGGCATGGAAGTTGCTGTAGTAGGTGGTGGAGATACTGCTGCTGAGGAGGCTTCATACTTGGCCAATTTATGCCCTAAGGTTCATTTGATTGTTAGGAAAGGTGAAATGCGGGCGAGCAAAATCATGCAGGAGAGGGTCATCAAAAATCCTAAAATTGAAATACATTGGAACTGCGAAACGGAAGAGATTTTAGGTGAAGATGAGGTTGTTGGAGCTCGATTAAAGAACACGAAGACGGGAGAGATAAGTACCATAAGTGTGAAAGGTTTCTTTGTGGCAATCGGCCATAATCCTAATACAGATATTTTTAAAGACTGGTTAGATCTTGATGATATTGGATATTTAATTCCAATTGCCGGATCATCCAAAACCAAAGTCAAGGGAATATTTGTGAGTGGGGACGCTCAAGATAGAATATATCGTCAAGCCGTAACAGCAGCTGGCAGCGGATGTATGGCTGCATTGGACGCAGAAAGATATTTGGTAGAGAGTGATTTGCATTAACTGAAGAATTGATAAAATATCAAAAAATGGCAAAGTTTAAAAGTGGAATTGTCCATGGGCAAGAATTAATGGATCTCCTGCAGTATGCTAATGAAAATAAATTTGCGTTGCCTGCAGTGAATGTAATTGGATCTAATTCTATTAATGCTGTGTTAGAAACTGCAAAGGTTGTCAACAGTCCTGTTATTATTCAGTTTTCAAATGGCGGGTCGGTGTTCAATGCAGGGAAGAGCCTTAGTAATGCAGGTGAACAAGCGGCCATTCTTGGTGGTATTGCTGGTGCAATGCACGTTCATACCATGGCCAAGGCCTATGATGTACCTGTTGTTTTGCACACTGATCACTGTGCAAAAAAACTTCTTCCTTGGATTGAAGGCCTTTTATTTGCTGGTGAGCAATTCTTTAAAACTCAAGGTTATCCTTTGTACAGTTCCCATATGTTGGATCTTTCAGAGGAAACTATTGAAGAGAATCTAGATATTTGTACAAAATTCATGGAAAGAATGCATCCATTGGGTATGGTACTTGAAATGGAGTTGGGTGTGACTGGAGGTGAAGAGGATGGTGTTGATAATACCGGGATTGATAATTCTAAACTTTACACTCAACCAAGCGAGGTGGCTTATTCTTATGAAAGATTGAATGCTATTTCACCACAATTTACTATAGCTGCAGCATTTGGAAATGTACATGGTGTCTACAAACCAGGTAATGTTCATTTACAACCTGTCATACTAAAAAATTCGCAAGACCACATTCAAGAAACGTTCAAAACTGCTAAAAACCCTGTTAATTTTGTTTTTCATGGTGGAAGTGGCTCCTCAAGAGAAGAGATTCGGGAGGCTATTGATTATGGGGCTATTAAGATGAATATTGACACTGACATGCAATGGGCATTTTGGGCTGGCATAAAGGATTATTACGAGAATAAAAAGGATTACTTGCAACATCAGATTGGTAACCCTGATGGCGAGGACAATCCCAATAAGAAATATTACGATCCAAGAGTATGGTTGAGGGAAGGTGAAAAGATGTTTGTTACTCGACTCAAGGAAGCCTTTGAGGATTTGAATTGTATCGACAAGAACGCTTAATTGTAGAGTACAATATTTAGCTCTTTAGCTAGGTTTTTCTTGTTTTCATGAAGCATTTGTTGCACCATCAATAATTTTATAAGTTCTTGCTCATCAAGGCATGATTTGATTTTTAAGGAGTTCTCATTGCAAAGACTTACGATTTTTCTGAACTTTAGTATTTTAAGTGATTTAATTAAATCGTCCACGTAATTCTCTTCCGGGATTTTTTGTGTCTGCAGTTCTTTTTTCCAATTCGGGCTATATGAAAATTGATTGGTATGGAATCGGTAAGCCAAGTTCTTTATTTCTGTATCTTCATGGGTCAGAAAAAAATTATCGGTAAGTATTTCATTTGCACTAATCATCTCATTTACAGCATCTAGTATTCTTTTGTAAACGGGATTTTCTATGTATGAAATAATATCCCACACCTGATTGATAAGATATTGTGGAAGTGGAATTCCATTGATACTTTTGTCAGGAAATTGGATAAGGATCCTCAATAAATCTGCTTCTTGGTGCTCATGTGATTGAGTTATTTCATGATCGATTGCTGGATCTAAGGGCTCAAAGTCAGGAATTTCAATATCAATTATTTTCTTGTCTTGATATTTTTTGGTGAGGTATTTATTTACCTCCATAATCATCATTCTCTCGTCAATATCAAGTCGCAATGCTGCTTCCTTCGTATAAACAGATCGTTTGATGGAATCTGAAATTTTAGAAAGAAGTTCAGCCATTTCCTTAACGAATACAGTTCTCTTTATCGGATCCTTTTGAACATCCAATGACATGTTTTCTAGCAAATAGAGCAAAAAGTCTTTTTTATTTTCTGCTATATATGCTATGGTCTGCTCATAACCATTGCTTTTAACAAATGAATCGGGATCATGCTCAATTGGAAGGGCAACTATTTTTACATTGCAGTCTTGTTCCAATATAAGTTCAATACCTCGTTGGGCTGCCTTAATTCCAGCAGAGTCACCATCGTATAAAATAGTAATATTAGGTGAGTATCTCTTGATCAAGCGAACTTGATCCACAGTTAAAGAAGTGCCAGACGAGGCAACAACATGTTCAATTCCGGCTTGATGCATGCTGATGACATCTGTATATCCTTCTACCAATAAACATTCATCTACTTTACGAATTGCATTTTTTGCAAAATTTAACGCGTAAAGGGTTTTGCTTTTATGGTAAATTGGTGATTCCTGCGAGTTTAAATATTTTGGTACTTTTTTATCAGATGAGAGGGTTCTACCTGCAAAAGCTGCAATCTTTCCGCTTAAATTGTGAATCGGAAATATTACACGTTCTCTCAGGAATTCATTATTGTTAGCAGTTATTAACCCTAAAGTTTGCAAAGCTTCCATTTTGAAACCCTTGGCTTCCATATGTTCTAGTAAACCACCATTGGGGCTAAATCCAAGTTCAAATTTATTTATGGTTGCTTCAATAAATCCCCTTTGTTTAAAATAACTCAGGCCTATTGCTTTTCCATAATCCGTTTCAAGTAATTGTTCTTGAAACCATTTTGAGGTTTCTTGATTGATGATGTAGTAAGATTCTTCTTCAAGCTGCTGAGAGTATTCTTCTGAACTCAGTTCAACTTCTTGAACCTTGATATTATATTTATTTGCAATGTATTTCAATGCATCATAATAACCCATTCCTTCCAGATCTTTTAAGAACTGTATAGGATCACCAGCCTTTCCACAGCCAAAACACTTGTATATATTTTTAGCTGGATTGACATTAAATGATGGGGTTTTTTCATTATGAAACGGACATAGGCCCAATAAATTAGCCCCCCTTCGTTTTAGGCTAACATAGTCTTTAACGATATCTTCTATCTTGGCAATTTGCCTTATTTCGTCAATTGACTTTTGTGTAATCATTTATGCAAAGTAAATACTTATTTAGTATTTCAATATAAATAGCTTGAATAAAAAAAGGATACCGATTGGTATCCTTTTTAGAGTCGATGTGTATTTGTTGTTTACCTTTTTTTAATGTAAGATTTGAATCCTTTTGTGCGCAAATCAGATACCATATCAACTGCATTTTTTGCATCTGTTAGTTTAGCAACTACCACTGCAGTCAATTGAGAATTATCTGCTGTAGTAGTATAGGCAGACCCAAATCCATTTGCTTTGATTTCTTGCAATCTTTTATCAGCATTAGCAGCGCTGCTGAATGTTCCTGCAATCACAAATAGTTCATTCGATCCCTCATAATCTGCGGGATTCAGTGTTTTCTGGTTTTCCTCTGAAGTATTCTGTACTACTGATGAAATTCCCCCTATTTCAGAAGGAGAGTTGTTGATGTATTGAACATTGAGACCGTTCGGCATTTTGGAAATTCGGAATTCGGTCCTTCTATTGATTTGGTGTTCCAATTCACTGCATTGAGTATTGTCATTGCAGCCATTTTTCAACTGGCCTTCACCGTATCCTAAGCCTTTCATTCTATTGCGTTTAACTCCTTTTCCAGTTAAGAATTTGATGGCTTCATTTGCCCTTCTTTGTGAAAGGTTTTTGTTATAAGCTGTTCCACCACGGCTATCCGTATGTGAAGCAAGTTCAATAGAAATTTGGGGAATTTGAGTTAAAATTGTACTTAAAGCATTCAGATCTTTAGCAGCGTCTGGTCTGATACTTGCATCATTAAAGTTATAGTAGATATTTGGCAATCTTATGACAGCCCCTTCTACAAAACCCTTCCCAATGTAATTTCCATTTTCATCATATAATGGATTTCCGTTAGCATCTACTCCAAATCCTTGTGCAGGTGTACCTGTAAATGCTGCAACCATTGGTAAATCTGGAGCGTCAAATGGCACTTTTACCGTTCGTGTCTCCTTTTTACCATTTACAAATGTTACAATCTCATATTCTTTGCCTTTTTCTAAATCAGCATCAAATTGTCCACCTTTGTTTGTCTTTAACCGGGTTACTTTATCTGTTCCTTTCTCGTAAATTTCGACATCTGCTCCAGCTACTGGTTGATTTCTGTTAGGGTCAAGGACAAGACCGTTGAAC
>JBBQJT010000030.1:0-41901 GCA_038326165.1 Chitinophagales bacterium | reverse complement strand
GAGGAGTGGCTGGTCCAGTTGGAGCTGTAGGCGGTCTAGTCGCTGTTTCAGGTGAAGAAATAATAGACCAATTGCTTAATTAAATTCAAATCAACTTAATCAAATAACAAAAGAATGAAACCAATTTGGGTAACCGTAATTTTAATACTAGGAAATATTTTGATTTCTTTTCTTTTTGGCTCAACCATTAGTACAAAAACTGTAATACTTAACTTAGTACTTGGGATTTTCATGTTTGGGTTCTTAACATTTATTGAAAAAAGAAAAACCTATCAAAAAAGGTGAACATGACAATTATTTAAAAAATTGGCTATTTGTGGATTTCAATCTAAAAAAATCTGAAGCTTAAGGAGATCAACATCTAATTGGTGATAAGACTACTGAAGAAGGACGTTAACAGAATCGCTGTGTTGCGGTGTGGGTATCAAAAAAGCAGTCCAAGTTTTAATGGTAAAACAAATACTAAACGCCATCCAATTCGTTTTGGGTGGCTTTTTTAAGTTGGCTGTTGTAGTTTGGGAATAAAATCAGCTTTTCATTGTATCCAAAATAGTACTTACATATAAGCTACAAAGCTTTTTGAACCCAAATTTCAAGTCGATGAAACCTTTAAGACATGCCATTCTATATACTGTGCTTATGACTATTTTTTCGATGGGGCTTGCTTCATACGGAACAGACACTGGATTCTTTGAGGCACTTACGCTCAATCGATTGATTATAAATATTCTAGCAGGGGTGATGTTCTATTTTGTCATCAACCATTTTGCAAAAAAGCGAGCGGCAAAGGAAGAAGAAAACTAAATCATTTCGAGCATCATTCTGGCTTGAATTTCATCAGCTTGTTCCACCAATTGTGCTATCAATTGATGTTTTCCCTCCACATCAACCGGCACTTTCCCCGACTCAATCCAATTTTGCTTGAAGCTACTCCATTGCTCTTCATTTAAGTTTTGCGGCAATGAAGCCAATACACTGATGTCTCTGGCACTCAATACTGAACTTTGCTTGATAGATGCTGGCAGTTCGTCATAACCAATAGGGATTACGTTTACCGGCTGCGCCAAATCAAAAATACAATCGCCTTTGATTCTCGCATACCACAATCTGCCTAGTCTTGCCACAACATCGATCTTCTGCGGATCAATTCTATTGCGGTCATCCATAACCGATCTTTTGATGTGCATGCGAACGACTTCAGCAATGATTAAATGTCCTGCACCTCCTTCTAAGCCTAATGGTATGATCTCTTTGACTCTACATTCCATTTGGGCAGGTGATTCTGCTACTCGAAATGGCTTTACTATTTCGCTTTCGAGCTTTGTCAATCCAGATTTTATAAACTCATCTACTTCTGGACCATATTCAACACTTGTAATAGCCATTTGTCTGACCATTTCGTAATTGACCACGTTGATGACCACTTCCTTGCTTTGCATGATGTTGTGCAAAGTGTCTTTAGTAGTATTCCCTTCCAAGCGCCTGTTGGAGCTAAATACCAATATTGGAGGATTGCTGCTAAAGGCATTGAAAAAACTATAGGGAGCCAAATTAGCCACGCCTTGCTCATCAATTGTACTCGCAAATGCAATAGGACGAGGCGAAACTGCACCCAAAATAAATTGATGGAGGTCCTTTGTAGGTATTTCTCCAGGCGTGATGGTCAACATTTCTGACATAAAATAAAAATTTGTCCGAAATTTACGCACTCAATTCAAATTATCATGAAAAAATGGTGGATATTCCCCTTAATTATTATTATTGCCTACATGGGTTACCGGGTCGGTAGGTCCATTTATTTCAAGCCAAATGTAAATGAAACAGATATTGCTCCTGACTTTCGAATGCAAGATCGAACAGGTGCTATGTTCCAATTATCGGACTTAAAGGGAAAATATGTTTATCTCCACTTTTGGGGAAGCTGGTGTGGACCTTGTCGCAAAACAAGTAAAGATGTGGTCAATCTATATCAGAGGCTTCAATCAACTCAGTTCACCGATGCCAATGGATTGGAGATAGTGACTGTTGGTGTTGACAGCGAAACTGAAAGTTTTATGAACGCAGCTATCAAGGATGGATTCAACTGGCCACATTTTATGACTGAAAGCCAAATGTTTGAAGGTCCTGTCGTGAAATTGTATGGCATCAGAAGCATCCCTTATGCCATGCTACTCGGACCTGACAGAAAAATCATCCTTTTGGATTGCAATGCAGCCGAAGCTAGCGCCTATCTGTCTCAAAAAATCAATAAAAACTGACAAAATGTCTCATTATTTGTGGTGGCGCATTTATTGATAAAGAATTTACAAGTAATAAAATTTTTATGTCAGAGGAAAAAGAACTAGAAGACCAAGAGATTTTTACTGATGAAGCTCAAGTGGACGCAGATAATATCGAAAATTCGCCTGTAGCTGAGGAAGTGGAGGAATCCCCAGAAGTAAAATTAACTCAAGAAGTAGCTGAGCTAAAGGACAAATATTTGCGCTTAATGGCTGACTTTGATAATTTTCGAAAGCGAACAGCCAAAGAAAGATTGGACTTAGAATTAACTGCTTCTAAAAATACTTTGATTGCAATAATACCTGTTTTGGATGATTTCGAAAGAGCGAAAAAAACAGCTGAAACGGAAGGCAGTGCGGAACCATTCAGTGAAGGAGTAAAATTGGTCTATCACAAATTAATTAGCATCACTGAGACCAAAGGCCTCAAGGCGATGGAAACTCATGGTGAAAGTTTCGATCCGGAATTTCATGAAGCCATAACTGAAGTAGATATGGGAAAAGAATGGAAAGGTAAAATTGTTGATACCATCGAGCGCGGTTACCTATTGAATAATATTTTGATCAAACACGCTAAAGTAGTAGTAGGCAGATAAGTTTCCCAAAATGGCAAAAAGAGATTTTTACGAAATATTAGGCGTCAGCAAAAATGCCGACGAAACAGAAATCAAAAAGGCGTACCGAAAGGTAGCTATGCAATACCACCCCGATAAAAATCCAGGTGATAAGAAAGCAGAAGAAAAATTTAAGGAGGCGGCTGAGGCCTACGATGTCTTAAACGATCCCGACAAAAAAGCCCGCTATGATAGATATGGCCATGCAGGAGTTGACCCTAATATGGGCGGCGGTGGCGGAATGAATATGGACGATATCTTTCAAAACTTTGGAGATATATTCGGAAACGGCGGTGGCGGTGGCGGTGGCGGATTTGAAGGGTTTTTTGGCGGTGGAGGTAGCGGTCAAAGAAGCCAAGGACAACGCGGAAGTAACCTGCGCATAAAAGTAAAACTGAACTTGGAGGAGATATCCAAAGGGGTTCACAAAAAGATAAAAGTTAGGAAACAATCTTCCTGCAAAACTTGCGCTGGTTCAGGAGCAAAAGACAAGAACAGCACAGTTACCTGCAATACTTGCAGAGGATCAGGATATGTAAGACAAGTCAAAAATACCTTCCTCGGTCAAATGCAGACTACTACTACTTGTCCTACTTGCAACGGATCAGGGCAAACCATTACTGCTAGTTGTGCCGTGTGTAAAGGAGAAGGAAGAACTTGGGAGGAAGAAACAATGTCAATTGATATACCAGCAGGTGTTGAATATGGCATGCAATTATCCATGCGCGGCAAGGGAAATGCAGGCGCAAAAGGAGGCCAGCCAGGGGACTTGTTGATCATAATTGAAGAAGAACCACATGAAAGTCTAAGCAGAGAAGGCATGAATGTCGCTTACGACTTATACCTCAATTTTGCCGATGCAGCTATGGGCACTCAAGTTGAAGTACCTACCATTGACGGAGCTGCAAAAGTTAAAATTCCTCCCGGAACACAAGCAGGAAAAATATTAAGATTAAAAGGTAAAGGACTTCCGTCCGTGCAAGAATACGGGAATGGTGACCAACTTATCTATGTGAACATCTGGACACCAAAGGACCTCAACGCTGAAGAAAGAGCTTTGATGGAAAAGTTAAAAACCATGCCTAATTTTCAGCCAAAAGGAGGAAAATCAGAAAAAGGTTTCTTTGACAGGATGAAAGATATGTTTACAAACTAGATTTGTGGCGTGAAATTATACCCTGCTATTTTATTGCTGATAATTGGACTCTCATTCCAATCATGTTCAGAATCCAATATTGCTGATATCAATGTGGGTATTCCTGAATCATCCTGGAAATATGCCAATGCTGTAAAGTTCCCATTCGAAGTGAGCGATACTTCCCAAAAGTTTAATCTCAATTTGGAAGTTGTGCACACTGATAGCTTCAGATATGAGAATGTTTATGTCAAAATTCATACACTAATGCCCGATGGTAAAAAACTCGATCAAATACTTTCGTTGGAATTGGCAGGAAAAAACGGTGTATGGCAAGGAAAAAAATCAGGTAAAGAGATTACAGCAGGAATTCGTCTTCAAGAAAAAGCCAAATTCAATCAACTTGGCAAATACCTAATTACCATCGAACAATTCATGCGTTATGAACCAGTACTGGGAATTTCCTCGCTTCGCTTAAAAGTTGCCGCAACGCAATAGTCTGTTATAATTAAACTTAACTCACTGCGGTTTTAAAAAAAAATTCTGATTAAACAATTGATTTTTTCGTGAAATTTTTTGCTCGTGCCTACCAAATTATTGCATTTTTAGTGGATCATTCAGGACAATCCAAAAAAAATAGAGCTGTTACAGGAATTTTTATTTGCTCAAACGTAAAATAATGTCTCTATTTGTGTATCTTACCCTTCTGAAATGCAGCAGCGTATGGCAACATTGTATAGTAAAGTAACTTCGGGTATCGAAATAGCAGTTGAGTCGGCTTACCAGCCTGACTATAGCGATCCATTGACTCAAAAATTCATTCACACTTATCAGGTGAATATTTCCAACAAATCCAACAATACCACCCAATTATTACGAAGGCATTGGTTCATCTTTGACTCCAATGGTGTGCACAGGGAAGTTGAAGGAGAAGGGGTAGTGGGACAACAGCCAATTTTGTCACTAGGTGAGTCGTATTCTTACCGTTCTTGGTCACAATTGCAAACTGATTTAGGCAGAATGCACGGAAATTTCCTAATGCTTGATGTTGAAACAGGTAAAAAATTCACCGTAGAAATTCCTTTCTTCGAATTGATTGAACCAGCACGTAACAATTGAGTGTTTCACAATTCACATATGTGTATCAATTTTAAAACTTTAGGTGCTTAACAGTCGTAGCATTGTCCCTTAATTTTTTAAGCGATTCGATGCCTATACGCAAATGTAAATCAGCAAAACTCTTCGTAACTACTGTATCATTCGCTTCCGTTTTAACTCCTTCGGGTAACATTGGCATATCCGACACCAGGAGTAAGGCACCACTAGGAATGTGATTTTTGAATGCGGCAATAAATATAGTTGCAGTCTCCATGTCAATAGCCATTGCTCGAAGGTCAGTCAAGTATTGCTTAAAATCTTCCCTATGTTCCCAAACACGTTTGTTGGTGGTGTAAACGGTCCCCGTCCAATAGTCTTGATCGAACTCCCGAATGGTCGTAGAAATGGCTTTTTGAAGTGCGAAAGCGGGTAAAGCTGGCACTTCGGCTGGAAGATAATCGTTGGAAGTTCCCTCCCCTCTGATGGCCGCAATGGGAAGGATAAAATCCCCAACTTTGTTTTTATGCGTTTTCAATCCGCCACATTTTCCCAAAAAAACAATCGCTTTAGGCATAACAGCTGTCAGAAGATCGACTACAGTACCAGCGTTGGGACTTCCCATTCCAAAATTGATAATCGTGATGCCATCTGCAGTTGCACTCATCATTGCTCTTTCTTTTCCCATGATAGGCACACCGTACATCTCAGCAAAGTTTAGAACATATCCTGAAAAATTAACCAAAATAATATACTCTCCAAAATCTTCTAAATTGGTACCAGTGTACCTTGGCAACCAATTATCAACAATCTCCTTTTTTGTTTTCATTATAGTTTATTAAACGAAATTAATCATAAACAGTTAAGCCAAAGTTAAAAAACTACTTATTGAAGGCATATCGCTTGAAAAATAACTTAGAAGGATCTAAAAATTAATACTACAATTCTTAAAAACGTATCTTTGAGCACCTACTGAAATGAAGAACTGAAATATGGCTGATATCATTTACCTTTTACCTGATAACATTGCAAACCAAATAGCTGCTGGTGAGGTCATTCAACGACCCGGTTCTGTTATTAAGGAATTGATGGAAAACTCGATCGATGCAGGTGCTACTCAAATAAAGGTCATCATAAAAGATGCAGGAAAATCATTGATTCAGGTTATCGATAATGGCAAAGGAATGACATACGCAGATGCCAGAATGTGTTTTGAAAGACATGCCACCAGCAAACTTAAGAAAGCGGAAGATTTATTTACTATTACCACAATGGGGTTTAGAGGTGAAGCGATGGCCTCCATCGCATCTGTAGCACAAATAGAGCTCAAAACCCGAAGAGCAGAGGATGATCTGGGCACACGGATCCTTTTGGAAGCTTCCGAAGTAACACTTCAAGAACCTTGTCAATGTCCGGTTGGAACCAGTATTTCAGTCAAAAACTTGTTTTGTAATATTCCTGCAAGACGTAAATTCTTGAAAACTGATATTGTAGAACAGCGACACATGCATGATGAATTTCAAAGGATTGCATTGGCTTGGCCGGAGGTGTTCTTTTCATTATTTCATGATCAGACAGAAATGTACCATCTGCCTTCTTCCAATTTACGACAACGGATAGTCAATTTATTTGGCAGCAATATCAATAATAAATTAGTCCCTCTAGACCAAGCAACGGACACCTTGAGTATTTATGGATATATTGGTAAGCCCGAATATGCCAAAAGAAGCAAGAGCGAGCAATTTCTATTTGTAAACGGAAGGTACATTAAGTCACCTTATCTTAACCATGCCATCACTTCAGGTTATGATAACCTGTTGCCTCAAGATCAGCATCCAGTTTATGTTGTGTTCATGAGTATAGATCCAAAAAATGTAGATGTTAATGTCCACCCTACCAAGCAAGAAATCAAATTTGAAGATGAGCGATTGGTTTATAATTTCCTTCAAGTTGCGGTCAAGCATGCATTAGGTAAACACCAAATAACGCCAATGCTCGACTTTGAACAAGAGCAAAGTATGAGCCCCTACAAACTCGCTCATAATTTAAAATCGGGTGAATACAGTGGTATGCCACGTGAAGCAAGTCCCTCAGATCCCAATCTGCAAAATTGGCAGAGGCTTTATGAAACAGTGCAATCTGGCGCGCCAAGAACTTCAAGTCATACGGAGAGTTCAAATGCTTCATTCACCATTGAAACGGAATGGAACAATACCGACACTGAGGACATAACACAAAATCTTCCAAACTATTCTGAAAAAAAGAAAGCTTTTCAATTACACAATTCCTACCTGGTCAATCAACTCAAGAGTGGATTTATGTTGGTCGATCAACAAGCTGCACATGAAAGAATATTATTTGAACGATTTGAGAATACCTTGACCCAACATCAAGGAACAAGCACCCAAAATCTTCTGTTTCCGGAAACTATAGACTTATCTACTGCTGATTATTCACTCTCACTTGAAATACTTCCCTCCATCAATGCTCTGGGTTTCGATATCAGAGAATTGAACAAAAATACTTTAATCATTCATGGTATTCCTGGTGAGCTAACTAGCAATCTGAACGCCGTGGAGACCTTTCAGCAGCTATTGGAACAAGTAAGAAACGATCGAGATCTGAAAGTGAATGCACATACAACCATTGCCAAAGCTTTGGCCAAACAACTTTCAATCAAGAGAGGAAAATCACTGACCACAGAAGAAGCAACCGAACTCATCGACCAATTGTTCGCATGTGAAATACCCCACGCAAGTCCAGGGGGAAGAAAATGTTTTATAGTATTTGAATTGGGAGAATTAGAACAAATGTTTAAGTGATCCGAATTCCAGTATTACCTTTGACTTACAACTTAAATATATTATGAATCAGCTTACTGATGTTGTAAAGCAATTACTGATTATCAATGTAATCGTGTTTGTTGCGCAGCAGCTAATGAATTTGAATTTTGGCATTTTATACTTTCCAGGCTCTGAACATTTCATGCCATTTCAATTCATAACTTATATGTTCCTCCATGGCAGCATTGGTCATATCTTTTTCAACATGTATGCACTGGCTATGTTTGGACCAAGTTTGGAAGCCTACATGGGTCCAAAAAGATTTTTATTTTACTACATCATGTGTGGTCTTGGAGCTGCAGTGCTACAAATTTTAGTTTGGTGGGTTATTGCTGGCTATCAAACTGATCTTCCTTACAGTATGTTAGGCGCTTCAGGAGCAGTTTTTGGATTATTGGCCGCATTTGGTATTTATTTTGGCAGAACGAGAATGATGCTCTTGATACCGCCAGTTGAATTAGAAGCCCGATATATGGTCTTAATTTATGCAGGTTTGGAGTTATTTTTAGGTGTTGGCGGCTACAATACGGGTGTTGCACATTTCGCACATTTAGGTGGTGCAATAATGGGTTTGCTTTTAATATTTTATTGGCGTAAATTTGGCCATTGATAACTAAGAAAACCCATTAGACAAAAAGGCAAGATGCGAAATTCCATTTGGAGCGATTTAAGACAGTCTTATAGAAGCAATATGATCAACAAGATCATAATTGTTAATGTTGCTGTTTTCGTGTTGGTATCGTCCATTTGGTTTTTAGGGCTAATCACACATTCGGAGAATATAAGCATCGCATTCAGGGAAATTGAAAACTTGCTTTCAGTTTCTAGTGAGCCAATGGTGACAATCAAACAACCCTGGAGTATTTTGACTTACATGTTTATGCATCGCGGCATTATGCATCTTTTGTTCAATATGCTCATGCTTTTTTGGTTTGGCAGAATCATTGGAGATTTTCTAGGTGACCATCGGGTTCTTCCCTTATATTTAATGGGCGGCATAGTAGGCGCTTTATTTATGATACTTATTGCGGCAGTTTTTCCAATTGCTGTCCTTCAAAATGTGATGATGGTAGGCGCATCAGCCTCAGTCATGGCATTGGCAGCGGCTGCAGCAACATTGACACCTGATTATAGAATGCGCCTTATTTTATTGGGTGAGGTACCCATAAGATATATAGTAATAGGTTTGATTGTAATAGATTTTTTGCAGATAGTGTCAATGAATAATGTTGGAGGCTATCTGGCACATTTGGGTGGCGTATTATTTGGTTGGATTTATATTCGCATGATGCAGGAAGGAAGAGATTTGACACATCCGCTGCAATCATTCTTTTCTAAAATCAGTAAAGTAACTGTATTTCCAATTGAAAACTCAAAAAATCCAGTGCGCAAACGTGTATTCCAGATGCAACAAAGTACCTATAATTTCATGGATTCAAATAATGAAAAACCTGAAATGGATCACGAAGAGCGATTGAATACCATATTGGACAAAATAAAAAACCATGGCTATCAAAGTTTAAAGGATGACGAAAAATCATTCCTTTTTGAAGCCAGTAAAAAGTAAAGAAAGCTTTTGCAAAAACTAATCAAGTGGCTCCACTTCATTCTGGTAATCCTCACCTTAATTGCATTCCTTTCACCATTAATACCTCCCAGTAGAATTTGGGAATTCGTTTTTTTAGCTCATCTTTTTCCAATATTCTTGTTGTTCAATTTATTCTTTGGGATGTATTGGGTCTACAAAAAAAACTGGTTTGTTGTATTGAGTTTGTTTACTTTTCTTGTGTGCTTCACTGGCATAAAAAAAGTCTTTGGATTTAGTTTTTCTTCAAAGGATACAGGCAAACAATTCACCTGTTCCAGCTATAATTTGGGTGGGTTGCAATGGTTGGACTTTGCTGATGAAAAAGACAATCGTGAATTAAAAAGATTCCTGAACAGGTTGGACAATTCGGACATTCTTTTTGTACAAGAAGTAAATAAACGTGCACTAAAAGCATTGAAATCCTCAACAAACTACCCATATTTTCATAAACATAGAGCTTTGAATACTGCAATTTTTAGTCGTTATTCCATAGTAGATCAAGGAAGTATAGAGTTTGAAAAAAGTTTCAACAGTGGTGTGTGGGCTGACATAAAAATAGAAGGTAAAATAATTCGTTGCTTCAGCATTCATCTTGAGAGCAATAGAGTTAGCCAAATGACTGAGAAAAGCTTGACTACTGAAGCAGTGGGCAAGAAAAACACTTACCAGCGAGTCCTTAAAATATTGGCTAGAGTCAAAAAAGCAACCATACAACGCAGCGCTCAATCGAAACAAGTTAAGGAGTTGATCCGTAAATCACCATATCCAGTTCTTATAGGTGGCGATTTCAATGATACTCCTATGTCATATGTTTATCAAACCTTAAGTACAGGTATGAAGGATAGTTTTACAGAAAATTACTTTGGATTTGGTGCTACATACAATGGAAAAATTCCTCTGTTGCGTATTGATTATATTCTTGCATCGACCGTTCTAAACCTGTCCAATCATCAAGTTGAAAAAGTACCCTATTCTGACCACAACCCAATAACCACCAATTTCTCTTTTGAGAAAAATTAATGAATATTATGTCTGAAAGCACTTTAAGTATTTACAATAGTCTGACCCGACAAAAAGAAGTATTTGCACCCATTAACCCTCCTCATGTAGGATTGTATTGTTGTGGACCTACAGTTTATTCGGATGTTCATTTGGGCAACACTAGGACATTTATCTCATTTGATCTGGTTTACAGATACATGAAATTTCTTGGATATAATGTGCGGTATGTGCGCAATATCACAGATGCTGGTCACTTGACTAACGACCTAGGCGAAGGCAAGAACCGTATGGAAGATCAAGCCAAATTGGAACAGCTTGAACCAATGGAAATTGTACAAAAGTACACCGTTGGCTTCCACGATGTGTGCAAAATATTCAATATTCTTCCACCATCAATTGAGCCAACCGCTACAGGTCATATCCTCGAGCAAATTGAAATGACAGCAGATTTGATTCAAAAAGGATTTGCGTATGAATCCAATGGGAGTGTATATTTTGATGTTTTGGCATACAATGAAAAGGGATATAATTATGGCAAGTTGTCTGGCAGAAACATAGATGAATTAATTGCTGGTTATCGCGATCTGGACGGTCAGGACGAAAAGAAAAATTCATTTGATTTCGCTCTGTGGAAAAAGGCTTTGCCTGAGCACATTATGCAATGGAACTCTCCTTGGGGAAAAGGATTTCCAGGTTGGCACCTCGAATGTTCAGTTATGAGTACTAAATATTTAGGCAAACAATTCGATATTCATGCAGGAGGTATGGATCTCAAATTTCCACACCATGAATGTGAAATAGCGCAAAACATTGCAGCATGTGGTGCTGATCCAGTCCGGTATTGGATGCATACCAACATGCTCAATTTCAATGGTCAAAAAATGAGCAAATCTTTAGGCAATTCTATCCTTCCACTGGAATTTATAACCGGCGAACATCCATTGCTCGATAAAGCTTATTCCGCAATGACCGTCAGATTCCTGTTCATGCAATCACATTATTCCTCGGAACTTGACATCACAATAAAAGGACTTCAGGACGCTGAAAAAGGCTTACGCAAACTAATGAATGCCTATCGGTACTTAAAGGAGATGATTCTTGAAAGCAAAGAAATCGATGCAAAGCAAGATCAATTGATCATAGAATTGAGTAATGATTGTAAAAAAGTTATGGATGATGATTTCAACGCACCCAAACTTGTTGCCACACTTTATGAAATAGCTTCAATCATCAATATTTACTACAATGATGGCAAGAAAATAACAAATATCTCAAAAGAAACTTATGATACACTCCTTCACTGTTTCAATGGATATTTGTTCGATGTGTTGGGACTTCAAGATGAAAAAGACAACGATAACATCGAAGTTTTGGACAAAGTCATGAAATTGGTAATTGATATCCGCAAACAATCGCGAGAAAATAAAGACTGGTCCACATCAGATAAAATCAGAGATGGTCTGAAAGACGCAGATATTCAAATCAATGATGGCAAGGAAGGCAGTACTTGGAGCATCAACTAGAGCTTGAATCTGTTCAAATATTTTGTTTGATGATCAGATTGTCAATTAATCTGACTGAGCCAACCCAACATGCAACACATACAACAATGAATTCAGAGTCTGTATAATTATCCACTTCTGCTAAACTTATTCCATCAACTGATTGGACGTACTCTGGCTTAAAGTCAGGAATTGTTAAATTTTCCAACATTTCATGACAAAGCTGTTTCAAAGATTTTCCTTTCTTATATTTATCAATTCGCTTTAATTGCTGGTAAATAAAGGATGCAGCTTCGCGCTGCTCTTCGGACAATCTGGTATTCCTACTGCTCATAGCCAGGCCATTGGGCTCTCTTAGGGTAGGACAAGATATAAGTTCGATATTGCTAGCTATTAATTTCAACATCCTCCTAACAATAGTCAATTGCTGAAAATCCTTTTGGCCCATATACAGTCGGCGCGGCTGAATCATTTCTAATAAACGATTTACAACTTGAGCCATTCCATCAAAATGTCCAGGTCTAAAAGCCCCTTCCATTACGTGAGCCAAATCTCCAAAATCAAATTGATTGCTTATGGTCATTCCATTCGGATAAACTTCCTCAACACTGGGATAAAAGAGCACATCACATTTCCCTTCTATCAACAATTCAACATCGGCATCAAATGTTCTTGGATACTTGTTCAGGTCATTTGGATCATTGAATTGAGTGGGATTCACAAAAATGGAAGCTACCGTTATACATCCTTCAGATTTTGCCATTTTTAGTAGCGACAAATGCCCCATGTGCAAAGCGCCCATCGTAGGTGCAAAGCCAATAGCTCTGCCTTCCGATATGATGTCCAACACCTTTTGTAATTCAGTTGCTGTTTTTATAATTAACATGGCTTGTCCTTTAATTGCCTACTAAGGTAATCCATCAAGGAATATTATAGGTGAATGAGCAGAACCGAATGCTTAATACTGATGAAATAAATTGGGGTACAGGTGGCATGTTTTACTTATGAGTAAAAGGATATTTTATCCAGTAAGTGTAAAAAAGTGAAAGTATCGTCAAGATAAACCCTTGAAATAAGTGATATCCAAGGAATGACATAATAAGTGGATTTCAATGCGTATCTTTGCAGATTATTATTATTACATCAGCATTGCATAAGATTACATGAGCAAAAAACGCGTACTTTTCGTTACCCAAGAAATGTCTCCTTATACTGATTCCAATGAGATCTCTGATCTGGTTGGGAAGTTACCATTACACATGTATTCTAAAGGATACGAGGTAAGGGTTCTTATGCCGCGATTTGGCCTTATTAACGAAAGAAGACATAGGCTTCATGAAGTAGTAAGACTCTCAGGAATGAATATCATTGTTGACGATGACGATTATCCATTGATCATCAAGGTCGCTTCTTTGCCTGGGGCTAGACTTCAAGTATACTTTTTGGATAATGATGAGTTCTTTAAAAGAAAGAATTTGTTCAATGATGATGAGGGAACACCTTATGAAGATAATGCAGAAAGGATGGTTTTCTTTTGCAAAGGCGTGATTGAAACTGTAAGAAAATTTGGATGGCCACCTGATATCATTCATTGTCATGGATGGATGACCAGCATGATACCAATGTTCATTCGACAGGCATACAAGTCCGATCCAGTTTTTCATGAAACACAGATTTTATACTCAGCTTATCCTCATGAAATGAATGGCTTATTGCAAGATAATTTCATTTCTAAGGCCTCAATCAACAATTTGAGTAAGAAGGATTTAGATATTTTTGTAAGCGAGGGTAATATCAGCCTAGAAAGAGGTGCATTTGCCTATGCGGACGCATGTATTAAAGGCAGCGTTACGTCCATTGGAGACGTTGATACTCTATTAGACGAATCAAACAAACCTGTATTAAGGGTGGAAGATGAAGCAACTTATCTGAATGATCACCTTGAATTTTACAAAATGTTGACTCAAAAAAATGTTCCAACATAAACAACGTTATTAGCTTTAAATATTTAAATGTTGAGATTTCAATTCTTATTTTGCTCCTTGTTATTCCTGCTAGTAATTTCTTCTTGTAATGACAGTATTTTCCTAGGCTCTGATTTATTGGGTGAGGATGAAATAAACGTAGGATTTGATGATACCCTGACGATCTACTCCAAAACTTTGAAGGTTGATGCGATTCCTGTTTACAATGCAAATTCAAGATTAATTGAAAAGTTCTTCATAGGAACCATGATCGATCCTGTATTTGGAAAAGTTGAAACAAAAGCATATTTTCAATATCGTCTCTTGACAACTAAGTTTCCAGATTTTGTAGATGCTAAATTAGATAGCCTTATATTGAGTTTGGTCTACGATTCTATAGGCAGTTATGGTCTTTATCAACAGCAATGTACTTTCAATGTGTATCAATTGACTGAAAGTATGTCGGCAGGCAAAAATTATGGCTCACAAGATTCTTTTGCTGTTGATCCAAATTTATTGGGTTCCACAACTGTAGATTTGACTGGACTAAAATCCGTGAGCTATTCAGAATATCCAAAAATTGGTGTCAAGGATACCATTGTATCCCGCCAATTGAGAATCAAACTTTCTGATGATTTAGGTAACGCACTAATGTCTGCTCCTGATTCAAGCTTTAAAACCTCTGAAAATTTTCAGAAACTTTTCAAAGGTTTAGCAATTTCAAGTCCAACACTTAATGGAGGATTGGCAGCATTTCTTCCTACCAATGGCCGCTCGAAGCTTACTTTATTTTATAGCAAAACAGATACGACAACTACAATCAGTCAATTTGATTTTGGAGTTACCTTGCTCAGTGCTCGAACACTCAATATCAAACACGATTACACGGGAACTGTAGTCGAAAATGCACTAAATTCAACTGCAATATCGGACAGCCTGGTTTATTTACATGGCCTGAGTGGAACGCAAATTGAAATTGAAGTGCCTAGCGTAAAAGAATTGGCAGGCAAAATTGTCAATTATGCAGAACTTGAATTTTTTCTGGCAACTATTCCTAATAACGATCCGAGCTATTCACCCATTCAAAACATACTGATATCTGAAAAGAGATCAGACGGCAGTTTTGTAATAGTGGACGATGTATTGTTCGCTTTGAATCTAGGAGGATTGGCAGGATTGAATGTCAAATTTGGCGGAGTTCCAAAAACCAAAACAGTGAATGGTCAAACAGTGACCAGCTACCGGATGAAATTAAGCGCCCATTTACAAAAAATGATACAAGGCAAGGCTTCATCCAAATTGTATATAAGCGTTTACTTGAGACCGGAGGTAGCCAACAGAATGATACTTTATGGATCAGGAAATATAGATTTGAGTCCAAAATTGAAAGTGGCATTTACGAAATTACAATAACTAAACACTCTTTATATGTGTGGAATAGTTGCTTATGTAGGAAAAAAAGAAGCCTACCCAATACTAATCAAAGGTCTTCAAAGACTTGAATACAGAGGTTATGACAGTGCAGGTGTTGCATTGATCAATGGCCAGTTGAATATTTATAAACGCAAAGGAAAGGTAAGCGAATTACTTGCTTTTACTGAAGGAAAGAATACTTCAGGGACAATCGGAATTGGACATACTCGCTGGGCTACTCACGGTAAGCCAGATGACAAAAATGCACACCCTCACGTATCAGGAAACAACAGAATTAGTTTGGTCCATAACGGGATCATCGAAAATTACGACCCAATTAAAAAAGCCCTCGAAAAACTCGGGCATACATTCAAAAGTGAGACAGACACAGAGGTTTTGGTACACCTCATTGAAGAATTTCAAAAAAGAGACAATCTCCCTATTGAAGAAGCCGTAAGAGTAGCGTTGACAAAAGTAATTGGTGCCTATGCAATTGTTGTCATGGACAGTGAGGAACCAGGAAAATTGGTTGCAGCCCGCAAAGCCAGCCCCCTTGTAATAGGAATAGGCAATGATGAATATTATCTCGCTTCGGATGCTACACCAATCATTGAATACACCAAAAGAGTGGTTTATCTCAATGACGAGGAAATTGCTGTAGTTGGTACTGATGGAAAATTGCGCCTTTTCAATATCCACAATCAAGATCAAATACCATACATCCAAGAACTGGATATGGAGTTGGAACGTATTGAAAAAGATGGTTTCGATTCATTCATGTTAAAAGAAATTTATGAGCAACCCCGCACCATCGCAGACGGTATGCGCGGAAGAATGAATGCCGACGAAGGTTGGATTAGATTAGGTGGTGTAGCGGAATATGCTAATAGAATTACCAGAGCCCAACGATTTATTATTGTTGCGTGTGGTACATCATGGCACGCTGGCCTAATAGGCGAATATCTTTTTGAGGATTTGGCGAGAATTCCAGTAGAAGTTGAATATGCATCCGAATTCCGATACAGAAACCCAATCATTTCGGATCATGATGTGGTTATTGCTCTTTCACAATCAGGTGAAACTGCTGATACTTTGTCAGCCCTGGAACTTGCAAAAGAGAAAGGTGCATTGATTTATGGCTTTGTAAACAGTGTTGGATCTTCTATTTCACGCATAACAGACGCAGGATCATACATACATGCAGGACCAGAAATTGGAGTTGCTTCAACCAAAGCATTTACAGGTCAAGTGACTTTACTCACCCTGATGGCATTGAAACTTGCCAACTTAAAAGGCACCATAACCAACAGCTATTACAGATTGCTATTGACTGAATTAGAGCAGATTCCAAGTAAAATTGAAAAAATTCTCACGCTTAATTCACAAATTGAATACATAGCCGGAGAATTTAAAGATGCCACAAATGCACTTTATTTGGGTCGAGGATATAATTTTCCAGTAGCTTTGGAAGGCGCATTGAAACTAAAAGAGATTTCATACATTCATGCGGAAGGTTATCCTGCCGCTGAAATGAAGCATGGACCTATAGCACTGATTGACGAAAACATGCCCGTGATTGTGATCGCCAACAACAAAAGTGCCTATGAAAAAATTGTTAGCAACATACAGGAAGTAAAAGCAAGAAAAGGTGTGGTTATTGCAATAGTTGCAGAAGGAGATACCATCATTAAATCACTTGCTGATTATATCATTGAAATACCGGAAACAGAAGAGCCACTTTCGCCGCTACTTTCTGTCATTCCATTACAAATGTTGGCCTATCATATCGCTGTAAAACGCGGATGTGACGTAGATCAACCCCGCAATCTTGCAAAATCAGTAACAGTAGAATAAAATTATGAGTGAAATGAATGTGCTACATCAAGAGTACAACTCAACCAAGAAAGACATAACACTGCCTGAATATGGCCGTATTATTCAGGAAATGATACGACATTGTAAAACACTTCCAGATAAAGAAATTCGCACCAGCCACCTTATGGCCGTGGTAGAGTTGATTCAACAAATGAACCCTCACAGCAGAAATGTTGAAAACTACAAGGAGAAAATCTGGAACCATGTCTATGAAATAGCCAATTACGACCTCGATATCAATCTCCCCGAAGGTATTGTAATAGCCAAAAAAATTGAAAGAAAGAAACCTGAAATACTTCCCTACCCCAAAACTGAAACCAAACTCAGACATTATGGCAATAATGTGATGAGAATGATCAATAAAGCATTGGTGGTTGAAGATCCCGAAAAAAGAGAGATATACACGCATATCATTGGCGCGTATATGAAATTGGCTTTCAGAACCTGGAATAAGGAACACTTTGTAACTGATGAAGTGATCAAAAGTGATATCAAAACATTGTCTGGCGGACGTCTAACGCTTGAAGAAGATGCAGTGATTGAAACAATCCGTCCAATCAACGCACCGCGCAGAATAAGCACGCTCAATCCTGAAAGAAGCAGAAACGGTAAGCGCAATAATTATGGTGGCAAAAGAAATAACACCAATAATAATAGCAATAGGCCAAAATGGAGGAACAACAGACCGAATTAATTCCTCAGTTCAGTTTACCTTTGCTTTGTGAAATTTAGCACAATATTGTCCTTACACAAAGCCCAGTTATTTTATGCCTTCTGAATCATTTGAAGTTCTCGGTGGTACGCGATTGCAAGGTGAGTTAATTCCACAAGGCGCCAAGAACGAAGCACTACAGATTATTTGTGCCCCCTTACTGACCAAGGAAAAATTAGTCGTACATAATATCCCTGATATTCTGGACATCCGACTCCAACTAGAACTTCTAGAAGGTTTAGGAGTTAAGTTGCGAAAACTGGCTCCAGGATCCATCGAATTTGATGCTAGCGTACTTGATATAAAATATTTTGAATCTGAAGATTATCAGATCAAAGCAAGAAAGATCAGAGGATCTGTAATGCTGATGGGAGCACTTTTAGCAAGATTCCGTATTGCATTCCTGCCGAGACCTGGTGGTGACAAAATAGGCCGAAGAAGATTAGACACTCATTTTCTTGGGTTCGAAAAAATGGGAGCCAAACTGCGCTATGATGATGTAAATGATCATTATTACCTCGATGGAAGCAAATTGAAAGGCGCTTATATTTTGATGGACGAAATCTCTGTAACAGGAACTGCCAATGTATTATTTGCAGCCGTCTTGGCGGAGGGAACAACCACAATATACAATGCAGCTTGCGAGCCTTACCTTCAGCAACTTTGTAAAATGTTGGTTCGGATGGGCGCAAATATTTCAGGAATCGGTTCCAACCTTTTGATAGTGGAAGGAGTTACTTTATTGAATGGAACTGAGCATACTTGTCTACCCGATATGATTGAAATTGGAAGTTTCATTGGCCTTGCTGCAATGACCCAATCAGAAATTACCATCAAGGACTGTAAAGTCAACGAACTTGGTAATATCCTTCCAACCTTTCAACGAATGGGAATTCAGCTCGAAGTGCAAGGCGATGACATCCATGTTCCCGCCCAAGAACGCTATGCAATTCAAAACTTTATTGATGGCAGTACCCTTACAGTTTATGATTCGCCCTGGCCAGGATTTACGCCTGATTTATTGAGTATTCTTTTGGTAGTTGCTACACAAGCCAAAGGAAGTGTATTGATCCATCAGAAAATGTTTGAAAGTCGACTGTTCTTTGTTGACAAGCTGATAGAAATGGGAGCTCAAATCATATTGTGTGATCCACACCGGGCTACTGTTATTGGAATGGACAGAACCAACGCATTAAAAGGAATAGAAATGACCTCGCCAGATATTCGGGCTGGAGTTGCATTGCTCATAGCAGCTATTTCAGCCGAAGGCAATAGTACCATCCACAACATCAGTCAGATTGACAGAGGTTACCAAAATATTGATGGCAGACTCAATGCTATAGGCGCTCAGATCAGAAGAGTAAAAATATAATTGGCAGTAAAATAATTTCATGAAAATACTAGAAGCCCTTCAAAATCCAGAAACCAAATTGAAATGGAAACTGGAAGGATATTGGGCCCTTCTTACCTTGGTAGTCACGTTTTTTAGCTTATACCCAATCCTCCGAAAAGCACCACAATATCAATATGTGTGGTTAATTGTTCTTTTTGTAGTGGTCAGTACAACATTATTTAGATATATTTTTTTCTTGAAATATACCCCAGTATCCCATCAGTTATTCATTAAAGCAGGAATCCTTACAGTAAGCATCCCATCCTTTTTCCTTTTAATTCGGGCCGTTAACGCATTTCTGACTTTTGCCGATATACAGGGCATTCAGTCCCAATTTGAGTACATGACAGCGGTGGATAACGAAAATTTGACCGCTTATGTTAAGTCTGTTACCCTCTTCTTTGGAACCGCAGCCATCCTTCTTACAGGGGCACTTCCCTTTAGAATGATGGTCAGTATATGGCGACAATACAACAAAAAAGGAAGTATCTGAATTAAACTTCGGACAATCAGTTCATTGGGTGTTGGATATTTAATCTAAGCGATGTATCTTTGCACCTCATTTTGAAAAACCATATTCTTCATGCGTAATTACGAAGTTACATTCATCGTAGATCCCGTGCTGTCGAGCGATGAAATTAAAGCGACAGCTCAGACTTATGTTGACATGCTTAATAGCAATGGCAACAAGCTGATACATGCGGATGAAATGGGTTTGAGGCAGCTTGCCTACCCCATTAAAAAACGTTCTTCCGGAATTTATTACTGTCTGGAGTTCACATCTGAAAATGGCCTTGTGATAGCAGGATTAGAGTTGGCATTGAAGCGTGACGAGCGCATCATGCGATTCCTTTCTGTATCATTGGACAAACACGGTGTGAAATACAACGAAGACAAGCGTTCTGGTAAGATTGGACAGTCTAAAAAGAGATTTAGACCTATTACTACATTGGAACCGGTTTCCGCAACTCCGCAAGCCGCTGTTGCAGAATCTTCCGCACCAAAAGCTCCAGCAGTGGAAGCAGCTCCAGTAGTGGAAGCTCCAGCTAAGGAAGCTACAGCAGTGGAAGCTCCAGCTAAGGAAGCGCCGGCAGTCGAAGCTCCAGCAATGGAAACACCGACAGTTGAAGCTCCAGCGATGGAAGCACCGGCAGTTGAGGCTCCAACAATGGAAACACCGACAGTTGAGGCTCCAGTAGCTGAGGCTCCAGTAGGAAAAGACGAACCAATCGCTACTCCAGCTGATCCAGTTGAGGCAGTAAAAAACGAAGAAGACTAAATCCAATTTAACCATTACAATCAAAGAAAATGGCATCTAAAGACGATATTAAGTTCCTGAGCAACCCCAATATTGGTCAGCAACAAAAAAAATACTGCCGATTTAAGAAATTTGGCATAAAATACATCGATTACAAAGACGCAGATTTCCTGCTTCAGTTTATCAACGAACAAGGAAAAATACTTCCTCGTCGTTTGACTGGAAACTCTCTTAAGTATCAACGTAAAATGGCTCATGCCATCAAACGTTCACGTCACTTGGCTATTTTGCCTTATGTGGCTGACTTATTGAAATAATGTAATCATCACCGCAATACTTAAAAGAATCAAATCATGCAAGTAATCCTACTTAAAAATATAGACAAGCTGGGTGATAAACACGAAGTCGTGAAAGTAAAAGACGGTTTTGGCCGCAACTACTTGATCCCACAAGAAATGGCAATTGTAGCCAATTCTTCAAACCTTAAACAATTGGGCGCCTTGATACAACGTCAAGAAGCAGCTGAAAACAAGCGCTTAGACGAGTACAAAGTAATAGCTGAACAATTGAAGTCCATATCTCTAAAAATTGGTGCTAAAGCTGGAACAAGCGGCAGAATATTTGGTAGTGTAACATCTATCCAACTTTCTCAAGCCCTCCGTGCACAAGCCAATATCGATATCGAACGCAAGAAAATTCACCTCAACGACGAAATCAAAGAAATAGGTACTTATTCTGCAAGAATTGACTTGCACAAAGAAGTATCCGTTACCATCAACTTTGAAGTTGTAGCAGAATAATTAATAGTTTTCATCAACCAAAAGCCCTTGTAAAGTTATCTTGACAAGGGCTTTTTTTTGTTTATGTGTTCAAAATTTATTGATTCACTGTAGCTCAACTATTACAAATTTTACGACCTTAAGTAACTCGGGGGAGACCAAATTGTTTATTTGGTTATTAATCATTGAAGCATCTGCGCCGTTGGATATTTGAATAATTTGAATTTTGAGACCTGACAATAGTGCAATCATAGGCACATTAAAAATCTCTGCAATTTGGGAAATCCTTCTTAGAGTTATTTCTTCTTTGCCATTTTCCGATTTACTACAATTGCTTTTGGCAATATCTAATTGCAATGCACAATAATAAGATTTCAGGCCAATCTTCATTCTCAACTCTTTAATCTTTGCAGCCGACGTTTGGTTAAAATCCCTTTGATGATGCTTACTTCTGAAAAATGGAGACAATTACCAAAATTGCAGATCAACATCTTGGACTTGTTTGTTCGCCATTTCAGCAATACTTGTTCCTTTTCATGAGTTGTACGACCTATGGAAAGCCAGAAAACAAGTTAAAGCTGTTTATAAGCTTACCCTGAATTCTGAGCATTTAAAAGTTGATTGGGATTTTCTAAAGAAATGCCCTAAAAAGCTAAGAAAAAAAACCTGAATTTCTTAATTCAGTACATAAAGCCTTAAACAGAAGTTTAAAGAGTGTAAATGAACTGGTAAGTTATGACGCCGTAAACTATATTGATGCTTCGACAATAAATTATATCTTTAGAGGCTCAAACAACGGAGGCGTGCATCATATTTCAGCTTTAATAGCAGATCCTAATACCTATAAGTGATAGAGTAGCTACTACTCATGATTGCTACAAAGCATCGATATCTAAAAACGGAACTCCTTGGGCAACAGGTAAAGATTTTTTTTCTGATGATTGGGATGAAAATAAAGTGGTGGATGCCATTAAAGGGGCACGGAATAATAGAAAACAAGATGATTTTGACCCTCAAGTCTTTTAAAAACTAGTTTTGGTGTGAATATTAAGATGGTTTATAAAAATGGTAAAATAACAACTGCTTTTCCACAATGAAAGATCTAGTGTCTAAGTATTTTATTATAAATGCGTCACTCGAGACATATCCAAAAATTGGTATCTTGTTTCGCACAATGCCCATTTTTACTCTGAAAACCTAAATAGATTTATGTACATATTTTATACACTCCTTAAGGTTGACCAATCATTAGAGAGGGTATGGAAAGTATATAATGAAGATAGTAATTGTAATTTAGGTGATAATGAATTTTCTATAGATGTAAGAAAGGAGTTTGTGATTTTTGATCTACTTTGGGATAAATCTGATGATGTCCTTCAAGAGTACTATCCTTTGAAAATCTTAACGAATGAATTCGTGCAGTTTTTGTCTGAACTAAAAAGTTTCATGGTTAAATTTGAATCCTGCCAAATCCCCGGTATAATCACAGAATCAAAATTGGATACATGGTCATGTGTACCAAATGAGTACATCAAAGATGAATGGTGGGAACAGCAAAAATCTAAAAATAATAATGATTGAGGCTAAATTCGGCTGACAACCGACATCAATAAATGCTGAATAATGAACATTTTAAACACCCGTCAATAATTTTTATTACTGTTTTTAGAATTAATTACCCCAAATTCTCAAGTTCTAAATGTGAACTCTGTTGAATACTTGAGCCCAATCCCATCATTTATCATCCCTTAACTCCCTACGAAGTATCTTTCCTACATTGGTTTTTGGAAGTTCATCTCGAAACTCAATAAATTTTGGCATTTTGTATGAAGTTAAATTCTCACGGCAATGATCCAATAGTTCATCTTTGGTGAGCGACTGATCTTTCTTGACCACAAATAATTTTACAAGTTCCCCAGATTTTTCATCGGGCACTCCTACAGCAGCAGATTCTAGCACTTTTGGATGCATGGCTGCTACATCTTCAATTTCATTCGGATAAACATTGAATCCTGATACAAGAATCATGTCCTTCTTTCTGTCAACAATCTTAAAAAAACCTTCAAGTGTCATAAGACCCATATCCCCAGTACACAACCAACCATCCTTCATAACATTGGCTGTTTCATCCAATTTGTTGTAATAACCCTTCATCACTTGGGGCCCTTTAATTTGGACTTCTCCAACTTCACCTACAGGTACTGGCACTCCTTCTTCATCAACTATACGCATATCTGTAGATGGAAACGGCAAGCCAATAGATCCTGGCAAGCCACTTCCATCAAGAGGGGATACACTCGCACCAGGGGAAGTTTCTGTCAATCCATATGCTTCTGTTAAAAAGCATTTGGTTACTTCGTGCCATTTTTTAGCAACAGCTTGTTGAACAGCCATGCCTCCTCCTATTGTTAACTTCAGAGCTTGAAAATTACTTGCTGCAAAATCTTTGTGGTTCATTAATGCATTGAATAAGGTATTTACCCCAGTCATTAAACTGATTGGATGCTTTTTGAATTCTTTGATCACGCTGCCTAAATCACGCGCATTGGTAACCATGACAATCTTGGTTCCTATATTCAGCATAGATACATTGAGGGTGAATGCAAAAATATGATACATAGGCAAGGGAGACAAAACAACTTCATTTTCTTCATTCATCTTTGGAACCAATATGGCACTGATTTGCAACATATTAGCAATAAGATTCTCATTTGTAAGCATGGCCCCTTTTGCTACACCCGTTGTTCCTCCCGTGTATTGAAAAAGGATAACATCTTCATGTCTGCCAGTAAATGGCTTGAGAGTGAATCGTACTCCTTCCTTCAAGGCATGTCTAAAACTGACTGTATTAGGAATTGTGTATTTAGGGACCATCCGCTTTATATACCTGATAACAAAATTGACAATGCTTCCTTTCAATGCTGGCATCAACTCGCCAACAGATGTTGTGATGACAATTTTTATATCGGTCTCATGGAGTATTTTTTCAAGATTGTGTGCAAACATCTCTGCTATGACTATCGCCTTGACTCCACTGTCGGTAAATTGATATTTCATTTCACGTGCAGTATAAAGCGGATTGGTATTCACAATTACCAAGCCCGCCCGCAATGCACCAAACAGGGCTACAGGATATTGTAACAAATTGGGCATCATCAGCGCTATCCTATCTCCCGGTTCAAGTCCTCTGGAATGCAAATAACTTGCAAACTTCATTGACATTTCATCGACTTGGCGATATGTCAATGTGGCATCCATATTGCTGTATGCTATTCGATCGGCATACTTCTTTAAGCTCGCTTCCACAAGTTGAATCAAAGATACATATTGGGTCGTATCAATATTGGCAGGTATACCAGCTGGGTATAATTTTAGCCAAGGTCGTTGCTCGTACATATGCTGTTTTGTAATTGGTTGTTCAAATATAGCAGCTATGTATTCAGATTCGTAAAAGTATTTTAATATTTCATGACATAAAATAAAGGATTCCTGAAAATATGGCCCTAATAGGAAGTAATATTGACTCTTGTGCTCATCAGAATTAGATATTTCACTTGAAACAACTAATTTTGTATTTCATTCTATACCACGTAAAATAGCTTTATGGCACAATTCGAACTTGTAATGCCCAAAATGGGAGAGAGCATCATGGAGGCAACCATCCTAAAATGGAACAAAAAACCAGGAGATGCTGTAGAACAAGATGAAACCGTTCTTGAAATAGCCACAGATAAAGTGGATTCAGAGGTACCCAGTCCTGTGAAGGGATTTTTGGTAAAAACTATGTTCAATGAAAATGATGTAGTTCCTATTGGTCAAATTATAGCTATATTGGATACTGAAGCGGCTTCCCCAACTGCTTCTTCTTCCGTAGCTGCCTCAGAACCTGTTGCACAAGTAAGTACTCAGGCTATGAATGTTGCTCCAGTTGCAATCAAGACAACAGAATCCGCCCCATCAACAAGCAATAAATTCTATTCTCCCTTGGTTAAGACCATTGCAGATAAAGAACAAATTACTATATCAGAACTTGATGCATTACCAGGATCTGGAGCAAACGGTCGGGTCACCAAGCAAGACATTCTGGCATTTGTAGCTACAAAGTCAAATGCTCCAACTGCTGCATCTACCCCAGTTGCACAGGTTGTAAGTTCCTCACCTGCTTCAATTGCTCCAACACCTTCGACGATGTCTAAATATGGAGACAATGTTGAAATTATTGAGATGGATAGGATGCGCAAACTCATATCTGATCACATGGTTATGAGTAAAACTACCTCGCCCCACGTCACTTCATTTGTAGAAATTGACGTGACCCCATTGGTTCAGTGGAGAGACAGGATAAAAGGTCCATTTGAGAAGAAATATGGTCAAAAAATAACTTTCACGCCAGTATTTATACAAGCTGTGGCACGCGCTATTGCAGATTTTCCGATGATTAACATCAGTGTAGATGGAAATAATCTGATTCGCAAAAAAGACATAAATATAGGCATGGCTGCCGCTTTACCAAGTGGCAATCTTATTGTTCCTGTCATTAAAAATGCTCAAAATCTCAATTTGTTGGGGATTACAAAAGCAGTGAATGACCTTGCAGGCAAAGCCAGAAACAACAAGTTGAAGCCTGAAGAAATTCAAGATGGAACTTTTACCTTGACCAATGTTGGAACTTTTGGAAATGTGATGGGAACGCCTATTATCAATCAACCTCAAGTAGCAATTATGGCTACAGGTGTAATCCGAAAGAAACCAGCAGTAGTTGAAACTCCATACGGAGACATGATAGCGATTCGTCAGCTGATGTTCCTTTCATTGTCCTACGACCACCGTGTAGTTGATGGCTCACTTGGAGGTAGTTTCTTAAGAAAAGTAGGAGATTATTTGGAACAATTCGATGTAGATCAAGACATCTAATATGTCCCAACAATTGTTTCCCAACCGATTAAAACTCTATATATTAGGAGGGATCCTTCTGTGTTGTTGTGTCATAAACTTGAAAAGTCAGTCTTTCTCTAAGTTAAAAGAAGACGGCTTGGCGCATTATAAAAACAGAAATTATATTGAATCAGTTTCAACTTTAGCAGCTGCAAATTCTGCAAAGTCTGGAGATGAGATCGTGCTTGAAGCATTGGCATATTCTTACTTTGAAACAAATCAACTAGAGGAATGCAAAAAGCTTATAATCAGTATTTTTCCCGAAGGCAACATCTCGAAACCGAGTTTTGCGCTGCTCAACGCAAAGTTATTTCATGAGATGCATGAATTTGATCAAGCAATTTTGGCCTACAAACATGCATTGCGCTTGATTGATAAGCCAGAATCTTTGGTTAAATCTATATCAAATGACATACGGCGTGCAGCTGAAGGATTGAGAATACTCAAAAACGATCAATTGATTATTGTGGACAATCTTGGAGATCAAGTCAATTCAAAATATGATGAAATAGCTCCACTTCCCAGCTACAATTACATTGACAAAATATACTTTGGTGCGGCTACTCCAAATGCTACTGGTGGCCGGAGAAATGACAATGGACTAAGTGATGAAAAATATGGCAATTATTGCAGTGATCTGTTCTCTGCCAGCTTGCAAAATGGCTCTTGGGCCAAGGGAGAGGGATTAAGTTACATGTTGAACGGACCAAGACATGAATACCCAATTGGTTTTTCAAATGAAGGTAAAGTGTTGCATTACTTCAAAGGCTATACTTTGTACAGTGGCGATTTTTTAGTTGATACCTTCAAGCGAGGCAATGATCAACTCATCAATCCACAGTATTTCAATAGCTCTATGAATCCAAATAAAGGAGATAAGGATCCTTTTTTTGTAAATGATACTATATTGATCTTCAGCAGCAATAGGTCCAATGGTTTCGGAGGTTTTGATCTTTATATTACTGTCTTCAGCAATAAGGAATGGAGTGAGCCAACTAATTTGGGAGAATCTATCAATACCCCATTTGATGAAAAATGGCCATGCCTTGCCAGTGATGGCAAAACTCTATTTTGGTCATCAAACAACCTAATGAGTATTGGCGGTTTTGACATTTTTCAATCTACTTACATTCCTACTAAGTTTATTTGGACTCCAATACACAATATGGGATTACCTGTTAATAGTGCGGCTGATGAGGAGTGCTTCAAAATTAATAACTATGGTTCATATGCCTACTTCAGTTCAAGCAGAAAAACTGGGTATGGAATGCATGATATTTATGCAGCCTATCTGAATGAAAACGATAAAATGGTTTTTTCGGGATACAAAACACCACCTGCCTTCTTGCCTCAGTATGTTGAATACAAAGCCCCTGAAGAACTTACAGAAACAGAATTGGTGGAGCAAGTAATTGAAAATAAAGAGCAGAGTAAACCCATAATTTATACTTTCGAAGCGCCTGATTGCCTGTATGATATTTCCGACTATGAAATCATTTCAAAAGAAAACGCTTTTGTCCTTGATAAATACGCCATATTACTGATAGAGAATCCTATCCTTCATTTGGTCATCAGTGCCCACAATAATTCTACTGAAAATCTGAAAACTGAGGCTTATTTGACTCTAACACGCGCCGAACAAGTGGCTGATTATTTGATCAGAAAAGGAGTAAAGGCTCAACAATTGTATCTTAGAGGCTGTGGTCCTTCTTTCCCTTTGATCAAAGAAAATCTCACTGGCAAAGACAAATCACTACCCAATAAATTCAACAAACGTATAGAACTTGACTTGGCAAATCTAAATGAAGCTGGCGTCCAATGGAATAAAAATATACTCAATATTTCTAAAGGATTACGTGACGATAGAGGTACTAAATTTAGACAATCCATGAAAGGATTGAGCTATAAAGTGCAAGCCATGAGTACATCCAAGCCTTCCACCAGTCCAATACTTGACAACCAAATGGAATTGGTAATTGAGAAAAAAACCGGTCCAGAATTAAATAAATACATGGTAGGTTTGGGGACTATTTTTGAAGAAATTACCCCCAAATTGACAGAAATAAAAGGCAAAGGCTTAACAGATGCCTTTATCATCCCTTATATCAATGGACTACCAATCACAAAAAATAAGGCTTCGATACTTGTAAATACATATCCAGATCTAAAAAATTACCTCGATGCAAGCAAGGGACCAAAATAAGGACCATTTTTGCAGATTAACAAGACAATGAAACCAAATAATAGCCTAAAAAGCAATTGGGATTTTATACTAACAAGCTTGAAAAGCTTAAAATCTACAGGCACAATTGCGCGTAGCTCTAGTTATTTGTGTAAAGGCATGACCAGTTTCATTGATTTCGAGAAAGGTAAAAATATTGTAGAATTAGGTGCTGGAGATGGTGTTATCAGCAGGTATATCATAGAAGAACTCAAAGCAGACTCTAAGTTATTTGTATTTGAAATCCATGAAGAATTTGTAAAGCAACTTAAGTATGAATTCAAGGATGAACGTGTAGAGATTATTTCTGATTCGGCCGAGTTTATTCGTGAAATAATGGAAGCTCGGAAAATTGAGCAGGTAGACTATATCCTTAGTGCCATCCCCTTTGTAATGCTGCCAGAGGAATTTATGAAACAAACCGTACAAAGTTGCTTCGAATTGCTAAAACCTGGAGGCAAATTCATTCAAATGCATTATTCACTGCTGCCTCGAAAAGCATACATGGATATCTTTGGCAACATAGAAGTCAAATTCGTTCCGCTCAATATTCCACCAGCTTTTGTAATGGTTTGTGAAAAAAAGCTCTAGAATTCTTCAGCTCAGTAGTGCACAACAAATTTGAGCCAAAAAATTTAGATGAATAGCTTGAAAAAATAATACAATTGATTCACCGCTGTATGCCTCTCATAAAGCGTGAACGATGAACAGTTCTCCAACTTTAGCTGTTTTGTTTAGTGGCTAGTTTATCCTGATGTGAATTTAAAAACATTCAGACAGAACATAAAAAATGGACTTATTCAACTCTCAACCGGACAGTTTATTAAACATACTGCCAAAAGATGGCAAAGTAAATTACCACGGCAAACTATTCTCATCCCAACAAGCCAATCACTATCTGGAGCGTTTGTTGAATAACATTGAATGGAAAAATGACCAAGCCATTATTTTTGGGAAACTGATCATTACCAAACGAAAAGTCGCCTGGTATGGAGATATGGAATTTGAATATTCTTACTCCAATGTCACCAAACTTGCATTGCCTTGGACTGAAGAATTAATTGCTTTAAAATCGATTGTCCAAGAAAAATCAAAGGAAACATTCAATTCTTGTTTGCTTAACTTATATCATAGTGGTGAAGAAGCAATGGCATGGCACAGTGACGCTGAAAAAGATCTAAAGAAACATGGAGCTATTGGATCACTCAGCTTTGGAGCTGAACGTAAATTTGCTTTCAAACACAAAAAAACTAAGGAAACAGTATCAATTTTATTGGAACATGGAAGTTTCTTAGTTATGAAAGAAAGCACACAAGACAATTGGTTACATAGACTCCCACCAACAAAATTGATATCGCAACCAAGAATAAACCTTACTTTTAGATCGATTGAATTCTAGACATGTCGTTAAATAAGTAAAAACAGAACTCATCTAGTAAAAATTTAGAACTACCATTTGGTTTTGTTTCAGAACTTAGAGACTCACAACTTTCTTGCAATGTATAAGCCATCTCTTATGGGAAGCAAGACTTTTTCTATTCGTTGATCTTCATTCAGTTTGGCATTGAAAGCCAAAATAGCACGGGTATCTTTATCAGGATCAGAATTTAAGATTTTGCCACTCCACAAGACATTGTCGGCAATGATAATTCCACCAGGACGCATATCTTCAATAACCAAATCATAGTATTCTTCGTATTCGAGCTTAGCACCGTCAATAAATACCAAGTCCCATATTTCCTTCAATGTCGGAATAATTGCTAAGGCAGAACCAATGTGCAGTCGATATTGACTGGCTTTGGGATGTTGCCCAATAGCAAAATCAATGGTTTCTTTCAGTTCATCATTTACTTCTATAGTATGCAATATGCCATCATCAGTAAGTCCTTCAGCAAGACACAATGCTGCATAAGCGGTGAAGGTCCCAACTTCCAATATCCTACGCGGGCGCAGCATACAACTCAACATGCTCAAAAGGCGGCCCTGATAATGTCCACTTACCATCTGTGGTAAAATTGTATTCAGATAAGTCTTGCGCTCAATTTCATTCAGCAAATGTGAGGCTGGGCTGGTAAACTCTTCACAATATTTCATGAGTGCAGGATCAATAAATTTCATATCGGGTCTTTTGAAAGTTTCTTAAGAAATGGGTAAGAAAATACAGAAAGTAAAATAATCAATACGCCAAAATAAAAACCTGGAGTCAGTTCCTTATCCTCTCCCAATAACAACCACGCAAGCACAATACCATAAACGGGCTCCAGATTGATTGACAAATTGGTAATGAATGCCGACAAATATCTCAGGCTATATAAGGAAAGGACAAACGGCACCGCTGTGCAGCCTACACTCAGGACAATCAGATATATCCAATCCATAGTCACTGGCATAAATTGCATTTCTGGAGTGGAATATTGATAAAATGGCAAGACGATTGAAATAAAAACAAAGCCTGAAGCCAATTCTATGAACGTAATAGGAATAGGATCAGCATCCAAAATGTATATTTTATTCAATACCGAAAATGTAGCCGCCATAAATGCAGAGAACAAACCAAATCCAATACCAATAATCATCTTAGGATCTACTTCCTGAACTACAAAATACATTCCCAAAACAGCTATCAAACTCAAAACCAATTCATACCATCTAATCCTTCTTTTCATAAAAAAAGGATCAATAAAAGTAGTACAAACAGGTGTGAATGCCATGCACAATACCCCTACTGATGCATTACTCGCTTTGATGGCCGCATAAAAGAATATCCAATGTATAGACACTAAAATTCCAATTCCGGCATATATTAATAGATTGCGTCTTGAAATAGTCTTCAACTGGCCGAAGAGGTTTTTAGTAAAAATGAGTGCTACACAAGTTAGCAATACTCGCCACCAAACCAATGGCAATGCTGAAATGCTGATTACTTTACCTAAAATAGCAGTAAATCCCCAGAGGAATACGCAAATATGTAATTGAATGTATGCTTTGGTAACTGAATTCATTGCTGCTTGTATAATTCGCTAATTTATCTTGCGAAGATATGAACCTATTCAAGGAAAAAATGTTTAGGCCTTCAAATAAACACAATTAAAACATGGTTTTAACAATTGGTTCTCTTGCTCCTGCTTTTACAATGTTCGATACTGAAAAGCAAGCTGTTAGTCTATCTGACTTTCAAGGCAAAAATGTAGTATTGTTATTTTTTCCGCAAAGTTTCTCTGGAGTGTGCACAACAGAATTGTGCGAAATGCGTGATAATTTAGAAAAATATACCAGTTTGAACGCGCAGGTTCTAGCGACTTCCGTTGACTCAGTTTTTACATTGGGCAAGTTCAAACAAGAACAAAATTATAATTTCCCAATGCTTTCTGACTTCAATAAAACAACTTCTACTGATTATGGAGCTATTTATGGAGAATGGATCTTGGGCATGAAAGGAGTTTCAAAACGTTCAGCTTTTGTGATTGATGGCGCTGGAGTTATTCAATATGCCGAGGTACTAGAGTCAGCTGGAGACCTTCCAAATTTTGAAGCAATTCGTTCAACACTTGAACAGTTGAAATAAGCGTTGTATTTTTGTATCATGCGCAACGGATTATTCGAAACAGATACTGATGTCGATGTTCTTCTGAAGGAGGACATCGAAGTCAGTGCACCATCTAGGCTCATCGTTTACAACGATGATGTCAATACATTTGATTGGGTTATTGAATGCCTAATGGATGTTTGTGAACATTCATTTGAGCAAGCTGAACAATCAAGTTTGCTGATCCATTATAAAGGTAAGGCAACCGTTAAAACTGAAACCTTCAAAGCACTAAGGCCCCTCAAAGAAGCTTTGTGCGAGCGTGGGTTAAGCGCAGTGATCGAATAGTTCAGTTGCTCGGGCTTTTGAGCTTTTTTGTCTTGCGGAATATCCAGGGTTCAACAGGATTGGAATCTTTCCACAAACCAAATTTGCTCTTCCTTGCCTCCGATTCAAGTTTTGCCCACTTTGAATTTTGATCATATTTGGTGTAATGCCAAGCAAGTCCCGTCATCAACATTACTTCATTGACTTGCATTTGATCAGCGTTTACCCAACAGATGTATCTGTTGTTGCGATCAAGTTTGTCGTAACTCAAGCTGACAGTCTTTCCATAAATACAATCAGACAATTTTATTTTTGCAACCTGACCGAAGGCCTGCTTCTTTTCAGGCGCATCAATGCCGTGCATTCTGACTTTAATTTGAGTTTTATTATCCAATAATGCGGTAAAGGTATCACCATCTGTCACACCAACCACCACTGCTCGAATGGCGAACTTTCCTTGTGCTAATGATAATTGACAGGAAATAAATAGGCCAATTATAAAGAGACATATTCTCATCTGATTTTGCCAATTTTCAGGCGGTCCATATCGCGCTTTTGGTCCTTTTCTTTGATACTGTTGCGCTTATCAAAGGATTTTTTTCCTTGTGCCAAGGCAATCTCTAATTTAGCAAATCCGCGTTCATTGAAATATAACCTTATTGGCACAATAGTAAATCCCTTTTCTTTCACCTTCTTTTCAAGTTTATTGATTTCACTTTTATTGAGCAATAAAGCGCGAGGTCGGCGGGCATCGTGGTTATTGTAAGTGCCATATTCGTACTCAGATATGTACATGTTGCGCACAAAGATTTTACCATCCTTGATCAGACAGAAAGCATCACCAATATTAGCATGGCCCAACCTGAGTGATTTGACCTCAGTTCCACTGAGCTCAATGCCTGCTTCAAACACATTGAGTAGGTGAAATTCGTATTCCACCCTTCTATTTCTTATTTCAGTAAATCTGTTTTTATTCTTTTCCGACACTTTGAAGCTATTTTGCAGCCAACAAAGATAGCTTTAATTCATCTTCGGTCAAATTCTAATTGAATGCCTTAATCAAGTGGACAGATAGTTTGACTAAAAAACGATAGGATTATTAATTCAGAAATGTCTAATTCTCAGAGCAAAATTCCTGTTCTCAACTGCGAAACCCAACCCAAATATAATTAATTTGTAAACCTCCTCTAAACAAATCCATTTCGACAACCTCATGAATCAAAGTAAAGTTTGATAAAACTGCTTAGCAGCTAGAACTCAAAAAAATACTCTTACTACCAAAAATAAAAATTTCATACCTTAATAAAAGAAATAATTATTAACTTCGTTCCGATCAATTTAATATTATAGATTGATTCAATTTTTTATAACAAAACCCCTTTTTAAACCAACTAAGAATGAGAAAAAAAATTCAAGTCCTTTTGGGTGCAGTATTCATTTTACTGTCAAGTTTTTCTGCAAAAGCAGATACTACCTATTTTTGGGATGACTTCAGTATTCAGTTTACTGCTCCAGCTGATTTCAAAATCATAAAAGACACTCCCCAAGAATGCGAAATGGTAAAATCACATTGCGAATTTCATTATTCAATGATCGAAACGTTACACCTGATCATATTGATGACGCAACAATTGATGGGGCAAAACAACTCGGACTGACGAGTTTAACACTTGCAACACCATTCGTCAACGATGATTTTACTGGATATTATGTTGAAGGAACAAAAGGAGCGGTTCGTATTGTATTTGCAGGTGTACTTAGTCTTCAATCTCACACCAATTTTTTTGTTTCATTAACGCTTCCTGATGGGGACCAAACTTCTGCAACTACATCAGCAAAGATCCTTCAAAGTTTTGACCACAAAGCAGATGATGAGGACTTTGATAACGATGGAATAAGCAACCTGAAAGATACCGATGATGACAATGATGGTATTCTAGATGAAGCAGATACCGATGATGACAATGACGGTATCCTAGATGATGTAGATACTGATGATGACAATGACGGCTGTCTAGACACAGATGAAGATGAAGATGATTTGGAAGAGGTTTATTATTATGATGATGAAGACTTTGATAATGATGGAATAGCAAATGATGTTGATACGGATGACGACAATGACGGTATCCTGGACGAAGCAGATAAGGATGATGACAATGATGGTATCTTGGACGATAAAGATACCGATGATGACAATGATGGAACACCTGACTATAAAGAAGATTCAGATACACTTGAAATCTATATTATAGTTGAAGATGATGAAGATTTTGATGATGATGGAATTAGTAATGCAGATGACACCGATGATGACAACGATGGTATAGCAGATGATGTTGATACTGATGATGACAATGATGGAATATCAGACGATCTAGACAATGATGATGACAATGATGGCACTCCCGATTATGAAGAAGATGCAGATGAATCAGAAGAAATTGGAGAATACAATGAAGATGACTTCGACCATGACGGAATATCAGACGATGAAGATACCGATGATGACAATGACGGTGTAGCAGACGATGTTGATACTGATGATGACAATGATGGAATATCAGACGACGAGGACACAGACGATGATAATGATGGGATATCAGATGATGATGATGATGACGCTAGCGGAGATGATAATGGCGGAGATGATGATTAATTGTTAATCGGACCTGATAAAATTAAAAAGCTGTCAATCTTAACCGATTGACAGCTTTTTTTATCCGCCTATGTTATGTGCAGTTGGGCGAAATAATTCCATTCAAGTTTCATTCCCAAACAGTTCTATCCGTTAACGAACGTACTTAAATTCTTTCTTTTTATATTGTTTGCTATCATCGGTACCTTCTACTATAGCAGTTAATGTGGTAGGCGAAGTCAATTTGTAAGATATCATCTGAGGGTATTCATCCTTCTGATTTTCAAAAACAACCAGATCTTTGGTCTCCGATTTCAATTTCATGACAAAAGGTATTTTGCCTGGCTCAGTCAGCGCAACTGAATAATAAACCTTTCCAGCCTTCTTTTCTAATTTCAATTGCTCCACGATAATGGTGTCACCTTGTACGGCACTGAATACCTTACCTTGCATCAATGATTTGTTGTAATATTTCCATTGCTCTACTGTGCTTTTGGAGGACTCAAGCTTCCATGCACCATTGAGCCAATGCTTAGAAGTAAACTTCTTAGACAGCAAAGCTTGTTTGGAGCAAGAACCTAATAGCATTAAACCCATCAGGCATATTATAGATGCGTATTTCATGTCAAATGATTTATTGAAGCATGTTGTACGCTATTTTATGGCAAATGTTATAAGTTCTGGTTAATAAAGTCGGTCATCTTTTGGTACAAATGTAGTCTGGTAGGTCCACCATAGATCCCATGATTCTTATTTGGGTAATAATAAGTGTCGAATTGCTTGTTAGCAGCAATCAATGCTTTTGACATCTCCACACTATTTTGAAAGTGTACATTATCATCCGCAGTTCCGTGAATCAATAAATATTTCCCTTTCAATTTATCGGCAAAATACACTGGAGAATTCTCTCTATATCCCGCAGGATTTTCTTTTGTTGTGCGCATATAGCGCTCAGTATAAATTGAATCATACCACTTCCAGTTGGTAACGGGAGCTACAGCGATGGCGGCCTTGAAAACGTCATTACCTTTCAAGATGCATAAACTAGACATGTAACCTCCGTAACTCCAGCCCCAGATACCAATCCTTGCTGGGTCAACATAGCTGAGCGAACCCAAATATTTGGCGGCCTCAATTTGATCAATCACTTCATAATGACCCAATTGAAGATAGGTAACCTTCCTGAATGCCTCACCGCGCGCACCTGTTCCGCGACCATCCACGCATGCTATTATATAGCCTTGTTGCACCAGCATTTGAAACCACCAATAGTTGGTTCCCATCCATTCATTTTTGGCCTCCTGGCTGTTGGGGCCACTGTATTGAAACATCAAAACTGGATATTGTTTTCTATTGATTCCTGCGCCTTCAGGCTTTATCATCCATCCAAAAAGTTCAATATTTTCGCTAGTTTTGAAACTAAATGCTTCTACTTTTTTTACGCCATACTCCTCCATCTGCTTGACCGTTTTCTTGTTCTCTTCAAGAATTCTGATCGACTTGCCATCGCTGGAACAAACTTGGTAAACAGGAGGGCTATTAAAAGTAGAATTGCTGAGTACCATATAATCGAAATTCTTACTGAATTCGGCAGCGTTACTCCCTACATTGCTTGAAATTTTTTGCAACTTGTCACCTTTTAATGAAACGCGATATACCTCCTTGGAATAAGAATTTTCCATTGCAGCTTGAAAATAAATCCATTTTTTGTTTTCATCAATTCCATAAAACGCTGTCACATCATACATTCCCTTGGTCAGTTGCCTGATGAGTTTGCCATTGATGTCATACAGATAAATATGGTTGTAACCATCCATTTCGCTGGTCCAAATGAATGACTTTCCATCAGCTAAGAAGCTCAAATTATCCGTAATATCTATGTAGGCTTTGTTGCTTTCTGATAACATTATTTTGGATGAGCCGGTATTGGGATCTGTCAAATACAGCTTAAGCTCGTTCTGTAAACGGTTCATCCATGTAACACAAAGCGATTTACTGTCTGGAGTCCACTTGATTCTTGGCAAATAATCGTCATCAGTTTTAGGAATTTCAGCTCGTATCAATTTACCGGAACTCAATTCATATATCCATGCTGAAACTATTGCATTGGCTTCACCTACTTTTGGGTACTTATAGATATATGGTTCAGGATATTCACCATCGTTATAGAAGTCAATCGAATATTGTTTTACGCCACTTTCATCAAAACGTAGGAAGCCTATAAATTTGCCATCTGGGGACCATTCATAAGCTTGATACATGCTAAACTCTTCTTCATAAACCCAATCTGGGAGTCCGTTGATCACCTGATTAATCACGCCGTCTTTGGTAACTGGAACCACAACATTTGAAGCCAAATCTTTAACAATAAGATTATTGTTGGCGATGAATGCAACTTTGTCTCCAACAGGCGAAATCTCAGGATACAACTGCTTTGCTTTTGGATACAGCTCCTGTGTAGCATTGGTTTTGAGATCTTGAATAAAATGAAATGACTTAGAAGAATATCTGTAAATAGACTCGGTTTCAGTTGCAAAAATCAACTTGCTCTCTTCAGAGCTGATCATCATTTCATCATACTGAGGAATACCTTTTCCCAAATTTTTATGATTAAAAAAGCTTCCTGTTGCACTACCGGTGACAATATTGTAGGTATTATAATCCTTTCCATCTTGTTGGATATAAGTACTTCCATCTTTTAAAAATCTGAATCCACCAGCGCTCTCTGTTCTAAATTTGTAAATCCCCCAAATCTCCTCTAGTGTGATTTTCTTTTGTGCTTGTAAACCGGCTGCCCAAAAAAGTATAATCAGGCAGAAAGACATTTTTGTTTTCATATCATAAAATTAAGTAGCAAAAGTGCAATTTTTTTAATTCTTCTTTGATTTTCTTAGATAGGAAACGAATATAACAATACCAAAGTGGTGTTTAATGGTTTTTCTATCAATCGGGCTGGGCATTTTTTTTGAACCATTTTTTCAGGACGGTCATCGCCTCTTTGCCTTGGGGGGTATAATCCCTTTCCAAATAACCCTCATGACCTTCACCATGCGGAAACCACTTCCACAAGAAACCTCCTGCCCACCAATCCTGATCGTAAAAGCTGGTGTAAATGGCATTCAATGCCTCACACTGTGCTTTGTGATTTATCGGTAGACTTTTAACTGTTTTTTCGAGTTCCCATGTGGGACCTGCGCATCCATCTACGCTTAAGTAGCCATATTCGGTGAATAAGACCTTCTTTTGTTTGCGCTCTGAGAAAGCTCTGATTTCTGCTGAGATAGGCTTCCATTTTGCGAGTAAATTAGCCTGTGATGGCGTCTTACCATTATCTAAGGGGAAATATGCATTGATTCCTATATAATCGAGCTGATCCCAAAATGGGACTTGATCGTAGTCGTTCCAATTGGCAGCATAGACCAGCTTGCCTCTATAAATTGCACGTATTTCTTTGATCAAGTCCTCCCAAAACCTTGATCTTGCAGCAACTGATTTTTTGAATTCGGTGCCAATACAGAACAATTCGACATTTAAGCTATCTGCCATTTTCACAAAAGGCATTACGTAATTGTGGTAACTTGTTTCCCATTTGACCCAATCTTCATCGGTCTTAAATTCCATATCACCAGGCCAACTACCTGGCAAGTAAACTTGGGGTTTGAGCATGACACCAATATTGTGTAAATGAGCCAACTTAATGGTTTCCAGTACGCCTTCAGGTTTTTCTCCCCACCACTGCCATGAAGCTTGATTGTACCTGACACTTGCTTGTAATGGAAGGGTGTAACCATATGGAATAACTGATATCCAATTGGCTCCGCAATCCACAATATCGTGCATAGGATCAGTAGGAAATGGATCAGGAGGGGCTACAAAACTCAAGCCATTGATCTTGCTGGAATCCGAATTTTTAGATAAGTTAACAGGCAATTCTTCTTTGAGACTCAAGGGCTTTTCTTCCTGGTTCAAAACTTGACAATGAGCAAGCAATATGCCATTGATCAACAAAATAAATTGCAGCAAACATTTCATGTTATGTATTTTTCTTTTCTGTGATGAAATACATATCAATATTGCCTTTGTTCTTAGCTGCTATTTTTCCGCGATGCTCTCCTTCAAATTGATCCTTCACAAGTTCCCAAGTAGCTTCGCTCACATTGACCCGATCTGGTTCGCCACTTGATTCCATTCTGCTTGCAGTGTTGACTGTATCCCCCCAAATATCATAAGCGAATTTTTTGGTGCCGACCACCCCTGCTACCAATGGCCCGGTATGAATGCCAACTCTGACTTGAAATATAGGCTGTCCTTCTTTGATTCGCTCCTCTTGGTATTTAATCATTGCCTTTACCATCTCAAGACCAGCAGATACTGCATCAATTGGATGTGTAGAATTGGTTTCAGGGATGCCTCCTGCGCACATGTAGGCATCACCGATGGTTTTGATTTTTTCCAAGTTGTGTCGATCGGTAATTTCATCAAATGCCATAAAACATTTGTTCAATTCAGCAACCAATTGTTCTGCGTTCAATTGTTCAGAAACTGCCGTAAAGTTTTTGAAATCAGTAAACAAAACTGTGACGGAATCATAATTTTTGGCCTTAGCTTTTCCGGTTGCCTTCAACTCTGCAGCTGTTGTTTCTGGCAATATATTGAGCAGTAGCTGATCGGATTTCTTGCGTTCAGCCTCAATTAATTCGTTCTTTTCTGATAATTCCTGGTTGGCCTTTGTTTTTATTTTATTCCTATTGAACAATACACCAGCCAGTAAAATGAGCAACAATGAACCGCCAAAAAGTGAATTTCTGGTCATGGCTGCAGACTTTAATTGGGCTTTATTCAGCTCAATTTGGTTTTTCTTCTCTTCAATTTCACGCAATTTTTGTTCCTCCTTGAAAGAAAATTCGTCTTGTTGGAATTTGAGTAGATTGGTTTCGTTGATACGTAAGTCTTTGACGGTCTCGTATTTAATCCGATATTGGTAAGCCTTGGCATAATTGCCCATTTCAGAATGCACTTCCGACAAGTCTTTGTATGCCATTTGCTCAAACTTTTTATCGCCTGTCTTGAGTGCAAGCTCCAAATATTGGTTCACAAACCCAATGGATATTTTGTATTGTTTGAGGCGGCGATATACATCACCCATTCCATTATACACCTCTATCCTACCGCGGGCATCTTCATTTTTTTTGCATATTTCAAGAGCCTTGCCAAAGTAACTTAGTGCTTTTTCAAATGTGGTCTTTGACTCCTTACTCTTGGACATTTTGGTTTCTAGCGAACCGATGTGTTTGGCAACAACACCCAGATTATTGTAAACTTCAGACATGCTGGATTCATCTGCTAAGGAAATCTGTAGTTGTAGAGATTCGAGCAAAGTTTTCTCTGCCAATTTGAAATAGCGCATTGCTGCAGCATAGTCTTTGGCTTGTTTCATGACCGCATCTCCCAAATCGTCAAATGCTACCCCTATATTGTTCATGGTTGAAGCAACTCCCGACTCATCATTCTCTTGCTTCCAGTATTTCAAAGCTTTTTGATATGATGCCATCGAGATTTTCATCTTTAAGGTATCCAAAGCAAAATTGATATCGCCTTGTATATTTCCAAGCATATCATAGCCGCGAGCCATTGCTATCGGATCCTCCAACTGTTCGGATACTTTAAGGTATTGATACATATAATTCAAAGCCGTTGGGTAATCTCCAAGTCGCCAATATGTTTTTGACAAATTGAATGCTGCGCGAGACACCCTGACCGTATCTTTTATTGCTATTTGCGTTTGATAGGAAAGTTTATGAAATTCTATTGCCTTGAAATAATTGCCATAGTCGTTGTACAAATTTCCAAGGTTGTTGTAGATGCTACCAATACCTTTGCTGTCTTGGATTTGCTGACGCAAGTTGAGTGCTTCGAGGTATTTCTTAATTGCGGTAGCAGAATCGGAGTTCATAGCAGCGAGTACAGCCTCATTGTTGAGTGCCTCTGCCAAGCCTTTTGGGTATTTGATGTTGCGAGCAAGTTGGACAGACTGTGCCAATAGTGCTTGCGCTTCAGATTGCTTGCTTTCTTGTATCGACCAAGCCAATTCATTCAATGTCAGAACACGTTGGGTATCAGGCAGATTGCTGCGCTTCAAAACACGTGTCAAACTATCAACATGCGGATCCTGCCCCAATACAGGATTGGCCAAACAAAAACTTAGAAAGCTAAATAACAGTAAGTATTTGAAGCCTGTGAAATTCAAACTAGTTCAAAACCAATACGCCAGTTGATAGAAATTTCAATTCCTCCTTCGGTTGGGTGATCGCATCAATCTTTTCTTTTGACAGACCTTCATCCTCAGCATAGTGTTTCAGTTCTTCAACTGATGTTGTTTCATAAAATGCTTTGCCTTCCATCACCACATTTTTTCCGGAGAGATCCTTGGGTACGAAAAAGCCGTAATCTTTGAATTTTACGAAGATAGGAGCTTGGTTAGGCTTTTCAGAAACCATAGTCATCCAACAACCTTTTACTTGGCATACAGTTTCAATTTTACCTTTTACCTTTACACCATCCATTTCTGTTTTGCCAGCCATAGCTGCTAATAATGCATCATAGGTCATCGCGTTTTTGGCGTCAATTTTATTGCCAAAATGCTTGCCATCATTGGCCTTTGATCCTCCAGGTTTAGGAGAACAGCCAAATAAAAATCCGAGTACACAAACTGTTAGAATTAATCGCATGGGTTAAATTTTCCATAAAGTTAAGACTTTCTGAAAGGAACATGGTTGTTAAATAGTTATTAAAGTATTGGTAA
>JBBQJT010000029.1:0-46004 GCA_038326165.1 Chitinophagales bacterium | reverse complement strand
ATATTGATAGTTTCTTGTTCTATGGTGGTGGTGCAATGTTTTCTCCTGATGGTAAACAATTTACCTTTTACTACACTTCCGACTCTTTACAATTGTACGATTTTGATGACATAACTGGAAAGCTAAGTAATTATCGCTTGCTCGAAATTCCTTACCAAAAAAAGAATTTTTTAGTGACTGCTGGTTGTGTATTTTCACCAAATAGTAGATTTTTATATGCCTCTGAGTGGAATAAACTTTACCAATGGGATCTTCAAGACCCCGATATAGCTGGATCACGTGTATTGGTTGGCAGAACCGACACCATCAAGCTAGTTGAATTCCCGTACGATATGGGTATAGCTAGCCTTCGATTAGCCCCGAATGGTAAAATCTATTGTGGAAGTGGTGGAGCAGGCTTTACCATGAGTTATATAGCATTCCCAAATAAAAAGGGTGAAGCATGTGAGTTCAAGGCCAACAGTATCCGCTTTCCATCTCCCAATTCCTTTTATTTGCCCAATACCAATCATTTTAGAGCCGATAAGGCTCCAAAGCCTAAGCCAATGTCTACAGCTACAATCCATGAGCAACTGCAAATCTATCCAAATCCAGCCAAGGAAGTGATTCACATTCGCACCAAAGGGAAGAAAATCAAGCAAGTCGATTTAGTAGATATGCAGGGCAGAGTGATGTTAGCCAAAGATCATGTCTATGGCGAAATATCAAGTCTTGATATCAAGCACATAGATGTTGGTACTTATCAATTGATTGTTTATTTTATGGATAAAAGTAGTGCTGTTACCAAGGTATTAATACAACGATGAGATCGATAACGACAATGATTTTGGTTTGGGCTTGCGCACTGGCTGCGCAGGCCCAAAACTATACTTATCAGTTTGCCAATCAAATAAAATTTATTCAATGACCCCAACCTGATCGGCTGACAGAAATACAGTGCGTTTTTTATCAGCTCGTTGACCTGGGTCATTTGAGGCATTTTCAAGTCTGAGCACTCCACGTGGGCAAACTGCTGCACATATACCACAACCTACACAGGATGCTCTGACAATATCCTGTCCCTTCTGCGCATAAGACCTTACATCGATTCCCATTTCGCAATAAGTTGAGCAATTGCCGCAGGATATACATTGTCCACCGTTGACTGTTATTCTGAATCTGGACTTAAATTTTTGAACCATACCCAGCCAGGCAGCCAAGGGACATCCGAATCGGCACCAAACCCTATTGCCCATCAATGGATAAAAACCTGTTCCTACTACTCCGGCAAAAATTGATCCTATCAAAAATCCGTACCATTTGCGAGCATCATAACTCCCCAAAGGACCTATGTTGTTACTTCCTGTAAAATAAGTATAAAGCACCAAGCCTGTCATAATCACAGCAAATACCAATACTGCGTTGATCAAATATCTTTCTATTTGCCAGGCAATCAGTTTCTTACTGCTCAATTGACGAAATGGATCGCCAAGCGTTTCTGCCAAACCTCCACAACCACAAACCCAGCTGCAGTACCATCTTTTGCCATACAAATAGGTCAAAACTGGCACCCCAATTGTAAACAATATGATCCCCCACACAAAAGCAAACATTCCAAAAGTTCCCGCTTTTATCTTTTCGTCTATTCGGTAATCAAAGAAGAAGGAATAATCCAATGGCCACATATTTTTCAAGTCAACATAAGGCTGATTGAGTTTCATGAGTATTTCAGGCAACAAGAAGGCAAAAATGGTTTGAAAGAAAACCACCGATGCTGTTCTGACCAATTGGTAATTGTTGTTTCGGTACTTGATGGCCATACGTATGCCCATGACCCACATGCACAAGGTATAAAGCAAGCCATACAAAAACCATTGACTTGCAGCATTTCCACTTAAGGATCTGCTGATCGGATCTACCAGATTGATCAATGAAATCATCTTGATGGGATACCAATACAAAAGGACATAAAAGCCAATGAGCAATAAACCTATTGCAATGCCGAGTATTCCCCTGCTGTGCAAGGAGCTATGATAAATGCCATTATTCTTTATGCCAGCCAACAATCGCAATCTGGGAAGGTTGTAAAACAATGCGCCCAAGATACATAAACCAAATGTAAGGAACAACCATCGGTCACTATTGACTACTACACTGCCTATTTGCGATATTTTTGTAAATTGATAGCGGTAATTTTCAAGATCATTATCACTGATTCGATAACTCCATTCGTCTTCCTTCCATGTATTTTTAACACCATTGTTGTTCCAATCATTGTCCAGCAAATATTGTGCGGTTCGCAACCATTTATTCAATTTGTGATCCCATTCCGTGGGCGTATTACACTGTACATCTTTGAGATCGTAGGTAGTTCCTCTTAAGATTTCGAGGTGCTTAGGTTTCACATTCACTTGGAGTAACACCTGATCAGTCAAATTGAATTTACCAGAAAGCAATAGGTATCCAAATGAACTCAAGCCACTTAAAAACAATATGATTCCGAGTATCTGATATTTTTTCATGAAATATTGATTAGGCTTGGTTTAGTATTTGATGAACTTGATTCAAAGACCGTTTATTTGTCAATTTCAGACTGGCTTGATTCTTTAGATTGTAATCACTGATGATTCCCTTTTCGTATTCATCAGAAAATTCAGGATCAAAATTAGCGAGGCTCAATTGTTGAAGTACCGTTTCAATCGAAGTGTTGTTCTTGATCCAGTATTCGCATATTTCATGTCGATATCTAATGCCCATCAAATTGAACCCCGTAACTGAGCCTGTAATGGAATCGAAATTGATACGGATGGATTTCTCCTGATTTTCAACCTTGTAAAATAAGCTAGAAATTTCTTCGGGTAATTTAGCAGGCATATCGCCATAAACCTGATATTCAATATCGAGAAATTTAGCAGAATTAAACCATAATCCCGGGTCGTATTTCACATGTTTACCCATAATATTATGCGCTGCCAATTCGCCCATCATTCGGCCTGTGTACCATATCGCTTCTATATTTCGCCTTCCTGGTTTGCATTCCCTTAACTCCGCACAATCGCCTATTGCATATATATTACTGAAATTGGTTTGAAGCAAATCATTGACTTGTATCCCTTTGTTGGTCTCGATGCCGCATGATTTGACAAAATCAATATTTGGGCTTACTCCTACTGTTAATCCAACATATTGACATGAAATTATTGAACCGTCTGATAATGTCACTGACTCAACCGTACCATGGGAACCATTTATTGAGCTGAGTTCCATTTCATGCCTAAGATCAATGCCATGTTTGATTACATGTGCACTTACCATTTTAGCTTCATCCAGTGGTAAAATATTGCTCCAATAAGCGGATTCTCGCACCAATATGGTCACTGGAATATGTCTGGAATGGAACATTTCAGCCATTTCGATGCCGATCAGTCCACCACCAACTATAACGGCATGTTTCAATCCTTTGGAGTGCGACTCCATCATGTCGAGATCTTGTTTGTGGTACAGGCCAGATACACCTTTCAACTCTTGGCCTGGCCAACCAAATTTATTCGATTTTGAGCCTGTTGCCAGAACCAAATGATCAAAGTTCATGTATGAACCATCTTCAAAAGTGATGGAGTTATTGTCTGGATTAATGGCCTCAACTTTTGCTTTTTTGAGTTCAATTCTATTCTTCTTCCAAAAAGAGTTTTCATAAGGCTGAATATCTTCCCAGGGCATATGCCCCATATATACATACATCAGTGCGGTTCGGGAGAAAAAATATTCACTTTCCTCTGATATCACAGTGATTTTATGATCTGATAGTTTGCGCAAATTCCTTGCACAGGTGATGCCACTTACGCCATTCCCAATGACCACAACATGCATAATTTGAATATTTTTGATAAATATACGAGCTAAAAATAATTTTGGACACAAAGCAAGTTGAAATAACCGAGAATTAACTTTGGCCAATTTAATATATCCATGGTGACATACCAACAAATTTTACTGTAACATGCCGAAATGAACTAAAAAACCCAAACTTATAAATTAAATCTTGGAATGACAGAATTAACACAAATTAGTTTATATTTGGGCATTAAATTCGATCTATAAAAACATTAAATAACATTACAATGATTAAAAAAACTACACTTGCATTATTTGCACTGCTTCTTGCGTTTCCATTTAGTGGATTCGGCCAAACGGTATGGTCAGAAAATTTTGAAGGAAATGGTCTTCCAGCTGGCTGGTACATCACTACCAATGCTTCAGATGGAGGATGGGTATTGGGCACTGCATCAAGTCTTTCCTCTCAAGGTTTGGTCATTCCTTCATCAAACACAACCAAAATTATTTGCACCAATGAAGACAAATGCAATTGCGACAAATCAGATGATAGGCTTATTACAGCTGGAATTGATTTGACAAATTACACCAATTTGGTTTTATCAATGGACCTCTTTTTTGCAGGCGCAGTTTACAACAACGTACCTGAGTCATTTGAGATCTTAGCAACAACTGATGCTGGGTTAACCTGGACAAGTCTGGCAGTTGCATCAGGTGGCACTGGCTGGCGAAAATATGCCGTGAACATATCAGCGATGACAGGAAATCCAGATGTGCAATTTGCTTTTAAATTTGGTGATGGTGGTGACTGGTTATATGGCGCTGCATTGGACAATATTGAAATTCGAATACCAAACAAACGTGATATCGTTCTCAATTCAATCAATTCAAAAACATTTGGCAAGGTAGGTGTTGATCGGGAAGTATTGGGGCAATTGACCAACAATGGATCAGACACGCTTAAGTCAGTAATCTTGACTTGGTCAGATGGAACAACTGAAGTTCAGCAGGAATACAATGATTTATTAATTCCTCCATTTTCACCTGCTGGCTTCGTGATGACTGAACCAGTAATTTTGGCAAAAGGCAAATACCCTGTTACTGTCTACGCTTCAAACCCCAATGGATTAGATGATCAGGATAGCAGTTCAGATACACTAAAAACAACATTTGAAGGATTTCAACTGAATGACAATAAGGGCGTGTTGGTAGAAGAAGCAACTGGAACATGGTGTGGTTGGTGTCCACGCGGCGCAGTGTTTCTTGATTTCATGGAAGAAGAATACGGAGGTCAATTTGTAGGTGTTGCGGTACACAATAGCGATCCTATGGAAATTGTAGCCTATGATGCTGGCCTTACAAGTTTTTCTGGTTTTGCAGGATTTCCTTCAGTACTAGTTAACAAAACCGCTTTGGACGACCCAGGGACAATGGAATACCCATTCCTTCAAAGTGCGTCCATAGCACCACTTGCCACAATTGAAGCTACTGCTACTTATGCACCAGGCACTCGTGACCTTAAGATCAAAACTACAGCAACAGCAGGAGCAACAGCAGTGCCAGGTGCCAAATTTTTTATAACCTTGATTGAAGATGGGGTTACTGGAACTGAAACCACCTACAACCAAGCAAACTATTACTCTGGTGGAGGCGTTGGACCTATGGCAGGTTGGGAAAATCTTCCAAACCCTGTTCTCGCTGCCGATATGGTTTACAATCATGTAGCTCGCGAATTATTTGGATCATTCAATGGTATAGCAGGAAGTGTAAGTCCACCTTTAACTGCAGGTGCTGTGTCTACTTTTGAGATAAATGATTTTGTGGTTCCAGATGACTTCAACATGGATAATATGCACTTAGTTGTTGCATTATTAAACAACAACAACAGAGTAGTGAATGTCATCAAAGCCTCTTTAACAGAAGCTGTTAGTACTCAAAATCAATTCAATCACAACTTGGCAAAGGTGCTACAAAACCCATTTGCCAACGTTACTTATGTTCAGTTGGAATTATCAAATGCTGTTCCAGTGACTATGACTGTTTTCAATGCCCAAGGCCAAATAGTTGCCAATAAAAATTATGGCAAACTATCAGGCAATCAAGTATTACCTTTTGATGGTAGCAATCTTGCAGAAGGCATGTATCTGATTCATTTGGATATTGACCATACTCTAGTGACTAAAAAAGTTATGCTGGTCCGCTAAAAATTTATGCTCCTATTAGAAAGGCCAACTGTTGAAGTTGGCCTTTCTTTTCATGCTTAGTTGAGCAAAACCGGATAAAAACTAAATCAAACCCTATCATTTTTATCGAAAATTCATTTCCTTAATCTAAATAAATCAAATTTTTGTTAAATTCAGGCAATAGATCACTTTTTATTGCACTAAAATATAGCAAAGTTATCAGGATATCAATATCTTGCGGGTTCAATTTTTACCAATCACATTAAAATATTCATTTCATGGTACAAAGATTTACAAAAATCTTAATGATGCTGAGCTTAATCCTAATTGGATTACAATCCCAAGCACAAATCGTTTATTATTACGAAGATTTTGCCGACGGCATTCCTTCAACTTGGAAAACTTATGATATTGACAACAAAACCCCTCAAATTGCTACTACGCCTTCCTTTAAAGGGAATGGTTGGATAGGAATTAATGGATCAGCTTTGAGCACATCATGGTATAACCCTGCTAGCACAGCCAACGACTGGATGGTTACGGAATCCCTTGCCATTCCAGCAGCTTCTGATCCTAACAATCGCGTTCTATTGGTTTGGTACGAGCAAGCATCAAATGTCACATATCCTGATGGTTATGAGGTTTATATTGGAACCACTGATCAAACTGTTGCATCATTTACAAACAAAATAGTAACTGTATTGCCCGCTCAAACATCAGCAGCTGGAGGGTTCAAGTCATTCGATCTGACTTCTTATGCTGGTCAATCGATCTTTGTAGCATTCAGAAACAACACCAATGATGGTGAAATACTGTTCATAGATGACGTAGCTGTTGCTGAATACAGCCCTAGAAACATGGTTCCAACTGATATCAATAACTTGGTTTACAATCCAGTTGGAAATATTACAATTAAAGGAACTATGGCAAATCGTGGATGGGAAACAGTTACCAACTTTAAATTCAACTACTCAATTGATGGTGGACCTGCTCAGACGAGCACTGCCACAGGAAATTTGAAAACTTTTGTTTCTAGTCAATTTTCAAGCACTATCCCTTATGCAGGGACTCAGGGAAAGCACACGCTTTCTCTTTGGGCTGATCAAGTAAATAATGATGCTACTATTGTAGCTGAGGACAGCCTAAGTCTAGACTTTTATGTTTATGATGCTACTCAAGCTACAGGTAGAACTCCACTTATTGAAACATTCTCGAGCTCAACTTGTCCTCCTTGTAAGCCGGGGAATGAAACACTTGCTGCTGCTGTTGCTGCTGCACCTGAAAAGCCAATTTTGTTGAAAATACAACAAGATTTTCCTGGTACAGGTGACCCTTACCGTACTACTGAAACTGTATCAAGAAGAGGGTACTATGGTATCAACTCTATCCCTGATACACGTCTTGACGGTAACACATGGGTTGGCAACACCAACAGCATAACTACGACCATCATCAATAATTCGTTCAGCAGACCGGGACTTGCAAATATTAATGCAGACTATTCAATTGATGTAGCGAACCAAAGTGTGTCTATCACAGGTTCTCTAACGCCAACTGTTGATCTGATTTCAGGTTGTTTCTTCAATGTTGCAATTTTGGAAGGCCAAACTGATAACAACATTAAAACAAATGGCGAAACTGTATTCAAGCACATTATCAAAAAGTTTTACCCGGATGAAAATGGATTGTTTGCTGATGGAGTTCCAGAAGGTGAAAAGATTGATTTCGAATACCTATATACATTCCCAGGCAAATACAGACTACCATCTGATGGTCTGGTTGCAAACATCATAAATTTAGATACTGAACATTCAGTTGAAGAGTTTGAAGATCTTGAAGTGGTAGTTTGGCTTGAAAACAGAAGAGACCAATTTGTTATGAATTCAGCTGAAGCTGCAGAAGGAACAAGCACAAAGAACGAATTGACACTAGAAGTATTCTCTTTGTTCCCTAACCCGACTACCGATCTTGCAACAATGAAAATTGGATTGAAAGACGCATTGGAAGGTACTATTCAAATTTCTGACATGTCAGGAAGAATTCTTACAAACAAAGTATTGAATCTATCCGCTGGAACTCATTTGATCCAATTGCCAGAAGTTAGCACTTTAGCACCTGGTCAGTATATCATTTCATACCGTTCAGGTCAGAAAATTGCAGTACAGGAGTTAATCGTTCAATAAGCGATAATTCTCAATCATAAAAAAGGGGGTTGTTCATCTTGAACAATCCCCTTTTTATTTACATCATGCTTTTAAGAGTAAATTTCTGAATATCAATTTGTTGATCGAAACATTCTATCAAGTTTTAATTGCTACATCTGCGTCTCAACTTTATTAGACTTCCTATTCCTATAGTTGAATGCAACGCCTACTTGAAATTGAAACCTACCTTCTATTGTTGCACTCCCAATTATCCCACTGTATAAACGACAAGTGCTGAAAGCAAAATCTATGGACCATCTGGCAAAGAATATTGCTACTTGTAATTCCGAATCCCAACTTTAATTCATTCCGGAACCTTTGTCCATTCATGCCAACACAAAAAATATATATAATTAGGGTTAAAGAAAATCTAATAGATGAAGAGTAAACTTAGCTAAAACTGAGCTTTTGCCAAGAAACTAAAGCACTAAAATCTTGTTTGATAACAATAATTGTTAATTCTACCTTAATATTTTAATAATTATTGCAAAGTTATCAGTAGATAGACTATATTTGTTTACTAAACTATATCTACATGAAAAAAGCATTACTATTATCCGTTCTTTTCTTAATAAGCTGCACTGTTTGGGGACAATTGTCCTTGAGTATACAAAAAATTGACAGTACCACGACCGACGCTGGTTTGACTGACGTCGGTTTGAACATTGTAGTTACAAATATAGGAACATCCAAAGCTACAGTCCTGTGGGAGCGAACGATCAATAGTATTCCTCAGGGTTGGATAACTTATGTATGCACAGGAACAAATTGTTATCCCCCTAGTGCTAAAAGTGATTGTTTTGATTTAGCTCCAGGAGCCTCATCTGACATTTTGGTGCATTTTCAAAGTGGCGCAATTAATGGTTTATCTGATGTTGATATAAAAATAACCGACAAGAATAACCCAAGCAATACAGTTACTGCAAATTATAAATTTAGACTAACAAGCGTCAGTACAATCGAGTCATTTGCAAATTCAATAAAGGTGTTTCCAAATCCTACTACTGAATATTTCTCTGTTTCAAATCGTCAAAATATTTCTAAAGTGTCCTTGACGAGCTTAACAGGCAGAACCATTCATGTGTATAATAACTCACTTGATCGTTGCGATGTAAGTGACCTTCCAGGAGGGATTTACATTTTGCAGTTTTTTGACAACAAAAACAAACTTGTAAAATCTTCAAGATTGGCAGTTAAAAAGCCTTAGTTGAAGTTTCTATTTTTTGAATAAAGAAAACCACTTGCTTTTTGTAAGTGGTTTTTTTATGCATGGCTGAATAATTTATTTCATGAAATTGATCAGCCCTCATTTACTCATCGAATTAAAGTAACTTTGCGTTGTTCATGCAAAATCCTAATTTAGACGCCTCCAAAGATCAGTTGAGTCCTGAGGAACAATCCCTGGAACGTTCCCTTAGGCCACAAGCTCTGAATGACTTCAGCGGTCAGCCATTGATTGTAGATAATCTTCAAATATTTATACAAGCTGCTAACAAACGTGGGGAATCCCTAGATCACGTAATATTACATGGTCCCCCAGGACTTGGTAAAACTACCCTCTCGCACATCATTGCACATGAGTTAGGTGCACAGATGCGAATGACTTCCGGACCCGTTTTAGAAAAACCCGGTGACTTAGCCGGACTGTTGACCAACTTGTCCGAAGGTGATGTTTTGTTTATTGACGAGATACACAGACTCAATACTGTGGTAGAAGAGTATTTGTATTCCGCAATGGAAGACTACCGTATTGATATCATGATAGATAGCGGTCCCAATGCAAGAAGCATTCAAATCAATTTGAACCCTTTCACACTCATTGGTGCAACTACCAGAATGGGATTGTTGACTGCTCCATTGCGAGCACGATTTGGAATCACATGCCACCTTGATTATTACAATGTCGAAACTTTAGAAAAGATTATTTACCGCTCTGCTGCACTTTTGAATATTCCTATCACCCAAGCAGGAGCCAATGAAATAGCCCGAAGAAGCAGAGGAACTCCTCGAATAGCAAACGCATTGTTGCGCAGAGTGAGAGATTTTGCAGAGGTAAAAGGTGATGGCACCATCGATGTCGAAATAGCCAATATCGCATTGACAGCGCTCAAGGTTGATAGCCATGGACTGGATGAAATGGACAACAGAATCCTACAAGCTATCATTGGTAAATTTAAAGGAGGTCCAGTTGGTATTTCTACAATAGCAACTGCAGTAGGCGAAGAATCAGGAACCATCGAAGAAGTTTATGAACCTTTCCTGATTATGGAAGGATTTCTTCAACGTACACCCAGAGGGAGGGAGGCCACAGATAAAGCCTACATTCATTTAGGTATTTCACGAACAGCAAAGCCGGGAACTTTATTTGAGATTGATTAGGCTTGTCCAGCAGGTGTATTGAAGTTCAATTGCTGCATAAATGCATGTTCATTGTCATCTATAACACCGAATTGAGTTTCAAATTTCTTGACATTTTCTGCTAGCGCCTTGAGCAATCGCTTGGCGTGTTGAGGTGTCAATACAATTCTTGACTTGACCTTCGCTTTGGGCACATTGGGCATCATTCTAATAAAATCAACTACGAACTCAGCGTTTGAATGTGAAATAATTGCCAAATTAGAATACACACCTTCAGCAATTTCTTCAGGTAATTCTATGTTGATTTGATTCTGGATATTTTCTTGATCTGCCATTTTTTTTATTTCTTTTTATAACGTAATAAATGCGGTCTTGTTTGCTTAGTTGGATTTACTTCCTCAAAAAATTGAAAGATCTGCCGCCTTGTTGTAATTTCATTGCCTTATTTAATGGGTCGAAACTTATAACAATTCCTGCAGTTTTAAAGCTAAATACGTGCTCAGTTTCGGGAGTAAGATTAAAAGCCCCTTGGCCGGTAGCTTGAGCTTTCAGAACTCCTTTTTCTTCAAAAACCTTAATTGCAATTGGCATTTCCTTGCTGGTATAATCGCCAATATACAAATTCAATACTTCAGCATCTAGTTTTATTTCTTTAAAATCAGGAATATCGACTGGTCTATCGAAACAGGCACTCAACACAACAATCAGTATTTCATTCATTTCATAATCCTGGGCATTTGTGCAAAGTGCTATCGCTAGTTGATCTTCCACAAAGTAAGCCATGCTCGATCCAAACCCATCTATACTTCCATTGTGACCAAATGCGAATTTATCATAAAATGGCATTCTGAACAAGCCCAAACCATAGTTGTCCTTCATTTCTTTCATGAGTTCAACGGATTCACTGGTTACCAGTTTATTTTTGAATAATTCTTCAAGAAAACCAACCAAGGCATCAGGAGTGGCCACAATTGCACCAGCTCCATGAGGGATACTCATATCGGTTTCTGTACTTTCCAACCAGCCATCATTTTTGTCGTATGACTTAGCTTCGTTATTGGCTGGATTTATTTTACCACCATAATAGATATCTTTATTTGTCAATTTATTGATAATAAACTTTTGAAGAATTTTATCATAAGACTCGCCTCTGATTTTTTCGAGAATAAAACCAAGTAAAATATATCCTGAATTGCTATATGTGAATGAAGAACCAGGTGCAAAATCCGGCTTCTGAGCCTTAATAATATCAATCAAGTCATCCTGAGTTTTTCCCTTAGTCATATAGCCGAGATAGGATTCATCATCAGTTATGTTATGTATTCCACTGCGGTGCCTTAACAATTGTTCTATTGTGATACTTGATGCATTGGGAATGCTTGGGAAATACCTTGCCAAATTTGTTGCCAAACTCAGTCTATTCTCTTCAATTAATTGTAAAATCAATACGGCGGTAAAAGTCTTGGTAATGCTTCCAATTCTATATTTGGTTTGCGTATTAGACAGCTTTGCAGCTTCTTTTACAGAATATCCGATGGCCCTGCTATAAACTGCTTTACCATCTTTGCTGATGGAAAGGCTCAACATTCCCTTGTCTTTTGATTCAATTCTTGTCAGTAAGCTATCAATCAATTTGATGTTGACCTCCTGCCCATAAATATTTGTCGTTTTGAATATCAGTGATACAAATAGAATTAGTATAATAATTTTATGCATAAAAATTAGGGTTTGATTGCAAATGTATGCGAAATGAGTGACTACAGACTGAATACAATGTTTTATTAGTGTCTAATTTCTTCAAAAGAAATGTTAAAACCGACTAAGGAATTAATCCCTGTCCTGTGATAAAGTCATATTTATATAAAACACAAAAAATTATGAAAAAGTATTTATTGGTAATTGCATTGCTTGTTGCATTTCATGAAATGTCAATTGCGCAACAAAAGGAAAATTGCTCAAGGAACCCCCACAGCTCAAATAGAACCACAATTGAACAAGGAAGGCAAAATGGGACCATCAGTCAAAGAGAATCCAGAATACTGAACCTTCAGCGAAAAAACGTAAATGATATGCGGAATGTAGCAAAAGCAGACGGCAGAGTGAGCAGAAATGAAAAACAATTGATTCAGAAGGAAAGAAGACAATTGAACCGAAATATTCAACGAGCCAATAACAACAGCCGGAACTAGCTGTCGTCAAACAATAATTTCAGCCCCAATAATGAAAGAATTTATCGGGGCTTTTTTAGTATTGCTTGTCAACCAGTATTGACAATATGCTAGATGTTCAACAAATTTTATCCTAAATTTTTTTAATCGTTCATTTGCATTACTTTTACAATCGAACACTAAGAATTAACTAACCAATCAAATTGTTTTAAAATGAGCGTATTACCAGCAAAAACAGGCCATCCTAAAGGTCTGTATTTCCTTTTCTTTACTGAAATGTGGGAAAGATTTAGTTATTATGGAATGAGAGCAATATTCATTCTTTTCATGACTAAGATATTATTAATGAAGGATGCGGATGCTTCAGAAATTTATGGAAGTTATACAGGTTTGGTATATTTGACACCTTTATTAGGAGGTTATTTGTGTGACCAGTTCCTAGGAAATAGAAGAAGTATTATCATTGGTGGATTTTTGATGGCTTTGGGGCAATTTTTCATGTTCCTTAGTGCCTCTAATGGAGGTGAGTTAGGTATAACTTTGATGTGGACAGGATTGACTTCACTCATAATAGGTAATGGTTTTTTCAAGCCTAATATCTCTACCATGGTAGGTCAGTTGTATCCTGCCAATGACAGAAGGATTGACAGTGCATTTACCATTTTCTACATGGGTATCAATCTTGGAGCTTTTTTCTCCCCATTAGTTTGTGGATCTATGGATTTTAAATGGGGATTTTTATCAGCTTGTATCGGTATGTTGATAGGCTTGGTTGCATTTATAATGTTTCAAAAACAATATTTGATAACTGAAGAAGGAAAAGAAATTGGGCTGCCGGTTAAGAAAATGGACATGAAGAGCATAATGATGGTCTTGGGTTCTATTGCTATTATATTTTTTATGTTGAACTTTAAGCAAATGTTCAAAAGCAATTTTGAGATAATTAGCTATTTCATTTATGGTGCAATGATCATCATGCCCATACTGATATTTAGTGACAAAAGTTTATCTAAGATTGAAAAGAACCGAATCGTAGTGATCTTTATTTTGGCATTTTTTGTAATATTTTTTTGGGGAGCATTTGAACAAGCTGGTGCATCTCTAACATTGTTTGCAGATCGTCAAACTGAACGAACATTGTTTGGTTGGGAAATGCCAGCTTCTTATTTTCAATCCATCAATCCACTTTCAGTAATCATTTTAGCACCTGTATTCACAATCATATGGGGTTTTATGTATGCCCGTAAATTGGAGCCTTCATCCCCAATGAAAATGGCTATTGGACTTGCATTGGTTGCTCTAGGCTACGTGGTAATAGCGATTGCTGTAAAGGGATTGGGTGTCGAAGACAAAGTTTCCATGTGGTGGTTGATAGCATTGTACGTCATCCATACAATGGGCGAATTGTGTTTGTCTCCAATTGGCTTGTCAATGGTATCAAAACTTGCTCCTTTACGTCTATCCTCTTTGATGATGGGAACTTGGTTTTTAGCCAATGCAGCTGCGAATAAATTTGCAGGTACTTTGAGCGCATTGATTCCTCCTACCGCTGGAGCAGAAGCCTCTGCAGATCCAATAGTTTATCCAACATTTTTAGGTTATCAGATTACCAATCTATACGAATTCTTTATGCTATTCATAGTTATGACAGGAGTTGCAGCAGGTATTCTATTCCTACTCAGCAGTTGGTTGCAAAAGATGCAGCACAATGATCATTTAGAAGTAATACCTGAATTGGACAGATAAATCTAAAACCAAAAAAGCCCAATTGAAAATTCAGTTGGGCTTTTTCGTTTTACAACTATTCCGCAGGAAACTCAACATAGTTTCGTGGAGTTTCATAGAGCCTTACTTTTAAATCATACTGCTCATGAAGCGATTTGCGCAACCACTGCCAAATCACAATGCATATATTCTCGGCGGTAGGAATAAGTTTTTGGAACTCGGGTACCTCGATGTTTAAGTTTTTATGGTCTAGTTTGTCTTCAACTTCAACTTTAATGATCTCTTTAAGCCATTTCAAGTCAATTAACATCCCAGTGTCAGGGTTTATCTCACCAGTTACTCGGACTTCCAATTCGTAGTTATGTCCATGGTAATGAGGGTTTGAACACAATCCAAAAACTTCAAAGTTCTTAGCATCATCCCAATCAGGGTTGAAGAGTCGGTGGGCAGAATTAAAATGTGCCAATCTAAAAGCGGATATCCTCATGAAATGTTGATCAATTAAATGTAAACAACACCATAGACCACAATAGGTTTTAATCCCAGAGGAAATCGATATTAACTTATAGCAAACTAATTCTTAAGCTTTTCCTTTTTGTCTCTGTCATATCTGCAGCACTTAGGTAATTTACTATAAGTTTTGTCATCCGCTCTCACTTTATCAGTATCATATCCCTTTTTGGCAATGCTTGTATGAATATCTTCAAGCTTTACCATGCTTTCATCATAATTCACTGATATCACGTTCGTTTTTTTGCTCCAAGTGCTGGATTTTACACCTTTCACCATTGATGCGGATTCGATGTTTTCCTTACACATATTGCAATTGCCACTGACTTTAAAACTAGCATTTACTTCTTGGGCATTGACTAAAGAACCTGCCACAAAAAACAAAACGATGAATGCTATTAAATTTTTCATAATATTGGTTTAATAATTTATATGCAAAGTAAACAAAAATGAGACCCTCCTCGTTCCACTTGAAAAGTGAATAATGTGTTAAAGTTACAAAAGTGATCAGCATATTTCCAACAAAAGGGGTCTATCTTTAGGACGAGTACAAAAAAATTGAAATCAGCAGATAAAACCAATTAGTGATACAAGTCATAACTAATTTTAAATACTTTTGTAGAATAGAATTGTGCATATGAAAGGCTTATATAAAATATGTTTTGTAGTTAATTTTTGCATTTGGGGGAATTTCACTTTATTTGCACAAGTTGTAAATGACGACTGTTTCAACCCGATTGTACTAAATGATGTCACTGAATGGTGTTCCAAAGTAGGGGAATTCACCATTGTAAATGCAACTGCATCAACCTACGGGCCTCCAGCCTGTTTTACAAGTGTAAGCAACGATGTATGGTTTCAATTTACCGCAGTAGCTACTGACATTGTTATCACTATTTCAGGTAATACCCAATCCTCACCAGGTGGAACACTCGAAGCACCAGAAGCAGCGCTGTATGAAGGGTTTTGTGGCGGGGTCATTGGCGAATTAGAATGTCAAACAAACGCAAGTGGTTCTGGTATTATAGAACTTTATCAAAGTGGATTGTTTATCGGAAATACGTATCTGATTCGGATTGATGGCAGAGGTGTAAGGATAGGCACCTTTGAAATATGTATGAATAACTACAATCCACCTGCCGAACCAACATCAGATTGTCCGCAAGCATCTCTTTTGTGTGACAAATCCTCTTTTGTGGTAAAAAGCGTGAAAGGTGCTGGAAATGATATCAAGGAGATTGATGACGCTACCTGTTTCTTTGGTGGCGCTGGAGTTAACTTCGAAATGAATTCAACTTGGTTTGTATGGCGATGTGATACACCGGGGCCCCTTACTTTTACTTTGACGCCCAACAAAGTGGATGATGATCTGGATTTCGTGATTTATGAGCTGCCCAATGGAATTGGAAATTGCGATGGCAAAATATTATTGCGCTGTATGGCTTCAGGTGATAACAATTTTCCGAGTACCTGCATGGGCCCAACTGGTTTGCGCAATGGAGAAACTGATATTAGTGAACCTGCTTCGTGTGACTTGCCTTCACAGAACAATTTTCTGGCCCCTCTGGTTATGGAGTTAGGGAAGTATTATGCTTTTGTTGTAAATAATTTTACTAGTACCAATACAGGATTTGCAATAAGCTTTGGTGGTGCTGGTACCTTTGAAGGACCCAAGGTAGATTTCTTCTGGGATCCGGATACCGTGAAGTGTCTCGAAGTTCTGACATTCGTCAACCAATCTACGGATGGATTTGGAAATTTGATACAATACGATTGGGCATTTGGTCAGGATGCTGTTCCTAATGTGAAAAGTGGAAATGGACCCCACGACGTAATTTATAATTCATGGGGCGAAAAGTTTGCTACACTAACCGTAACCAATGACTTAGGATGTAAAGTGACTAAAACCAAACCACTTTATATAGATATTTGCTGTCTGCCAGGTGATAATTTTCAGGTAGGTTTGGACAGTTTGGTTGATATTACTTGTAATGGTGATAGTACAGGTGAAATATATTTCAGTGGAACTGGAGGAACTCCTTGGTATAAATACAGTTTGGATGGTATCAAATTCAACGCAGCCACTTCAGCCATAAATTTATTGGCAGGCGAGTATGAAATCGTAGCTTTTGATTCACATGGTTGCAGAGATTCATTTTTGATAGAAATTGAAGAACCACAGCCTTTGACCGTAAATGCAGGAGAAGACAAAACTGTCATTTTAGGAGATAGAACCAACCTGAATGCCAGTTTTTTCCCTTTTGATGTAGATCCCACCATTTTGTGGACTTCCATCAAAGACACCTCAATATTATGCGATACTTGCTGGTCTATCAGTGTTCGACCGCCGGGCCAAACTACCTACATAGCTTCCATTGTTGATGAAAATGGTTGTAGGGCATCAGATGAAGTAACAGTTTTTGTGAATGTACAAAGACCCATTTATTATCCCAATGCCATATCGCCAAATGGTGACGGCAATAATGAAAAATTTACCTTATACGGAAATTCCGCTGCGCGCCAAATAAACTATCTAAGGGTATATAACCGTTGGGGTGGATTGATGTTTGAAGGCTCAAACTTTCTTCTAAATGACCCAAAACTTGGATGGGACGGCACCGTTGCAGGAAGGGAGCTGGATCCAGCGGTATTTGTATTCGTTGCTGAAGTCAACTTCATCGATGGTGTAAACCAGCTGTACAAGGGAGAAATCAACCTCTTGAAATAGGGAAAATAAATTATTTCGTGAGCTGCTTAATTCGCTCTAAACTTTCTTGATTTTCAGGGAGGAATATAGAGTTTTCAATATCTTTCTTTTCACGTTGTGTGAGATGGAAACTCATTGATGCGCGCTCATTCCCATCTTTTGGGCGGTACATAAAATCGATTACTTCTATTTTGTCGTTCCCAAAGAGTAATTTCATAAATGCGATATAGTTCTCTTGTTCGTAATTCTGATATTTCAATATTGAACCGGCAAATCCTAAGGGACTGAACAATGATTCAATCAATCCCTTCGAAGATCGAACCACATCATTAGCCCTTCCTTCACCAGCTAGAATCCGAATAATAACAATTTTATCAGTATTCGACTTTAGCCAATCAGCATGGTGCCAAATAAATCTCGAAGCAAGTGAAACTCCAGTATTATCTCTAAATCCAGCATCCATGATCTCCATTGCAGGCTGAGAAGGCAGGTCCACGTTGGGCAAAATGTATGGATAAGTGCAGTTGAGTCTGAGCGCCGTGGTAAGGCTAATATTTTGAGCACCCTGATTGCGAAAAAATTCATTGAATTCCACTAAATCACTGTTAATTCCCACTTTTGAATACAATGGGGGTCTGCTCATGTAGGCATGACTATTGGATGATATCAACAGCCTTTTGCCATCGTTCAATATTGTAGGAGCAACAAATAAAGAGGGTATAATTCCATTCCGTTCCAACTCAGCAAAAGCAGAAAACGGCTTATTGAGTATATTATTGGTATTTTCATTAAATTGACGATCAAAGGCCAGACCACGATCACTTTTTATCCAATCATTTCCCTCTTTTCTGTATAGTGCAAAGCCTGGAAAAAGATCATTACTTACCAAGGCAAATGCGATACTATTCAACAAATCATCTGAATATTTCTGAATGGCATTCTCCTTTTGTTCGGGACCAATTTTTTCCAGTTGAAGGGAACGATAAAATGCCAGTCCGGTCATACCGCCAGAGGCGCCTGACATCAAAACTGTTTGACTCATTAGTTTTTCATTCAAGTTTCTATCTAAGTTTTTTAGCACTTGGACGGTCCACCAACCAGCGCGATGCCCCCCTCCACTTGCACACAAAAATAATGCGGGAGGAGTTGCTCTATTTTGTCTCTGTTTCCATAAAGTTAAAGATTTTTCATCTTTTCGTTTATCATGCTGAGCTTTTACCTCATCTTCATAACCGTAATCTACATCAGACTTATATTCAGGCAAGGCGCCACTGTAATTCAATCCAATCACTTTGTGTCCAAAACCGCCACCACCAGTTTTGGTAAGCCAATTAAGTGCTACTATTAAAAATATAAATACGATGAATTTCCATTTTCGAAACCAAAAAGTAACCGCACTGCTCACCATCATAAGCATGCTTAGCAAGAGAAGAATACTTGCTCCTGCAGGAATACACCAAATGGGATGATCAGCTAATGTGCCAAAAAAAACCAAAGTAACTACTCCGATTGAAAGCAAAAGAAAGGCATTCCAGTGATTCTGACGGTACACTTTCTGTAGAATTTCATGGGGATAATGCGCCACACTGCGCACCAAACGTGGACGCAGCCATTCGCTGAGATAAGTTTCAACTTTCCAATGATATGACTCTAGTTTTTGTCTACTTATTTCAGGAAGTTCCTCCTGGACACCAATATCCTGTCTAACGAATGCCGTGATATCTTTATTGGTAAAAAACAAATAGGCAGAAATACTGCCAACCGTCAGAACGAATCCAGCCAAAAATCCTAAAACATAACTAAAAACCAATAATCCAGACTTCTGTTCAGTAAAATATTGAGTATGGATAATCGTTTGAATCAAAAAAATAAACACAATCAGTGGCAGGAAGAAATTATTGAGGACAAACTTGGTAAAAGGTCTTTTTAAGGCTGCAAGAAAGGGAAATCTAAAGGCACTCATCAAATACGCTGATAAGTTCCAAACCATTACAAACACCCCGAATGCAAGGCCCAAAAACCCAAAACTAATTGGATTAACTTGCCCCAGATACTCAGCGTCGCTAAATAAAAACTGAATCCCAAAGATTCTTCCAAATTTTCCGGTTATCAGAACGACTAAAAAAAACCAACAAATCAACAACATGTGCTGATTGCGGAGATGCAATAAAACCAATTTGCACGGAAAGGAATACCACACAATATGGAACAATCGTCTAAAAAAACTAAAATTACTTGACTGATTAGCTGGCACAATAATAAAGGATACTATCCTTTAACGATTGAAACAGCGGTTTTGTTTGTGTTGTGTTTATTGACTGGAATCTATTTTATCAGACCTGATTTTACCCTCGAAGCCTTTGATCTGCCAAGCGGTGAAATTCTGATTGGACTCAAACCCTTGTCCCCATGCTCGTTCTTTGGTGGTCTTGACCATGACAAATTTTTCGGTGTACACCCGCTCTTGCTTTTTATTCCAAATAAGTTCATCGGACTCCATAGTCTCATTCTTCTCAGAGGTCAATACCACATTGCCACTCACCAAAATATCATCCTTATCTTGATATCTCAGGGCATAATCTGCCTTCAGGTTACTTGTCTTTTTGCCAAATGCATCATAAAAGTCTACCAGCACACCATCCGTAAATTCGTCTTTCATATTTTCAGGGATCAAAGTTCGAATCATGACCTTACCTGAAATCTTGACTCGCAGTTGCGCACTGTCGGAATAGAGAATTTCAACATTTTTCAGCACTTCCTTCTTCAGGTCTCCCGGCGTTATTTCAATTGCCTTCTCGTTACTTTTCTTGCTACAAGCACCTAATGTTAGAAGCAGTGCAAAAAAGCCAAAGAGTAATGGATGAAATATTTTTGTCATGAAATTTCTGACTTGGTGAATAACAAAAAGTAGATGTTTATCTCATTTTAGGTCTTTTGCGCTTGCCGCCAGGCTGCATCATCATGCCGCGATTGGCAGGATTAAACATACTACGGTTTGCCATTGCTTTCTCAAACTGTTTGAATTGTTCCTTCATTTCAGGATCTGTCACTTTGTATTCCTTGGCTTTTTTGAAATGAATTTGAGCTTGTGGCCAGTTATTCTTTTGAGCGGCAATATTGGCGAGTTGAAAAAAAACAGTACCATTCTCAGCTTCTGTAGCCAATCCAGTACTTTGAGCCAATGTCAAATACTTCTCGGCATTGTTGAAATCCTTTTTATAAGTTGCCAAAGTGCCTCGTATCATATACAAGTATGCACGATTGGCTTTGAAGAGGAATTGAGGAAAAAAGGTAAGTGACAATCTTTGCTCAACTGCATCAAAATTCATGTTTTGCATCAACATAGCAGCAGATTGGATGGTACCCATCAGGAAGTAACCAACCAATAATATCAAACCGACAAGTATAAATGGAAAGCCATACCAAAATCCATAAACTCCCCACAATAGAGGACCTAATATCATGAATGCTGCAATCAAGGCAAATCGGAGATAAATTGGTATTGTAAACATATTAGGCTGCTTTTATTGATTGAAGTTTGATGGGATCCAATTTTTCATTGATATAATCCACATCTATTTTAAATTTCTTGACTGATTTGTCCCCCGGCAGTTCAAACATGGGTTCTAGCATCAAGGACTCTAATATTGTTCGCAATCCTCTAGCTCCCAACTTAAATTCCAAGGCTTTTTCTGCAATTAGCTGCAATGCATCTGTTGAAATTTCTAATTCAATATCCTCCATCTCAAACAACTTGGTGTATTGTTTGATGAGACTATTTCGGGGTTCAGTTAAGATCCTGCAAAGTGTTTCAGTATCCAAAGCATTCAAGTGTGCCAAAACTGGCAAACGACCAATCAACTCCGGTATCAAGCCAAAAGTCTTGAGGTCAGTGTGGTTAACATATTTCAAGACATCCTTCTCCAAAATAGTACTATCAACTGCTTTATAACCAATAACTTGTTTATTGATGCGTCGTGAAATAACCTTTTCGAGTCCATCGAAAGCTCCACCACAGATGAAGAGAATTTCACGGGTGTTAACCATAGTCATCTTTTGCTCAGGATGTTTTCTGCCACCTTGAGGAGGCACTGCCACATCTGTTCCTTCCAACATTTTAAGCAATGCTTGCTGCACCCCTTCGCCTGAAACATCTCTTGTGATTGAAGGATTGTCGCTCTTCCGGGCAATCTTATCAACTTCATCGATATAAATGATACCCTTTTCAGCCTTCGCAATGTCGTAATCACAAACCTGTAACAAACGGCTTAGAATACTTTCAACATCTTCACCAACGTAGCCTGCCTCTGTTAGCACTGTCGCATCAACAATTGCAAAAGGAACATCAAGGAATCTAGCAATTGATTTTGCCAATAAGGTTTTGCCTGTACCAGTTGGCCCAACGAAGAGAATATTGGATTTTTCAATCTCTACTTCCTCATCGCTTGGCTGTCCCAATCTCTTGTAATGATTGTGAACGGCTACTGACAAAACTTTTTTCGCTTGATCTTGACCGATAACATACAAGTCCAAGTGATGCTTGAGATCTTTGGGAGTAAAGCTTTTGCGTGCAAAGCCTCGTGGTTTTGCTTTGGTTTTGCTTTGCTCCTTGACAATAGAATATGCATTTTCAACACAACTATCGCATATCAATACATCGTCAGGACCTGCCAGAAGCATGCGTTGACTGCTTTCAGGCTGATTACAAAAAGAACATATTTGGAGTTTACCCTTTTTCATTTTCTTTTTTACGAGGATTATTGCGATCTAAGACTTCATCAACCAATCCGTATGCCTTGGCTTCGTCAGCTTGCATCCAATTATCTCTGTCGCAATCTTTTTCAATCGCTTCATAAGGCTGACCGGTATGGTGCGCAAGAATATCGTACAATTGTTTTTGCAATTGCTTGATCAATTTATAGCTGATTTCCATTTCAGTTACCTGACCTTGCATGCCACCCATAGGCTGGTGAATCATCACACGGCTGTGGAACAAGCAGGTACGCTTGCCCTTGGCTCCTGCAGCCAGCAACACTGCACCCATTGATGCCGCCAAGCCAGTACAAATAGTCCCGATGTCAGGCGCCACGTATTGCATGGTATCATAAATACCAAGACCTGCTATCACCGAACCACCAGGGCTGTTGATAAACATTTGGATGTCGCGTTTAGGATCTGTTGATTCTAAAAACAACAATTGCGCTTGAATGACATTGGCTACATAGTCAGTTACCGGAACACCCATGAAGATGATACGGTCCATCATCAAACGGCTGAATACGTCCATTCCAACAACATTCATTTGACGCTCCTCTATTACCTGAGGCGTAAATGCGTGAATGTTAGGTGCAGTTACATTCATATATTTCTCCAAATGCATGGTGCTCATACCCAAATGCTGGGTGGCATATTTTTTAAATTCGTCTTGAGGAATCATTTTGTTTGATTTAATTATGCTATTTATATCAACAGTTGTACCAATAGAAAACAGCTGCCTTATTGTCAGTTTTTAATTAATGTGCATGCTCATGATTTGAATGTACGTGGTCATGATCATGGTCGTGATCGTGATCATGGTCGTGGTCATGAGCCTCTGGTTTAGGGAATCTTTCATTCAACATATTCTCAAATTCTTCCTTTGAAATGAGGACGATATCGGCATTGAACTTGTCTTTGATAGATTCAAGTAATTTGCCCTCTTGAATGTTCAAATAAGCATTTTGAACTGATTCTTTGTTTTCCATCAATTTATCAGCAAATTGACCCAAGCCAGGGTAACTTCTATCAAGTCCTACTTTGGCTGCAAAATCTCCAAGGACTTGATCCTTCAATTCTTCAGGTGTTACATTGATGCTATATTGCTTCAACAAATCTTCTCTGATCAAGTTCCAGCGTATTGCATTGATTAAATCATCCTTTTCTTTGCCTTCTGGTCGTTTTTGCTTTTCCTCTTTGGACTCTTCAATTAAGCGTAGGATAAAGTCTTCAGGTAGCGGGAAATTATTTGCTTCAATCATTTTATCTTTGATATCAGCTAGGAACAATCCAAGTGCAGGATTATTTCTTCTAATTGTCAGAACTTCTCTAATTCGGTTTTTGGCTCCCTGCTCATCTGTAATTCCACTTTCTTCGCCAAAAATTCTGTCTAAGAATTCCTGGTTAACATCAGCAGGGTGTCTTCTTGTAATTTCCTCTATTGTACATTGAAAGAAATCGCCTACCGCGCTGCCATCTTCTTCTTTGATATTGAAAACTTGTTTTCGACTCCAGGTTTTATCATTTTCACGCTCCATGTCAGTAGTTTGACAGAAAAAGGAATCACCAACTTTTTTGGTTTTCAGTTCAGTTTTCAGTTCGTCATTTGTGACAAAATCAAACAAGAACTTGATTTCAGTTTCATAACCGTCTGCCTTAGGAACAGATCCTTCCATTTCTGTCGCTTTGGCTTTGACCAAGTCGTTTTCAATAATGGTATCATCAGCTGAAGTCAATTTACCATATTGCAACAATACTTTGTTCCATTCCTCCATAATCTCTTCATCAGCTACTTCTTGGTCATATTGCTTGATTGTAATGCTATTATCAAGTCCTTTGAGCTCATAAGCAGGTACTTGACCTACCACAAATTTGAACTCGAGGTCTTTCATGTCCTTCTCACTTATTGGCTGCGGGGCATGATCTTTTGAAGGAAGAGGTTGACCTAAAAATCGGATACCATGCTCTTTGAGATATGCTTCTAATTCCTGATCTACCATTTTAAAGACGGTATCATAAAGTACTGAACCGCCGTGAAGAGTTCTGATATAACTCATAGGCGCTTTACCTTGACGGAAACCTTTGATATTAGCCTTCTTTTGCAGTTTGTTAAGTTCAGCTTCCCAAGCAGGACGATAAGTTGAAACTGGCATATTGATGGTTACTTCCAATGTACCATCAGTCATAGAATTGCTTTGAATGTTGCTCATACTTTTTAGAAATTGGACTACAAAGGTCATAAATATCCTTGACTCTGCGCAGTGTTATTTGTCATGAATTGATAATAATAACGAATCGGCTATCATATTGGTATATCGTTATACTTGATACGTGATCTCTACCTCAGAACTCTCAACTCTTGCCTGGCATGTGAGTATGTATCCATCTTTCACTTCTGCCTCTTCTAGAGCATGACAAATATCCATAGATACCTTGCCTTTGAGGACTTTGGCCATGCACGTGGAGCAAGCTCCTGATGTACAACTATACGGAGGATTTTTATTGAGCCCGATCATAGCTTCCAAAATGGTTTTGGATCGATCTAACTCCATTTCTATCCATTCACCATCGAGCTGCACACTTAACTTTGAAACACCTGATTTGAGTGGTGCAGTGTCTGTTTTTGTGGAGGCATTGGTAAAATATTCAGCATGGATGTTCTTCTTGCTTACTTCTTTTGAAAGCAAATAGCTGGATATTTGATCAATCATTTCACCTGGTCCACAGAGCAAATAATTTGCCTCTTTGTGAATTGGCGGATTGAGATTCATGAAATCTTCAAAGCCCTTTGCATTAATTCTCCCAGTTTTGCCGGACCAACTGCTGGTTCCTTTGCTGAATAATCCACCTAATCCCGATGCTTTTTCGCGCTTAGGTTGCGTCAAAGTGTATTGAACAAATAATTGATCACGGTAAACCCTCATCATTTCATCCAATGCAGATTTAAAGATGATGCTTTCTTCGTTTCGGTTGCCATAAAGCAGATAGACTACACTTTTGGCTTCTATTTCGAGTATCGACTTAATGTGCGACATCAAAGGTGTGATACCACTTCCAGCAGCTACCATGTAATAGGTTTTTCCCTTGGCCGGGTCTAAATTCAAGGTAAATCTGCCTTCAGGATACATGATCTCCAGCGCACTATTCTCTTTGATGTGGTCAGCGAAATAATTGGAAACCTTTCCGTTTAACACTCTTTTCACAGTAAAACCTATTGCACCGTCTAAAGGAGAAGTGCAAAGAGAATATGCCCTCCGGTATTCTTCTCCATTTATCAGAAACTTGGTGGTGACATAATGACCGCTTTGGTAAGGGATTTTATCCCCATCCTCTGCCTCAAAATAGTATGTATTGGCTTCAGCAGTCTCTGAAATTATTTTATTTACTTTTACTCGATGGAATTCGTGCGACATTTATATTGGTTCTCTATTACTTTTGTATTAAACTTGAGCTTTGCTTAAAAGTTCAATTCGTTGCAAAACTAAGACTAGTATCATGAAAGACATAAAATACTTGTTTGCATTTGTTGCGCCTGCTTCGGCTGCCTTAGGCCTTTGGTATGGTGGCTTGTGGTATTACGCTGCATTTGTTATAACTTTTGTGGTGATACCATTGATTGAGCCACTACTCAATCAACGGACGGCCAATATTTTACCTGAAGAGGAAGAAGTGCGTTCTAAGCAAAGATGGTTCGATTTCTTGCTGTATTTGAATATTCCAATTGTTTATGGCATAGTCATTTGGTCGTGTTATATTGTAAGTACACAAAACCTGAGTACAATTGAGTGGGTTGGTATTTGTTTGAGCAACATGGTAGTGGTTGGTGCCGATGGTATCAATGTAGCGCATGAGCTCGGACACAGGCAGAATAAAGCTGAGCAATGGCTAGCCAAAATCCTTTTGCTTCCTGCGCTTTATATGCATTTCATCATTGAACATAACCTGGGCCATCATAAAAATGTTGCTACCGCCGAGGATCCAGCCTCAGCAAGAAAAGGAGAAATTATTTATAGTTTTTTCTTTCGCTCCGTTTATGGCAATTACGTCAATGCTTGGAAACTAGAAGCCGTACGATTGAAGAAGATGAATTTATCATGGCTGAATATCAAGAATGAGATGATTTGGTTTCAATTGATACAACTGAGCTATTTACTCTGTATTTACTATTTCTTCAGCACCAAAGGACTTTTGCTGGCTATTATTTCAGCTGTGCTAGGTTTTCTAATCTTGGAAGCGGTCAATTACATCGAACATTATGGTTTAAGCAGAAGAAAATTACCAAGCGGAAGATTTGAACCTGTCGATGAGTCACACAGCTGGAATAGCAATCATGAACTTGGCCGAATTTTTTTGTATGAATTGACAAGGCATAGTGATCACCATTTCAAGTCAACAAGGAAATACCAAATATTACGTCATTTTGATAAAAGCCCTCAGCTTCCATTGGGTTATCCAGGAAGTATTTTGATTGCTTTGATGCCACCTTTGTGGTTTCATTTGATGAATCCCAAGGTAAAGTCAATAGAAATGAGTAGAATTGCAGTCTGAAAACAACCGAATATTTATTTCATGTCATTGAAGTTGTCAATTGTTATTCCGGCATATAATGAAGAACGTACCATCCACCTGATCTTGGATAAGGTGAGGCAGGTAATGTTGCCACAAGGAATGGAAAAAGAAGTCATTATTACCAATGACTGCAGTACGGATGATACAAAAGGGGCACTTGATCGATACATGTCAGTTCACCCTGAATTTAAGATAAAATACTTAGAACACGAACACAACAAAGGCAAAGGTGCAGCTTTACACACAGGCATCCAACACGCCTCAGGTGATTACCTGATCATTCAGGATGCAGATCTTGAATACAATCCCGAAGAATATTGCATACTGTTAAAGCCTATAATGGATGGATTTGCAGACGTGGTTTACGGCAGCCGATTTATGGGAGGAAGGCCGCATCGAATATTATTCTTCTGGCACTCTATTGGCAACAAATTCTTGACCAATCTTTCCAATATGTTTACCAATCTGAACCTCACAGATATGGAAACCTGTTATAAATTATTTAAGCGTGAAATAATTCAAGGGCTAGACCTGAAAGAAAGGCGTTTCGGATTTGAGCCTGAAGTAACAGCTAAACTATCGAGAATTCCCAATATCAGAATATACGAAGTGGGCATATCTTACTACGGAAGATCCTATGCTGAAGGCAAAAAAATAGGAGCCAAAGATGGATTTAGAGCCATCTGGTGTATCCTCAAGTACAATATTTTCTAAAACTGAAAGCCCACCATAAACTGCCAATCGAAATTGCGGTCAAAGTCATCTCTGGTTATGAAATTATTATTGGCATCCAAGTCCTGAAGAGAAATATCGTATTTGGTATTGCTTACATCATTCAATCCATAGCATAGTCTAGCACCGATAAATAATGAACTGTTCAAGTAATAACTGACTCCAGCCAAGAATGTCAAATCTATAGGATTGTAATAGCTGCCATCCTTTTCTGTAAAATTTTGATATGCTGAAAGATCAGTTTGTGTAGTTATTTCTTCCCCTTGAAATAAAAATTTCTTCTCTTCTCCTAAGCGAGTTGTAGGATTGTCCCTAAAATAATTGTGATCCAGTTTTTGAATCAAAGTTTTGTTATCCAAGCCTGAACTATTGCTCAGAACATTGCTTACTTCGCCACTACCCGTGCTGTTTACCAAAAATGAAGGACCAATTCCAACAGACAGCTCCAAACGCTTAAAGAATAAACCATGCACTGACACTGGCAACATGATGTAGCTGTTATAAACTGATAACAATTGTTTCTTCTGACCTTGAGCAATCAAAACTTGGCCGTTGTCAGTAATAAAACGTTGGTAAGCATTCATAGAGTCAAATCTTTTCTTACCTCCATGGACACTGTACAACAATTCGGCACGCACACCAAACATATCCGTAAATTGATATCCAGCTGTTGCACCAACCACAAAACCAGTCGTTGCTTCAGCAGTTTCAATTTCATTTCCAGCGTTGTCTTTTTCAAAAGGGCCTTGCAAACTTGACCTGCACAATCCAGCACGAATGCCATATTTCATTTGCGCTTGGGATAAGTTACAAAGAAAAATCAATATGAAAGTACAGACAAATTTTACCATGATAAATCGTTATTTTGAACAAAGGTAAGGCGATTTTCAAAGTTTGATTGAATTGGCATACAATATCGCAGTAACTTTGTGAAATGAAAGAGCGTCCAGATATCCGTTTATTGAGTGACAATGAGTTAATTGCACAATTTAAAAACTGGGAATTACCTGCATTTCGTGCCAAACAAGTTTCAGAATGGATTTGGAAGCATGGAGTAAACTCATTTCATGAAATGAGCAGCTTACCCATCGAACTTCGCAAGCAGCTCGAAGAAAAATTTTGTTTTCGTCCTATAAGAATAGATGCCACCCAACAAAGTAAAGATGGCACCATTAAATTGAGGCTGAGACTTTACGATGATCATTTGGTTGAAGCTGTACTTATACCTGTCAAAAAAGAAAGCCGTTTTACGGTTTGTGTATCTTGTCAAGTAGGTTGCTCCCTAGCATGTAATTTTTGTGCTACAGGTAAAATGCAACGTGAACGCAATCTTGAACCAGGTGAAATTTACGATCAGGTAAAGATTGTGGGCGCATTGGCAATGGCCCATTATGGACATCCTCTCACCAATGTGGTATTCATGGGTATGGGTGAGCCTATGCTGGCATACAAACCAGTTATGGACAGCATACACAGAATTACCTCTCCCAATGGATTGGGTATGTCATCTAAAAGAATAACGGTCAGCACAGCTGGAGTGGCTAAAATGATCAAAAAGATGGCCGATGATGGTACAAAAGTGAACTTGGCCCTGAGTCTGCATGCCGCCGATGATGTCAAACGAAGCGAAATCATGGCAATCAATGATACCAACAACCTGGAAGCTTTGATAGAAGCGGCCAAATACTTCATGGACGTAACCGGGAATAGAATTACCTATGAATATATTGCTCTGGGTGGATTTAACCTCAGTGCTGAAGATGCATACAATTTGATAAAGATAGTCCGTAAGGTTCCGGGCAGAATAAATGTCATTGAATACAACCCAATCGATGATGCTCCTTACAAAAGAGCTGACTTTAAAGAAGTAGATCATTTTGCTAAATTGGTACGACAAAGTGGAGCCATGATTACAGTTCGCAAAAGCCGTGGGTTGGATATCGATGCAGCCTGTGGGCAATTGGCCAATAAAGGTGAATAGTTTTTACCATAAACAATCAATTTCTTAGTTTCTTTCAGATAATTTCAATCAGCCACTATAAACTGACAGTTCGCTTTTGCCTCGGTTTATGAGAAAAACACCCATTCGTCGATTAAAGTGAATAACACATCAGAATAAACTTGCTCATTTGAAGCAAATAAAGCGATCTTTGTGATATCAAAACGATATCATTATGAAAGAAACATCTTACAAAGCAATTTCAGGATTTTTAATGCTTGCCTTTTGGCTTGTATTGGCATTTGGAGTATATTTTGCCATTTTTCAGCTAAAAATCATTTGGTTGGCTGTGGTCATGGGCTTAATAGCCATTATTTTGCCAATTGGCTTTTTTATCAACAATCCAAACTCATCAAAAGTACTGGTATTGTTTGGTGATTACAAAGGAACTGCCAAAGACAACGGCTTCTTTTGGGTAAATCCATTCTTAGAGAAAAAAGCAATTTCCCTGCGTGCATCAAACTTTGAGTCAGACAGAATGAAAGTGAATGACAAACGCGGTAACCCAATTGACATCAGTGTGATTTTGGTTTGGAAAGTGTCCGACACCTTTAAAGCATCATTCGAAGTAGATGACTACAAGGCATTTGTCAGAGTGCAAACTGACGCTGCAGTGCGCAAATTGGCTCACATGTATCCGTATGACAACATGGAACATGACCATGAATTGACCCTACGCGGTGGAACTGAGGAAATCAATGAAAGCCTTGAAGCTGAGATCAAAGAACGACTATCAATCAGCGGAATTGAAGTGCTTGAAGCAAGAATTGGATATTTGGCTTATGCACAAGAAATAGCTGGAGCTATGCTCAAGCGCCAACAAGCCGAAGCAATAGTTGCCGCTCGTTACAAAATAGTTGAAGGTGCTGTAGGAATGGTCGAGAGGGCAATTGACGAACTGTCAAAAAGAAAAGTTATTGAATTGGATGACGACAGAAAAGCCGCAATGGTCAGTAACTTGATGGTTGTGCTCTGCGGAGATAAAGATGCTAACCCGATTATCAATACAGGTACCTTAAGCTGATATGGCTCGCAAACAAATTGTATTGCGTATTGAAGAAAGCACATTGAAAGCAATTGAAAAATGGGCTGCAGATGAATTCCGATCAATTAATGGTCAGATGGAATGGATGCTGCATGAATCATTGAAAAAAAATAAACGCGCCAAGACGGACACCAATGATCAAGATCAGCAAACTAAGAAATAAAATTAGTCTATTCTCGTTCGTGAAATGTTGGTCTTGGCTTTTTGGTTCGCTTTCTGAAGCTTTTTAGTTTCCTATTATTCAGGTCTTCTCTTGAACCTCATTTGAATTGAAATGGGTATTGTCAGCTCCTATTACAAAAATTCCATAATTTTTATTTCACTACTCAAACATAAAATTATTGTTGAAATATTTTTGACATTCTTATTTATTATTTAACTGAATTTCAGTACTTTAAAGTATAATATTTATATCCATTTGTGACTCATAAAAATAAACTAGTAATATTTATTTATCGATAAATAAATACGTAATCCGTCATATATTTGGCTTAAAAATGCCTTAACATTTTTTTAAGTAATATTTTATCTGCATTTCATGAACAATATAATATTTCAAGAGTTATATTTACATCGAATGAGCGAAAATGATAAAATATTTACAACATGAAAAAATTAAATGTGCTTTTGGCAATCGGATTTTGTGCTTTAATCACTAGCTGTACAGTGGTCCGACAAGGCGAAGTAGGTGTAAAACGAACTTTTGGAAAATACCGTGACGACGTTTATACAAGCGGCCTCAAATTTTACAATCCATTTTCTTCAACAATAGTAAAAGTTGACACTCGAACCAATAACATGGAGGTGAATGTAAACATCCCGTCTAAAGAAGGGCTTACCATTGGTTCTGAAGTTTCAATACTCTATAATGTGATGCCTAGGAAAGCGCCTGATGTGCTTCGTGGAATAGGTCAAGAATATGAGGCTGCTGTAATACTTCCAGTTTTCCGCTCCTCAATAGCTGATGTCACATCGAAGTACTTTGCAAAAGATATGCATACCGGCAACCGAGGCGAGATAGAAATTGCTATTCGTGACCTAATGATGAAAACTATGGGAAATAAGGGCATTACAATTGAAGCAGTTTTGTTAAAAAGTATCCAGCTTCCTAAAAACCTAACTAAAGCAATAGAGGAAAAGCTGGAAGCTGAACAACAAGCCTTGCGTATGGAGTTTGTACTTCAAGAAGCTCGCAGAGAAGCTGACCGCAAAAGAATTCAAGCAGAGGGAGAAAGAGATGCACAAAAAATAATTTCTGAAGGCTTGAATCCCCGAATATTACAGTTCAGGGCCATCGAGGCTTGGCTTCAACTGGCACAATCTCCTAACGCTAAAGTCATAATCAGCAATGGCCAAAACCCAATGATGATAGATCCTGAAGCTGGTACCCGCTAATCAGCCCTGACCTTGGCAGGCTTAAAACGAATTCCAGTTCCAACTAAAAAATAACTCAGTTAAAGAATCATACTTATCAAGTGTTTGGTGATCCGCCCCGCTTCTGTTTTGGATGTGGGGTTTTTTGTATTAGAAAATTATCTTCTTAGCACAAAAATCAATTGAACTGACTTTTGCCAATCAAACCAAAGTTCCCAAAAGATTTGTTCTCCTTGGAATTGTAGACAACAATAGGAGATTTTATGAAAAGAATTGAATGAAAATCAGTATCCATATCAAGTAATCAGCACCTTGCCATTTTACGTTTATTGCCAATTTTGCCTGCGGTCATTACTTTATTGATGTATTCAACTGCGTCTGGAACTTTGCAGGCCGTGCCATTCATATCTACATGTACCTTAGCAATTTGAGCAGCAATGGCGAGCGATTTATCGGTTAAATCCTTGATGTGAGTGCCAATAGCTATCACAAAGGCGTTCATGGTTTGCTTTACTCTATTTGGAGCGCTGTGTATTTCTTTGGCAATGTGGTCGAGTAATTGACTATATCGTTCAATATCCAATTCTTCATCGGGCATGACTGCTGCATAGCTTGACAAAGTTGCCCAACCTGCAGCTGCAATGTTTTCTTTATCAGATTGTATCCATTTCTGCCCCAATTCGAATCCATGTTTCGTTTCTGATGCGACCCAGGGCACTGCGAACTCATTGAGGTAAGACCAATAAGCCATTTCAACCCACTCATTGAGTTGATCTTTAGTGATTTTTGTTTCATCAGCCATCAATCCAGCCAGGTACATTGCATCTGAATTCCCAGTTGCGAACAACTCTAAGGACAACTCGTGATTTTTCTTAGTCTTCTTCAATATGGTTTTCAGATCTGCCACTTTTACACCAAAAAATGGTTCTTTGGCACCGTGCTTCATCAGCGTCTTTTTTGTTTGCGCATCACCCAATCTCTCAAGTTCTTGCATCACATCTTGGAAATTCACATTACAACTTTTAAACCTGTTAAATATTCGCCACCCTTTATTGTATCAGCTAAAAATAGAAATTCTTCGCGTCTTATACAACTCAAAATAAATTTTTCAAAATAAAACAAGAATCTTACAGCTGAGGCAGCACTATAAATGAATTGGCCTATTTGCAGTAGCGGCCAATGCTGCTTCCTTGAATGCTTCTGAATAAGTGGGGTGGGCATGTGACATTCTTGAAGCATCTTCGGCTGATGCCCTGAACTCCATCAATACTACCCCTTCCATGATCATATCAGCTGCTCTGGCTCCCACAATGTGCACACCCAGTATTTCATCTGTATCCCTGTGCGCCAAAATCTTGACCATACCATCCAAATCCATACTGGCACGGGCTCTGCCTAGTGCTTTATAAGGGAATTTTCCTTCTTTATAAGGAACTCCACTCGCTTTCAATTGTTCTTCAGTTTGCCCAACTGCGGCTACTTCAGGCCAGGTATAAACTACTCCAGGTATCAGATTGTAGTCGATGTGCGGCTTTTGACCTGCTATGGTTTCTGCTACAAATACTCCTTCTTCCTCTGCCTTATGCGCCAGCATCACACCTTGAATCACATCACCTATTGCAAAGATATTTTGCTTTGCAGTTCTCAAATGTTCATCAACTTGTATTCTTCCTCGATCATCTACTTCAATGCCTACTTTATCCAAGCCAAGTGCATCTGTATATGCTTTTCTGCCAATAGCTATCAAGCAATAGTCAACTTCCAGTTCAAAACTTATTCCGCCTTCGGCAGCTTCTATCATAACTTGAACACTATTATTTTTGGCAATAATGGCTGCAACTTTGTGTTTGAGGTGAAATTTCACGCCAAGTTTCTTCATTGATCTCATCAATTCTCTGCTGCAATCGCTGTCCATACTGGGTATGATACGATCGGCAAATTCTACTACTTCTACTTTGGTACCCAATCGGGCATACACGCTCCCCAGCTCCAGGCCTATTACTCCACCTCCAACCACTACCATACTTTCAGGCACTTCCTGAATATTCAAAGCTTCGGTGCTGGTAATGACTCTTTTTTTATCATAGGGAAAGGATGGGGGAACAATTGGCTTTGATCCAGTTGCAATGATGATGTATTTGCCTGTCAAACGTTCAGTGGTTCCATCGGGCTTTTGTACGTCAACTTCAGTATCAGACACAAAACTTCCGTGTCCTGTGTGGACAGTAATTTTATTCTTCTTCATCAGGAATTGAATACCTGCTACATTCTCTTGAACCACCTGTGATTTCCGGGCGATCATCTGAGGCATATCTACTGCCAAATCATTGAGCAAAATACCGTGAGTTTTGAATACTTCTTTGGCATTGTGATAATGTTCTGATGAATCCAAAAGTGCTTTAGAAGGAATACAACCAACATTGAGACATGTGCCTCCAAGAGTTGGGTAACGCTCTATTATTGCAGTATTCATTCCCAATTGAGCGCATCTGATGGCAGCAACATAACCTCCTGGTCCAGAGCCAATAACTATCACATCGTAATTCATGAATTAAGCCTTATTATCGTTTAGACTATTCTCATCACCTCGGTGGTGAGGATTGTTTGGATTTTGTTGGTTGGGGTTTGGCTTCCTAGGCGGATTATTTGGATTTGGTGGCCTTGGTGGTCTGTTTTGATTGGAATTATTTGGATTAGGCCCAGCTTCAGTATTTTGATTCGGATTCGGGTCCGGATTTGGATTCCTGTTGGGATTCGGATTCCCTGGTCGGTTGTTACTTGGCTTCTTTTTCTTTTTCTTCTTCCTAACATCTGGTGGCAATTCCACTGCACCAGTTACATCTTCGTAAGCCGGTTCAACTTCTTTACCAGCATCCAGAATTACTTTTACAGAATCCAGACTTTCAACCAGAAGACCTTTCTTGGCGTTGGTGATCATTTCGTGAACTTGAGTTACCTCAAGGGCATAAAATTTGCCACGCCCGTGATCCTTGGCATAAGCATAGTACAAAAGACCTTTGAACACATCAGTTTTTACCAATACAGCCAAGCCCGCTTTTGTCTCAATTCGATCTGCTTTATCAGGAAAAGCATCAAGCGCCTCCATATAAGTATCCAATTCGTAATTCAAGCAGCATTTCAAACGACCGCATTGTCCACTTAATTTTGTTTGATTGATTGCAATATTTTGATATCTGGCCGCAGTTGTTGAAACTGATTTGAAGTCAGTCAACCAAGTGCTACAACACAATTCTCTACCACATGAACCAATACCACCCAATCTTGATGATTCTTGTCTAGCGCCTATTTGCCGCATTTCTACTTTGACATGAAAGTCCTTGGCATACATTTTAATCAACTCTCTAAAATCTATACGACCATCAGCAGTATAGAAGAAAGTAGCTTTTCGGTGATCCGCTTGAACTTCAACATCGCACACTTTCATATCAACATTCAATGAACGGGCAATAACCCTGCTTTGAATCATGATGTCTCTCTCTCGCGCACGACCTTCCTGCATGCGCTGGATATCACGTTCATTGGCAATACGTTGAACTTCAGTAAGAACGGCATTTTTTTTCATGCCTTTTTTCTTCATCTGTATGGAAACTAAAGCTCCAGAAAGACTTATTTTTCCAACATCATATCCAGAACCGGTATCCACGACCACCCAATCACCCGTCAAGGCATTTGTTCGGGCGGGATTTCTAAAAAACCCTTTAGAAGCTCCACTTTTAAAGCTAACTTCTACGGCTTCCATTTCATTGGAATTATCTATTGCCATGGCTGATAGCCAGTCGTATGAGTTCAATCTGTTACATCCTCCGGAGGCACAACCTCCACTTCCGCAACCTGTGGTACTACATCCACCACCAGTAGAACAACTTGTACATGCCATAATTAGTTTGTTTATCTATACAGCGGTTTTGGGGCCGCCAATTCTTTTTTAAAAATCCTTTTGATCCGAATTGAAGTATCCAACATCAAAAGTTTTGAGTTCGCATTTCGGGTTATAGCCAGACCTACGTGGTCCAATATTTCACAAAGTTCGTTTATTTGGTGCAAATTAAGTAATCCACCTAATTTTAAAGCAGCTTGAAGTTCATCCCCTTCGAGTCTTCGTACTTGACCTGTTACCTTTTGATTGAGCATTTCCTCAAGCCACGCAGTGGCATATTGGATAAATTTCTTTTGTTCCTCTCTGTTAAGTGAAGCAATAGAATCGCAGATATTGGTCAACTCGATAGGATTTCCTACATAGCTTTTACGCAACCACTCTACAAATAGTTGTCCCAAATCGGTAGGAGTTCTGTCCATTAATTTACGCGCATCCACTATGTCACCAAATGCCAGTTTGGCTATGTGTTTGGCTTGCTGCTCCTCTAAGCCTTCGGTTTCAACGAGTTCTTTTATTATTTCATTGTCATGAAATGGTGGAACTTTTACTATTTGACAGCGAGAAGTGACTGTAGAAATAACGCGATCCAAATCCTCACAGATTAAAAACAAATAGGTATCTGCAGGTGGCTCTTCAATCAATTTAAGCAATCGATTGCCATCATTGCCCAAAAATTCTGCCATCCACAATACATGAACTTTACAATCCGCTTCGTATGCCTGAAAATTAAGTTTTTTGACGATCTGATGGCATTCTGCTGAAGTAATATTGAACAACTTATTTTCTGCATCTTGCGATTCTATCCAATCACCAATAGACAAAAATGGGTTATCCAACAATTTTGTCCTAAAAGTTTGTATAAAATGATCACTTATTTCATTTCCACCAAATACTGGGAAGGTCCAGTGTACATCAGGGTGAATGATCTTCTCATTCTTGCGGCAATTGGCGCATACTCCACATGAATCTAAATCGCTTCTGTCCAAACACATCAAATACTGAATGGCAGCCTGCACCAAGGGCAAAACTCCATACCCGCTTGCACCTACAAACATCTGCGCATGAGGAACTCTGCCATTTAGAATAGATTTCCTAATGTTATCAATAAGTGGAAGATGCCCTGGTATGTTTGCAAATTTCATGATGGGGACATTATCCAATTAACAATTTCTTCATCCAATGGAGATACTGAAGCAGGAAGATCTGTGAAGAACTGCCCACCAGGTTCAACTAAAAATTTATGAAAATTCCACTGAGGTATTGCCGATTTGACTCCATTGCGTAAAATGTCAGAGAACCAATAAAAAAGTGGATGGACATCTGCACCTATTACTTTTATCTTTTCTGAAATCGGGAAAGTGATATCGAATTTTGAAGCGCAAAATTGAGCAATAACCTCATTATCCGCAGGTTCCTGTGACCCGAAATCATTACTGGGACATGCCAAAATATTGACCAGGCCGTTCATTTCACGATAAAGTTCTTCCAATTGAGCATACTGGGGAGTATAACCACATTCGGAGGCAGTATTCACTATCATTAACTTCTTTTTGGAGAGTTGCTGTAAGCTGATAGGCTTTTGTGTAATACCCAATATCAAAATTTCATCGAGACGGTTCATTGCCCAAAGTTAAGTAAGATATTCTGTTCAGAAAGAATTAATACCATTCAGAATCGAACTGGATGTTCTTATAAAATGATCAAAATGAACACAAATTCAGCTGCTATTGTTAAATTTGGGGGTAAACTAAGGTTCTGGACAAATAATATTCTTTGATGGAGTAATTTATGTAATTGGGTTGATCTTTATGAACGAGACTCAAATACTATCTGAATACTACATTACTGGATTTTGCCACTGAGCAAAGCATCTTAAGTCGACGGCAATGTTTGTTTTTGTCGAGGTATTATCTAACTAATTTCTGCAACGATCAAAAATTTCGTCGGTTCAGCGTCTAACGCTGAATTTGAGTTAAAATAAAAGCATTGAGCCATTCATGATTTCATAACAGCTAAAATAGTAGTTTTGGGCTCAAGATTTTATTTTTTGTCTGTTAAGCAAGAAGCAAAATCAGTTGCTGTAAAAAATTCAAAGCCTCAAAAATGAAGAATGTCCTTCTGTTTTTTCTGACATTACTGTTGAGTCAAAGCCTTAACTCACAAACATTATCAAAATCGGTAAAACGCAATAAAAGTATTAGTAGTGAACGGCTGTCCAACATTGATACCCTGCTAAAAGCTCATCTTGAAAATAATTGGTTGGTAGGGGCGGTTGTATTGATAGTTAAAAACAATCAGGTCGTGTATCACAAAGGGCATGGATACGCTAATCTTGTGAGCAAAAAACCAATGAATCCGGATGCCATTTTTAGAATCATGAGCCAAACAAAGGCCATTACTAGTTTTGCTACCATGCAGCTTTTTGAACAAGGTAAACTAGGCCTTGATCAAAATATTTCTGATTTTATTCCAGAGTTTGGGAACCCACAAGTTCTTAAAACCTTCAATGAAAAAGATTCAAGCTTCATTGCTGTACCTGCCAAGCGTGAAATAACATTCAGGGATTTATTGACCCATACTTCAGGAATAGACTATGCAGCAATAGGCTCAGAAACCATGCAGGCTATCTATGCCAAAAATAAGATTCCTTCTGGCTTGGGTTATTTCAATGAAGCTCTGCTTAGCAAAATGAAACTATTAGGAAAGCTTCCCTTGTTGCACCATCCAGGTGATCAATTCACTTATGGTTTAAATTCTGATTTACTGGGATGCCTGATTGAAATTATAAGCGGGGAGTCATTGGATAGCTATTTCAGAAATCATATTTTTGAACCACTTGGCATGAAAGACAGCTATTTTAATGTGCCAGCCAACAAAGCCAACAGATTAGCAACTGTCTATACCGAAGATTCAAATCAGAAAATCATTGCATGGTCGCCTACATTTCGAGATATTGATCCACAATATCCATTGATTCAAAAGACATATTTTTCAGGTGGAGCGGGCTTAAGTTCCACGGCATTTGATTACGCTATTTTTTTGCAAATGCTGCTAAATGGTGGTCGTTACAACAACAAGCAAATATTGGGCAGACGTACAGTTGAACTCATGTTGAGTCCTCAATTGGAAAACAAGATTTATGGAGATGACAATTTTTGTTTGGGATTTGAGCTTACTTCCCAAAAAACTGGCAATCGGATTATGAAGAATGAAGGTTCTTTTTCATGGGGTGGCTATTATGGCACAAGCTATTGGGCTGATCCAAAGGAAAAATTGACATGCCTCATCATGACCCAACAAAATCCCAATTCAAATGGACATGACTTTCAAGGAAAAATTATGAATATCATCTATGGCAGCCTGAAATAAGTGTCCAAATCAAACCTGGTCGACCTTTTAAATTCAACTTGTGAATATTGTGTGTAATACATGTTGGGATCCAAGCAATCAGCTATCCGTTTATCGAGAAACAATTTAGATGTAAGGCTGAATCCAGCTTTGAATCCGAGTGAAAAAGCTACCTTTGCACCCAATGAATACACAAAGCCATTCCCCAACCACCAAAAACTGGATAGCTTTATGGATGCTGGGATTGATATGGGGTTGCAGCTTTATTCTGATCAAACGAGGTTTGCTTTCATTTACCCCTGTTCAGGTTGCCAGTTTGAGAATTGCCGTGGCAGCAATTGCATTTCTACCATTTACGATCTTTCACTGGAAAAAAATAGATTGGTCACGCTGGCATCACTTTGCAATAGTAGGACTTGCCGGAAGCGGAGTTCCCGCTTTTTTATTCTCCTTTGCGCAGTTGCACATAGATAGTACTGTATCAGGCATACTGAATTCGTTGACTCCATTGTTCACTTTTCTGGTAGGTATTTGGCTTTATGGCAACAAGCCATCACCTTCCCGATTTATTGGCGTTGGACTTGGCCTTTTGGGTGCAGCTTGTCTGGTATTCTTTGGCAAAACCACAGGGCAAGACTCCCATATCGGTTCAGCTATGTTGATTGTACTTGCTACTATGTGTTATGCCATTTCCGTTAATACCGTCAAAACCCATCTGAGCGATATCAATCCAATTGTTTTAAGTTCCGTAGCATTTCAATTTTTGAGTATTCCTGCATTAGGTATATTGTTTTATACAGATTTCCAAGAAATGCTTCAAACCAAACCTGACGCAATAGTTTCTCTGGGATCAATTGTGGTATTGGGCTTAATGGGTACATTTTTAGCCAGTATTCTTTTCTTTGATTTGGTGCAAAAGACGGACGCCCTGTTTGGTTCCATGACAACCTATATCATCCCTATCACGGCTATTATGCTCGGAATATGGGATGGGGAACATTTCACACTATTGCATATATTTGGAATGAGTTTTATACTTTTAGGAGTTTATATTTCACGAAAATGAGCGCCTTCACGCGAGTACCAGGTCTTTATGTTGCACAGACTGCACGCAAGGGAAGAGGCATTTATACTGCCGAATTCATTGCATCTGACAGCTTGATAGAGATCTGCCCAGTTATAGTTTGCAGCAAGGTTGACCTAGAGTTGATTCATAAAACCAAGCTGCACGATTACTATTTCATGTGGGGAGAAAACGATGATCATTGTGCGATAGCACTTGGCTATGGTTCATTGTACAACCACAGTTATCAACCCAATGCGAGGTATGAAGTAGATTTTGAAGAGGAAGTAATCTGTTTTTACACCATCCATGATGTCCAAGTGGGCGAAGAAGTTTGCGTCAATTACAACGGAGTGCCTGAGGATGATCAGGAATTGTGGTTCTTCAATGAGGTGAAATAATCATCGGAACCAATCTGCAAACATCATATAATTGTTTGCGATCCTACCTATATATTCTTTGAAAGTTTCGGGAGAAAGCTCTTTGACTTTTTTTGCAGGGGTTCCTGCATAAATATAACCTGACTCACATTTTTCATGTTCTAATATTACTGTAGATTTATTAATGGAATTGAGGATATCTTTGCATTACCAAAAAAGTAAACATGAAAATGCTGCCAATTATTTTTTTAATTTTTTTGGTGCTTGTAGGTTTGATGTTCCAGAGCCAACACCAAACACAGGCTGTCGTTACCCCATTCCTTGTGATACATTTTCGCATGATAATCGGATGTTAGAGCTGCTATGGCAAGTCCCATTTGAGAGCGGTCCTGACCTAAATCTTATTAATACCATTAAATTATATAAAAACGATGTAATTGCCTATTACTGGGATTTTCAAGATAACCAAATTCGGTTGATGTCATGCAAGAAGGATTCCGGCACTGTCAATTATCGATTTAAATTTTCAAAGGAACAGGGTGAGGGCGATCCTTTGGACTATCTTGAGGTGATCGATGACTGGGTAGGACTTGCAACAGATTATGATGCAGGATTTGTGAATTTATTGACTGGGCAAGAATTGTTGATTCCTGAAGATAAGTTTTGTTTTATCGATGAGGTCAAGGTACACGGAAAGCTTTTTTATCGTAATGTTTGGTCTTGCAATGATAAAATCACTCACTTATTCAGTTACGATATTTTTAATGGAAATAAGGTTGATACAGTATTAACTAGAACTTATCTTGACCATCCGGCAGGAGCAAGATTCAGTTCTACTCCAATCTTTTATGAAAGTGAAGCTGATGGCCAAACTTATGTAATTATGAATAATTTCGGAATTGGAACAAATATAATACCAACTTCAGAAGAATATATTTGCTATAATTTGAAAAATAAGTCGATAAAATGGAAAGTCGACAAAGACTTTGGCCAAACTCCAGTTATTGATGGCAGATATTGCTATTTGGGCACACCTGAAGGTGAATTGAACAAAATAGACCTAGAAACTGGTGAATTGATATGGACTTTTTTGCCTGAGCATCAACATGCTAGTTTTGTACTGTCAACAGGTTTTATTAAAAACGATATTTTGTATACACTCCCAATAAATGATGTCCTTTATGCATTAGACAAACATACTGGCGCAGTACTCTGGAAAGGCAAGCAAAGCTTATCTGGCTTCAATGGTGGCCCCATATATGTCAATGGGAAAATTATCATAGGCTTATATCAAGCTATGGCTGTATATGATGCCATGACAGGCAAGGAACTTGCCTTTGAGAAAGCTTGGAATTACAAGTGGGGAACCCGTTTTGAATCCAGTAGATATGATCGTCAGAATATGGCTGTGGATTTACAGAATAATTTATTGTATTGTTCTGATGGCTTTTATTTACAATGCTTTAAGGTAAATTGAGATGGCATAATAAGTTGAGTTACTTCTTTAAGTATTCAAATAGATCTATGATAACTATTTTAATACCTCTGGCTTTCATGGTAGTATTACCTATGGTTTCGGTTTGTCAAATTATTGGGATAAAAGCAGGTTTTAATTATTCAAAAGTCTACGCAAAAAACAACGATGAAAATTTTAGCTCAGCGGTTCAATTTAATCCTGGATTTAACTTAGGTACAAGCTTAGAATTTCCAATTAAAAACAATTTTTCATTGGAAGCCGGTTTGACAATTTCTTCTAAAGGTTTTAAATATAGCGAAATTTTTATTCTCGGAGGTGGTTTTGAGGTAAGGTCAAATTTATACTATGTTGATATTCCTTTAACTGTAAGAAGATCATACTGGATCAAAAAAGATTTAAAAATATCTTTAATATTTGGTCCGTATGTTGGGATGGGTATGTACGGAACATTCAATAGTGAGATTTGGATAAATGGAAATACAGAGCGTTTGACAGAGACTGTTGAATGGGGAGAAGATGCTGAGAATGACAATTACAAGAGACTTGATTATGGATTAATAATGGGTTTAGGAGTTTTCCTTAATCCCATCCATATTGAACTGACTTTTGGTCGAGGTTTGGCAAATATATCAAACAATTCTGAAAATGGCTTCGTAGCTTATCATGGTGTCCTATCCATATCAGCTGCTTACAAGTTCAATGATACCCGTAAATACGAGCCTAAGGTTCCCACTAGACATTATAATGATACCCGTAAATACGAGCCTAAGGTTCCCATTAGACATTATAATGGTGAAATACGAGGAAATAGAATAATTTACTAACTTTCATTCATACGCAAGATTCAAGTTAGGTTCTTTTACCTATTTTAAATAATCATCGGAACCAATCTGCATACATCATATAATTGTTTGCGATCCTACCTATATATTCTTTGAAAGTTTCGGGAGAAAGCTCTTTGACTTTTTTGGCAGGGGTTCCTGCATAAATATAACCTGACTCACATTTTTCACGTTCTAACACTACTGCACCGGCGGCTATGAGCACATTGTCTGGTATCTCTACCTCATCCATAACAATGGCTCCCATCCCAATTAGCACATCATTGCCTACATGACAACCATGCACTATTGCGTTGTGGCCAACTGACACTCGATCCCCTAATACCGTGATACTGCGTTGATAAGTACAATGTATTACTGCACCATCCTGAATGTTGACTTGATTGCCAATCCGGATGCTGTTAACATCTCCTCTTATGACCGCATTGAACCAGACGGAGCAATCATTGCCCATAACAACATCACCTACGATGGTTGAATTCGGTGCTAGCCAAGCTCGGTCACCGAAACTGGGAAGGATGCCATTAACTGGTAGGATTAATGCCATTCAGCTATCAGTTGTTTCCCACCTTATGATCAAGGTATTCAGCCAATACCTTAGATATGATTTCACGCAGGTATTTATTTTCTTGTTTGGCCATATTTTTGAGCGCGTCTAGCTTCTCTTTGTCGAAAAGAAAAGTTACACGTTTCATTTCGGCATCCTGATCTTCCTTTGACAGCTTGGTCTCTGGCATCGATACAGTGGTTGAAGAAAACAAGGCATCTAAACCATTCAAAAAAGATTTTTTATGCTCCTTTTGTGAAGTTTTATCGGCAGTAGAAGGAGCTGTTGTATCAGAACTTAATTCCTCAGACTTCCAAAGATCGTCCATGGCTTCACCGAAGAAGATATCGAGATCATCAAAAAATTTCTTTCCTGATTTTTTGGGAACAACTACTCTGGTTGTAACAGATGCGGCATTTTCTTCTTCCTTCCATTGAAGTTCTGAGCCAATGTCCATTCCATCTTGAAATTTTTTCTTGCTCATTATCTTATGCGTTAACGGTAGATGAAGATGAACTACTGGATACTCCTTGTGCTGTGCGTGCCATAATTTCTTTAGCAAGATTCAAGTAATCTTCAGCGCCTATACTTTTCGGACTGTAGCTAAATATGTCTTTTCTTTGTGCAGGAGCTTCCGCCAATGAAATATTGTCTCTGATGTAGGTCTTGAACACTTTGTCATCAAAGTGCTTGATGATAGTTTCAACTACATCTCGGTTCAAAACTCTACGGGAATCATACATGGTAGCAATAACTCCTCCCAATTCCAAATCCTTGTTCAATCGGAATTTTACCTTGTCTATGATTTGTTTGATTTTAGCCAGACCTTGGAGTGCCAAAAATTCAGTTTGCAATGGTATCAGAACGTAATTGCTGCTCGTTAACGCATTCAAGGTCAATAAACCCAATGATGGTGGGCAATCAATAATAATATAATCGTATTCTTCCAAAACAGGAGTAAACAATTCGCGCAGAATATATTCTCTACCTGCTTCATTGATCAATTCCATTTCAGCACCAGAAAGATCCAAGGTTGAGGCGATCACATCTAAGCCTTCCCTCAACTTATACGGTGTTAATTCGGACTCACCGCGAAAATTTTCATAGATGGTGTATTTGGTGCGCGGCACACCCAGCGAGAGTGTCAAATTGGCTTGAGGATCCAAATCCACCAATAAAACGCGCTGATTCATTTCTACCAGACCAGCTCCAATGTTGATGCTTGATGTGGTTTTTCCGACTCCCCCTTTGTGGTTGAGCAAAGAAATAATAGTTGCCATAGGGTTGTAAGTTTGTTGTAGGTTTTAATTGGTAAAATGCATTCTATTTTCTATCAGCCCTTTACCTATTGCAAAAGTACAGTATATGTTTGAAATGAAATGACTGTACTTCGATTATTCTAAAAATAATTCAACAATTTGTGGTAAATTAAAGCAAGCCAGCAAGCGTTGGGATAGCGTTGAAATACAAATCTGTTGAGCTATGAAATTATAAACAAAAAACCTCAGCCTCAACCTCAGTCTCTATTGTCTGAATCCTGACTTGTTTCCAGTCACGACAGGCTATGATTTTTATGATTAAATGATTAAATATGATTTCTAAACTGCCTAATAATTAATTGCTCTCCAATTTTGAATAAACCACAAACTTATAAACTATAAGCCTCAGCCTTAACGTGGACCCATCCATACCCATCATACCTTCCACACCAATCCAGCAAGCTTACCTGACTATTTTCAGACTCAAATCAAGACTTTCGTAGCTGTGCGTTAAGGCTCCTGAACTGATGAAATCTACTCCCGTTTTGGCAACTTCTCGTAGATTTTTGAGCGTTACACCTCCCGAAGCTTCTGTTTCATGTCGCTTGTTGACAATATCTACTGCTTCTCTCAATAGGTGTATATCAAAATTATCAAACATAATTCGTCGAAATCCTCCTTCCTCTACTGCTTTTTCGAGTTCTACAAAATTTCGGACCTCAACCGTTACATTGAGGTGCATGTTTCGTTCTTCTAGATAATCTTTAACATTTCGCAAGGCTTCTACAACACCACCACTTGCATCTGAATGATTGTCTTTGATCATGATCCAGTCGTATAATCCAAATCGATAGTTTGTGCAGCCACCCAACAAAACTGCCCATTTTTCAAGAAAACGAAAATTTGGGGTTGTTTTTCGGGTATCTAATATAGTGACGGGCAAATCTTCTACTTCAAAAGCAAAACGATTGCTCATGCTAGCAATGCCACTCATGCGTTGCATAGTATTAAGTATCAGCCGTTCAGCTTTTAAAATAGCGTGGGTATG
>JBBQJT010000028.1:0-46205 GCA_038326165.1 Chitinophagales bacterium | reverse complement strand
TGCTTCGTCTGACTTGATTAATCAAAGTTTATATTATTTGCATTGGATTAGAGACCACAAAGGAGATTTTCAAATTGCGGCAAACAGAGCATTAGGAAAAGATATTGAAGTTGATTGGTCTGACATTCGAGTAATTTGTTTGGCACCAGAATATAAAAAATACGACCTACACGCTGTTCAAGTTATGGGTGCAAACATTGAACTTTGGCAATACAAGACTTATGACAACGGAATATTGAATATTGAAGAGGTTTACAAGCGAACATCTTCAACTACTAACCAAAACACAGAGGATGTAAATGAAAAAAATCCTGTTATGGTTGAAGCAGGTAAAAAAGCAGCGTTGACTCGAAAAACAGCAACATATACCCTTGAAGAACATTATGAAAATCTTGACGAAAATATTCTTGAGTTATTTAATTCTGTTCGGGACTACATTGTAACTATTGACAGTTCAATTGAAGAAACGCCAAAGAAAAATTACATAGCATACAAGACAAGTCAAAACTTTGTTTGCTTACAGACTTACAAAAAGAAATTGACTTTGTTTTTAAAACTCGAAGCAAAAGAAGTAAATCCTATGCCAAAACAAGGCAGAGACGTAAGCTCAATTGGACATTTTGGAACTGGCGACTTTGAATTAATCATTAAGGACTTGACAGACTTTGAAGAGACGAAGCATTTAATAAATGAAGCATATAAAAACATTGGTGGATGACAAGAAAAACGCCCTATAACAGCGTTAGCTGTTGCACAACCCCTCACAAAAACAAAAAAACTCAATTTTTAGCGCATAAAACGGCTTCATTAAAGGCGTTTTAAGGCATCTAATTTTATTGAATGCTTAATTGGTTTCTTGATTTTGGGATGCTTAAAATTGAAGTATAGAGCTTGGGAATTGCGTCTTTAAAAAAAACAAAAGCTTTCCTAATCTCGATTCATTTTTTTGCTTGGTGCATAGTCTTACCGAATTGAACCACCAAATCCGCTTCAAAGTTTACCACTGTGGATTAAGCAAAAATTTAGTCGATTCAGCCTCTAATGCTGGATTTTAGTTAACTTCGACGCAAGAAATTTATCTATGACAAGTATTGCTGTCAAAATAGTTGCATTTGGTATCACAAAAGAACTCTTGGGGGATAAGCACATCGAGTTAATAATACCGACTGGTACGATCGAATCTCTCCGACAAGAATTGATCAATAAGAATCCAAAATTTAGTATGCTACCAAGTTTGAGATTTGCAGTAAACGATGAGTTTGTAGAAAATGATTTCAACTTAAATAATCAGGATGAAGTGGTCTTGATTCCACCAGTTAGTGGAGGATAGCATGATAGTTAATACTCCAAATACATACATTGAGCTCACTCACAATGATTTAAAACCCAATAAAGGCATGCTTTGGGTGCAAGGTGATGGTTCAGGAGCCATCAATGTGTTCATAGGTTCAGTAAGAAACAAAACTGCCAATAAGATCATCCAACATTTGGAATTTGAAGCACATGAATCCATGGCATTGAAAGAACTAAATAAAATAGTTGTGCGATGTCAGGAAAAGTGGCCAATTCACAAAATATGGATTCAGCATCGTTTGGGCTTGGTAGAAATTGGAGCATATCCCGTGGTGATATGCGTTTCTACGGCTCACCGTGCGGCTTCATTTGCTGCATGTCAATTTATCATTGATGAGTTGAAAAAAACTGTCCCAATCTGGAAGAAAGAATTGAGCGCAAATGGTGAAGAGTGGGTTTCTGCTACACCATAACATCCTACAAAGAATTATCAATCAATTCCGTAGCACTGCTCCCCATTTTGTTTCGAACCCGCAATCACTAAATCCCTCATCTACCTCGATGTGCGTATCTGAAGTATGTTTGGTTAACCATTCAATCAGGAACATTCCCTTTTTTTGCTCTAAGGCTGCTTCTGCAATCTTTGTATAATCTTCTTCCAAACTTGCCTTGTGTGGTCTAGATCGAGATATCAACTTAAAAATAGAATACTGCTTAGAGCCATCAGGTTCTTTCAGTTCAACTGGCGCTGAAAAACTGCCATCTTTCATTTTGTCAATCGCAAAATAGACATCAGGATCCAAGTCGGCAATGGAGTAGTAAGTGCTTCCGTTCTTTGGATTCAATTTCAAGCCATCGTTGTTGTAACTCTGAGATTTTTTGTCTGAATATTTCTTTACAGCAGCGGAAAAACTAATAGTATCAGTCATCAGCATATTGCGGATACTGTCCGCGGAGGATTTCGCCTTTACCAGATCTTCATTTGTGATATCGGGCTTGATCAAAATATGCCTACAATGTATGTTGTTCCCTTTGCGATCAATCAATTGAATGACGTGAAAGCCAAAGTCGGATTCAATAACAGGTGAAATCTCATCTTTATCGAGGTTGTAGGCAGCGGCCTCAAATTCAGGGACGAATGTACCGCGTTTTACGACACCCAAGTCACCTCCATTTCTAGCACTTCCTGGATCTGCACTGTATTTCTCAGCCAATTCTGCAAAGCTTGTATTTTCTAATGTTATGCGTCTTCGCAGTTCTGTCAATTTATCAAACGCTACCTTTTTCTGAGCAGGATTAACAACAGGAGTAAAAACAATTTCACCCAATTCTACTTCGGAGCTAAAATATGGTAAGGAATCTCTAGGTATCTTGTTGTAAAATTCCCGCACTTCACTCGGAGTAACTGTAATACTGGATAAGATTTCCTGGCGCATTTTGCGTACCAATATTTGCTGTTGGGTTGGTTCCCGCATTTGGTTTCGGACTTCAGGAACCGTTTTGCCATAATAGGTTTGAAATTGAGCCTCATCATTACCCATATACCTTAGAATTTCCTCAACTCTCACATTCACTTCTGAGTCAATTTCTTCGTCTTTTACTTCAATGGAGTCTAATTTGGCTTGATTTAAAAGCAAGCTTTCGACCAGTAAGTTCTCCATGAGGCTACAAGCTGCATCAGCTGGCATATTCGGCTGTCTTTCTCGCATATATGCCAATTGCTGTGCCAGATCTGAAAGTAAAACTGGCTCCCCTCCTACTGTTGCTATAATTTTATCCAGTGGCTCTTGAGCTCTTACACCACAAATTGAAACTATAAAAGCAAGAACTATAAATGTATATTTCATGAAATATTTGGTTAGTATGAGGGTGTATAATCTTTTGTGAAAACCTTTATTTTATTTGATTCTGAAGCAGATTTTATCAATTTTTTCTTGTATTGATCAATTCCTTCTATCTTCTTTTTGTTCTCCAGAATTGTTTTAATTTGATTGCTTGCATAATTGAAAGGTGCAATGTTACCTGCAGAACTCCATTCTAGGATTTTCAAATCGTACTGTATATTATCGTCAACCAGTTGGTTTTTGCTGCCTCCTCTCCAATCAAAATTGGATAATTTATTGGTTGGAATCAGTTCTTTGATGTCTGATACTGGGAACCAAACCGTATCTTGGAGCATATACAACATGGACTTGGCCTTACAAAAATCCACCAAAAGCTTTCTGTCATTGGGATCTTTGCTAACAATCCACTTTCCAATACTCATTTTCTTGGTATCAGCAACTCTGGATTTTATGAATAAACAACGCATCAATGGAGCTTTCAATCGGAACTGTTCAGGATTGGCTGCAAAATATGCTTTGATCATGGTGTCAGTGACAACAGTGTCCAATTTTGAACGCAACAATTCATTTTCGTATGCCAATCCTTGTAGGGCATCTTCGTAATTAGCAAGACTTTTCTTTATGGACCCTCTTTCTTCTAACTCTTTATCAGCTTCTCTATAAAAAACTTGTTCTTTCACCCATTGGTTGATATAGTTGTTCAAAATAGCCAAACTGTCAGCGGGCGAATTTGCGCTTTCCACCAAGTCTTTTAATTCTGAAAAATGCAATTTTCTATCATAGACCTTAGCTATCACGGCATCTTTTTTGCCACATGAGCACAAGCCTTGCATAAGGCACATTGCGCCAATCCAGAAAATTAAGTTTGATATCGAATTGAATTTTTTCAGCACTCGTTTATTTACTTTTTCAACAAAGAATCAAAAACTTTTTGGTCAACTTTTACTTGATATTTTGCATTCAACGAATCAACCCATTGCTTTTCTAAGTAATCGCCATAATCTGCAACTGCATATCCGCGAGCTTCTTCAAGTGTTTTAAATCCAGGTTCTAATACTTTCTCAATAATTAAGAAATAAGCGACTCTGCCTTTCTCATCACGCAAATAATCAGATAATTCTCCTTCCTTCCAAAGCATCTTGTCCGCATCGACATTTTTACCTGTCTCAAAAACACGTGCCTCTAAAACGATTAATTTTCGCTCTTTATTGAACTCCTTATCAATATCTGCCTTTGGATTGGCTTTAATCATTTCGTAGGCCTTTTTCATTTCTTCATCTGAAGCTTGACGTTGGGTATACACTTTTGCTTGAACTCTTTTATCCCACTTGAATTTTTTAGAAAGATTCTCATTGAAGAATTTCTTCAATCCTAGGCTGTCTTCTGAGGCTTTCTTCCAAACCATTCTCTCAGAGGCTGCAAATAATAGTGTTCCTTCTTCATATTCTCTCATCAGAGACTTAAATTCAGGGTACTTCTGCTCTAGCTTTCCTTCTTCGTATTTAAGAATGGCAGTATTGAGGTTATCTTCATACATTCTATCTACAGCTGAGGCTATATCATTGGTTTGTTTCATGCTCATACGCTTACGTGTGTTGGCCTTTAAGAAATCCAAAAATTGACCAGTTGTCAATTTGGTTCCGTTGTCCAAGGTATAAAGCACTGCATCTGTTTTGACATCTGGCATTTTGAATTCATTGTTGAAATATGTTTCATCAAGTCCTTTAACCAATGTTGCCATAGCTTCTTTGTTTTCAACCAAGCCACACTGCTTCTTGATTTTTTCTACCAAAGCCTTTCTTGATTGTTCATAGCGGCCATCCTTCTTGATACGCGCTTCCAGACGTTTCTTAGAACTTTCATAGTCTGTAATTGGTCTTGCAGAAATGCGTTTGATGAGGTGCCACCCTGCGGTTGTTTCAACTGGTTTTGATATTTCACCATCTTTAGTAAGTGCAAATGCAGCATCTTCAAATGATTTATCAAAACGATTGATTCCAAAGAACCCTATGTAACCTGCCTTGTCAGCGGAGCCTTTGTCTTCAGAAAATTTACCTGCCAAATCTTCGAAATTTCCTCCTTTTTGCAATACCATGTACAGAGAATCCAATATCGCTTTAGGGTCAGTTCCTCCCTTTTGGAGCTCCTTCGGCTTGCGAAGCAATATGTGCGCCACTTCCATCTCTCCACGAGCGGGTCGTGAGTCAATCAATTTAAAAAGGTGATATCCCAAATTTGTTCGGATGGGCAATGTAATTTGACCAGGCTTTGAACTGTAAACTGCATTTTCGATATTGTAATAACCATTGGGAAATATTGCAGTAAAATAACCCAAATCACCTCCATTATCTGCTGCTGACTTATCATCACTTGCTTCTCTTGCTACTCTAGCAAAGTCTTCGCCGGACATCAATCTCTTACGGATATCCATGATGGCCAGATATTGCTTCAAAGTGTCCTCAGGTGTGGCTCCATCGTTGAGTGACTTCAAAATATGGGCCAAATGCGAATCAGTTTTACTGCGGTCGAAGGCTTCTTTTACCAACTTATCAGTGACTTCTCTATCAATCAAATAGCTGTCTGCCAATTGCTTACGGTAGCCTGCAAGTTCAGTTTTAGTACTTGGAATGGTATCCAATTTTAGGTCACGGGCATATTGTACTTTTAATTTAAAGTTCTTATAAAGCCTCAAATTTTCTTCAACTGAAGCTTTGGTGAAATCGGCTTTTGCACCATTATTCTTTGAATAGATGTACATAAATTCTGACACCTTGATAGGCTTGCCAGAAATTGTAAATAACACTCTATCATCAGCCTTTTGTCCAAACAAACTCAGTTGAGTCAGTATTAAACACAATAACATTAATCTTTTCATACAGCTAGTAGATATTAACATGAAATGGTTAAGTAGAAAATAAAGCGCAAATTTAGTATTTCATTTGCGTTAATCTGCCATAATTATAATTCTAACGCTTTTTTAACGCAAGCAAGTGAATTATTCCTGATAATATACCCGCTTAACTCTCGATGAAATCCCTGTAAAAACTTCATACGGAATGGTTCCAAGGGCCTCGGACATATCGGTAACAGGGATATATTCGCCAAAGAGAATAACTTCATCACCAGTTGAAGCTTCAGGAATATCCGAAACATCTACCATGGCCATGTCCATACATACATTCCCTATTGTAGGTGCAAGTTTATTGCGGATACCCACTCTATAATTTCCATTGCCCAATCCTCTCAAAAAGCCGTCGGCATATCCAACTGAAATGGTTGCAATCCTCCCATCAGATTTCATAATTCCTCTTCTGCCATAACCAACAGTTGTTCCTGATTCCAAATTTTTAATTTGGGATATTCTTGCTTTGAAACAATGTACAGGTCTCAATCGCATTGACATTTCACGATAGGAATCATAGCCGTAAAGTCCAATTCCCAAGCGAACCATATCATATTGATATTGGCAAAACCTTGAAATTCCTGAAGAATTCAATACATGTTTCAATACCTTGTAGCCTAGCGCATCCTCCAGTTGTGTTGACCACAAATCAAACAATCGAACTTGTTCCTTGGTATAATCATCTTCGAGTGGATCTTCACTTGATGCCAGATGACTGAACATAGATTTTACAATTATACCTTGCATTTTACCAAGCTGTCCTATCAAACTTGGAAGATCTTCTTCCTTGAAGCCAAGCCTATTCATACCAGTGTCCAACTTCAAGTGTATATTAATAGATTCTGTTCCTGGTTGGCAGAATGCAATAATCTTTTCGAGCATCTCCAGAGAGTAAACCTCAGCTTCCAATTGGTGGGACACCATCAGCGAGAAGCTTTGTTCATCAGGGTTTAGAACCAAAATGGGCAAATGAATACCATTATTTCGAAGGAGTAAACCTTCATCAGGATACGCAACACAGAGATAATCTACTTTGTGGTGTTGAAGCAGTTTTGCCACTTCATCGCTCCCCGCACCATAGGCTGATGCCTTGACCATGGCCATGATCTTGACTTCAGGCCTAAGCATTGAGGCATAGGTCTTAAAATTATCCAACAATGCGGTCAGATTTACTTCCAAAATGGTTCGGTGTGTTTGCTTGCTCAGCGCCTGAACAATGAGCTCAAATTCGTATTTTCGGGCACCTTTAACTAAAATCGCTTCTTTGCGGAAATCGGAATGTTGAAAATGGGTTAAGAACTCCTGGGTGTTGGGAAAATGTCGGTACAATATCTTTGGATTGAGATAATTGCCTACCAATTTACTTTCTTGACCCACAGTCATCACTTTGCTTATGTTATGCTTGTCCAAACTCGAAGCAATACGTTGATAAAGTGCTTTTTTGTCCTTATCACTTTCTACCAAATCCGAAAGTATAACGGTATGGAGCATTTTTTGACTTTGTTGCTCTAAGAACCGCAATGCGAGTTCCAAACCCGTTTCATCAGCATTGTAACTGTCATCCACAATTAGACATTCATTCAGCCCCTCCTTAACAATGAGGCGCATATCTATGGGTTTCAAATTGGTAAGCGCATTGATGGTATCGGTGTCCAATGCATCCATTTCACACAAAAGGGTGATGCAAGTACATACATTGTTCAATGAGGCTTCGTCCCTGAATGTCGTTTCGATGGTAAACGATTCGCCTGATTGGCTAAAAAGGATCAAGGTTTTGTGCTTTTGTATTTGGAGGCTAAAATGATATGACCCTGCGCTATTGGTTGAAAATCCGATAGCTTTGGCTCCAAATAATTTGGTCATCCATTGGTGCACCAACTCTTGATCTCTGCAATAGATGATCTTGTCACATCCTTTGAAGAGTTGCAATTTTTCAAGCAATTTCTGCTCTTGTGATTCAAATCCGGAACTGTGGGCAGTACCCAAATAAGTAAAAATTCCGATGTTCGGTTGAATCATTTGCTCCAAGTGATTCATTTCACCAATTTTGGAAATCCCGGCCTCAAAAATACCGAGCGTATCTTCTTCATCGATTAGAAGGCATGACAATGAAACCCCAAGCTGACTGTTGTAACTTCTCGGGCTTTTAACTACTTGATATTTGCTTTCCAATAATTCCGCGAGCCATTCCTTTACGATAGTTTTACCATTGCTCCCAGTAACTCCAACAACAGGAATTGAGAAATCACGACGGTGCGCAGCCGCCCAAGCTTGCAGTGCTATCAAGCTATCAGGCACAAGCAAAAAACTTGCTTCCAGGAAATCTTGATAATCTTGAAATGGGTTTTGGACCAGAAAGAGTCTTACACCCTTTTCATAAGCTTCTGCTACAAATTGGGAACCATTCAATCGTTCGCCCTTCAATGCCACAAACAAAGTGTTAGCAGGGTCAGTGATATGGCGACTATCATAGGATAACAACTGGAACAAATGGCTGAGATTCGGCCCTTTCAATTCACCTCCCGTAATTGATTGCAAACCCAATAGAGAATTAGAGGCAACATTCATTATCAGTTGTTCAATTTTACTAAATCAGAGCCAATATCAGTTCTAAAATATTTGTCCTGAAATTTGATTTCAGAAACCATGGATTGTGAAGTTCGAATTGCAGTTGGCAAATCATCGGCTAAGGCAGTTGCTGCAATAACTCGACCACCATTGGTCAGTATTTTGCCATTGATATCTTTAGTTCCAGCATGAAAAAAGCAATTGTCATCCGAATCCTCCGGAATTAAAATTTCATGTCCTTTTTCATAATCTCCTGGGTAGCCGCCAGCTACTGCCATCGTTGTAACAGCAGTTCTTGGATCAATTGAAATGTGCTTTGATGCAAGTTGACCGGTGCAAGCAGCGTCAAATAATTCCAACAAATCCGACTGGATACGAGGTACTACGACTTCTGTTTCAGGATCGCCCAAGCGACAGTTGTATTCAATAACAAAAGGTTCCCCTTGGACTTTGATCAAGCCAAAGAATATAAATCCGACGTATTTGGCTCCTTCTTCTTGAAGTCCTAAAATGGTAGGTTGGATGATTTGGCTGATGACTTTTGATTTCATGTCATCATCAAAAAAGCTAACAGGACTTACAGCACCCATGCCACCCGTGTTGAGGCCAGTATCCTTTTCACCAATTCGTTTGTAGTCTTTTGCTTCAGGCAACAAGATATAATCATGACCATCTGTCAAAGCAAATACAGAAAATTCAATTCCATCCAAGAATTCTTCCACCACAACGGTAGAACCAGCAGCTCCAAACTGACCTTCAAACATAGATTGAATAACTTCTTTAGCCTCTTTTTTGTCAGAAGTAATGATCACACCTTTGCCTGCTGCCAAACCATCGGCTTTTAGAACAACTGGCCCAGTAAACCCATCTATAAATTCAGAAGCCTCACTGAGTTGATGTGATGAAAAGCTACGGTATCGAGCAGTGGGAATATCTCTTTTTTGCATGAAAGTCTTAGACCATGCTTTCGAACCTTCCAATTGTGCGCCTACCTTATCAGGGCCTATTATTTTTAAGTTTTTCAATTCTGGTTTGGATTTCATGAAATCGTAGATACCCAACACCAGCGGTTCCTCAGGACCAACGATCAGCATGTCTATTTCATGATGAGATATGATGTCAGCTATAGCATTAAAATCATTCACCGAACCCTGAATATTAATTGCAATGTTGCCAGTACCTGCATTTCCTGGCATCACATATAGTTTTTCACACTTATCACTTTTTAAAATTGATTTTGCTATTGCATGCTCACGTCCTCCGCCACCTAATAATAAAATTTTCATAACTTAAAGATAGTTCGTGTAAAGATAATGGGTCTGCCTAACAATCCTTGAAGAGGGAGTATCAATTCATCGAAACCCTCACAATTAAAACAATGTAAAAGGTTTGGACAGCAAATAGTTGGCATTAATGCAAATTGAGTTTTCCAATCTTCATTACATTTGATCAATTTTTTCGTTTTAGTGTAAAATCTATTACCAGGCAAGATTTAGTTCTTCTGAAATTGATAGCAACCTAAGATATAATTTATTTTAAATCAACCCAACACAAAAATGACCACTCAATCCTTTTTGATATTTTCTGCTTTAATAATTACTTTGACAATGGGCAGTTGTAATAATTCGGACAACACCAACAACAATATTCCCGTCACAGCAACAGATGAAACCATTATTACACAGAAGGCAGAACCAACATCAACTGCGAATATTGGTGGCACCTATTCATTCGGAAACGACGTAGAGAAAGGTGCTGTGGGTTCTATAATTATTTATCCCGTTACAGAGTATTCTGCTCTTTTTTTTCTTGACGTTTGCAGGGGTGCACCTTCTTACAATACAGGACAACTATTTGGAAATCTATCTATTCAAGGCAACATTGGAACTTACGACTCAAAAAAATATAGCGAAGACATAAATTGTTTGTTGAAATTTGAATTTAATTCTGATATCATTAAAGTATCCTTGGACAAAGAACACAATGATTGCAGTTTTGGACATGCCGTAAATGCTGAAAATTCTTATACGCGACTAGAAGATACTATTCCAGAATTCTTTGTGGAGGGACAAGGAGATACAATTTATTTTGAAGGCTTGACCGTGGAAAAGTATAACCATCGTTTTGACTAAAAGTGCAGCATTTGACTGCTTCAACTATTGGCTTTGGTTAACCGACAAGTTCCTTCAAGATAGTTTATTGGACTTTGAGTAAAATACTTTTTTAGCCATAAAACAAGTTTATTTGCCTAACCATATTTGAATCCAAGAATCCAAAACACATAATAAATCGGCTTGAAAGACTCTAAATCAATAAAAAACCCTAGTTTTGAGGAGAAAAAATGCGGTTTTTCGATAAACTGCAACTGTCGGTAAGTTTGATTGACGACAATACAGGGAACCAAAATAAATGTCAAAAAGAAAAAAGAATGGATGAGCAAAAAATACAAATATTAGAAACATTGGCAACCTTGGTTCTTTATGTGATTGCCATTTTTGTTATAAAAAACCTCATAAACAATACCCTAAAAAAAACACAAGTCCAAAGAGCTAGAAGGAAGATTATCATCAAAGCAATTCATCTTTTTACAACAATAACTGTGGTGATTTTAATTGCAGGAATTTGGGGATTGGAACAAAATGAAATTGCTGTATTTGTAAGTACATTACTAACAGCTTTAGGTATAGCTTTTTTTGCCCAATGGTCCCTACTTTCCAATATTACCTCAAGCATAATACTTTTCTTTAATCACCCTGTCAAATTAGGAGACACTATTAAAATGCTAGACAGGGATTACCCTTTTGAAGGAGAAGTAACTGAATTAACTTATTTTTTTATTCACCTAAAGACAAAAAGTGGAGAGATCATAACGGTACCAAACTCTTTGGTAATGCAAAAGTCAATTTCAATAATTGAAGACCAGGAGCAAAAATGAAGCGTTTATTTCTACTGATCAGTTTTGTTTTACTTTTAGCTTATACTTGTTTTTCCCAATCCTCTGACTTAGGAAGTTGGAATATTCTAAATCTCAAATACAAGTTAGATGATACCTGGAGTGTTTTTGGTGAAGCCCAATTGCGTTCATTAAAATTCTACAATCATTTTCATTACTATGAATACAAGGGAGGCATCAACTTTAAAGCCCACAAAAATGTCAATTTAACATTGGGCGCTGGAAGTTACCAAACTTATAAAGCAGGAGGAGATTTTGTTTTACCAAAAAACAATGACGAATTTAGACTTTGGCCTCAGCTTGTTCTTCATCAGTCAATAGGTAACATTAAAATAGAACAGCGTTATCGTGCGGAGTTTAGATTTACAACCGATGGTTATCGAAAAAGGTTTAGATACAGAATTGGTTTATCTCAGTCATTTGGAAAAGATAAAAATGAATACAAGCCTTATCAAATCAGTGCAAGTAATGAAATATTTTTCACAGACCAAGAACCTTACTTTGAGCGAAACCGGATTTTGATTGCTTTCAGCTACAAACCTTCGAATGCGACAACTATTCAAATTGGCTATTTACATCAATTTGATTACAAAATTAACGATGAAACTGGCCGTGACTTTTTGCAAATAGGATATTTTATAGAATTGTTCCAAAAGCAATCACCAAAAACCACTTTTGATACCGAGATCAGAGATAATTAATTCACACCTCTAAGGTTATTGTGAGCTTCATTGGCTTAACTTGATTAGATATTAGGAAAATGACATTCATTAAACATGAATTCATTATCAGAAATTTTCTTTGGTGGTATCATCGTTTCGAGTTTTTTTTTTATAAAGACTGAATCCCAGAGTCATCTCAGATAAAAAGGAGATTGGTTGTTAATAAATTGTAGTCAGAACCATTCTAGTTTTACAAAACCCTTCTAATAAAATAGACATGCTTTTGGTTTGCAGATTTCAAAAATCTCATAATCAATGTTCAAATAGCACAATGAATCCAAATGAAATTTGCTTTTCCGTTTGCATTATACTTGTAAAACCCCAGGATTGAATTTTTCAACTACTCCGTGGTTGGCCATTTCAATTCCCATCGATATTACTTTGCGGGTTTCCTTGGGATCAATTATTGCATCTACCCACAATCTTGCAGCTGCATAATATGCAGTAGATTGTTCGTCATATCGGTTCTTAATCTTTTCAAACATTTCTTTGGTTTGATTAGGGTCTGGAGTTTCTCCTTTGGCTTTGATGGAACTGAGTTGTATTTGCAATAATGTATTTGCTGCTTGTGCTCCTCCCATGACTGCTATTTTTGCTGTTGGCCATGCTACAATCAATCGGGGATCGTAGGCTTTTCCGCACATGGCATAGTTCCCTGCACCATAAGAGTTACCAATTATGACCGTAAACTTAGGAACAGTTGAATTCGCAACAGCATTAACCATTTTGGCTCCATCCTTTATGATTCCACTGTGTTCAGATTTACTGCCCACCATAAAACCTGTTACATCATGAAGAAAAACCAACGGGATCTTTTTTTGATTGCAATTCATAATGAATCGAGTGGCTTTATCCGCACTTTCATTGTAGATCACTCCACCTATCTGGACTTCACCTTTGGCATTTTTAACTACTTTTCGGTCATTGGCAACAATTCCTACCGCCCAACCATCAATACGCGCATAGGCACAAAGAATCGTTTTGCCATATTCTTCCTTATAATAGATCAATTTAGAATCGTCGACCAAACACTTCAAGACTTCCTTCATACTATATGGCTTGGTTGAAGAATCAGGCATTGCGCTATAAATATCATTTGGCTCAACCGCTGGCAAACTTGCGTCCGCTCTATCAAAACCTGCCTTGATGTTGTGCCCCATTTTATCTACAAGTCCCCTTATCGTATCCAGGCATACTTGATCATTTGGCATTTTATAATCTGTCACACCCGATATTTCACAATGGGTTGTAGCACCGCCTAATGTCTCTTGATCTATTTCTTCCCCTATTGCAGCTTTTACCAGATAAGGGCCAGCCAGAAAAACACTTCCGTTTTTCTCAACAATCAAAGCTTCATCCGACATGATTGGTAGGTAGGCTCCACCAGCTACACAACTACCCATTATTGCAGCAATCTGCGGAATTCCCATGCTTGACATCCGTGCATTATTTCTGAAAATTCTGCCAAAATGCTCTTTGTCAGCAAATATTTCGTCTTGCATGGGCAGATAAACGCCTGCACTGTCCACCAAATAAATAATAGGAATCCGATTTTCCATCGCAATCTCTTGAGCTCTAAGATTTTTCTTACCTGTGATCGGAAACCAAGCTCCTGCTTTTACTGAAGCATCGTTTGCGACTATTACACACAATCTTTTGCAAACGTAGGCAAGTACTATTACCACTCCTCCGCCCGGACATCCTCCATGGTCTTTATACATTTCGTATCCAGCAAATGCGCCAATTTCTATAGGTTCAGTTCCTTCATCTACCAGATATTTGATGCGTTCCCGAGCAGTCATTTTGCCTTGGCTTCTCAACTTATCCAACTTCTCAACACCGCCACCTAACTCAATTCGGGCTACCAATTGCTTCATTCTTGAAACTTCTAACTTCAGTTTGTCTTCAGCTTTGGATTTTTCTAAATCTATTTGTTCTGCCATAATATTCCTTTCTTTGCTTACTTTTATATTTCTAGCGCAAGATATTCCCATTTCACGAAAATACAGAATGTAAGATGCTTAATGAAGAACAAAGTTCAAAAGATTTTGAATTTATAAGTCGAGCTATAGCAATAGCTGTTCAAAATGTTGCCAATGGCGGAGGGCCATTTGGAGCAGTTGTGGTGAGGAACGGAATAATTATAGCTGAAGGGACAAACCATGTTGTTCAGTCGAATGATCCAAGCGCACATGCTGAAATTGTAGCCATTCGCAACGCTTGTCATGAAATGAACGACATGCAACTAACCGACTGCACTATTTACAGTTCATGCGAACCTTGCCCGATGTGTCTTGGTGCAATTTATTGGGCTAGACCCAAGCGTTTGGTATTTGCTGCTACTGCAGATGATGCCGCCAAATCAGGCTTTGATGATGCTTTTATTTATGATGAACTTAAGTTGCCATCTGATCAAAGATCAATTCCAACCGTACACATCAATATCGAAAAATCACAAGATCCATTTCTGGCTTGGATTCAAAATGATCAAAAAATCAGTTATTAAAAAAAGAAGGAGAAACTATTCAATAGCTTCTCCTTCCCGTTTTTTTTAAATTTAGATGATTTTATCTGCGGAACTGATAGCTGTATCTACCTGGATAATTTACGTACACACCATCCAACTTAACAATCCCATTGATCTTTTTAATTTCGTTCAGAACTTGAGCAGGAGTATTTACCAAAACCTCATTGACCCTGGTAATAACGAATCCCAATTCCATATTGGTTTGAGCAATAACTCCCTTTTTGGTAATAGAATGCACTATCGCAGCACCTCGGGCGATTTTGGTTTTTTCTTCTCCTGTGAGTCCGCGCAGTTCAAAGCCCAGTTCGTCACTGATTTTGTCCGTGGTGGCAGCAACATTTATACTTTCATTCATTCTGTTTTGCAAAGTTGCTTTCGTAAAAAAAGATTTTCCGTCACGGATGTATTCGATGTCAATCATTGCGCCTGGTCTATAGGTAGCCAATACTTCTTGCAATTTAGGTACACTATTGATTAGCGATTTGTCAATCCTCCTGATCACATCAGCTGGCTTTAAACCGGCTTTATCTGCGGCACCTCCTGGATTTACCCGTCCTACATATACACCTGAAACTTCTCTCAAACGCAATGACTTGGCCAAATTATCTGTCAGATCTTCAGGACCTATACCCAGAATAGCTCTTTGTACTGTCCCGAATTCTATGATATCTTTCACAACCTTACGTACAACATTGACGGGCACAGCGAAGGAGTAACCCTCATAACGTCCCGATTTGGTAACTATAGCTGTATTGATACCTACTAAATTGCCCGCAGTGTTTACCAAAGCACCACCACTATTACCTGGATTGACGGCTGCATCGGTTTGAATAAATGACTCTATCCTATAAGCGTCATCCAAAATATCAATACTTCTGCCTTTCGCGCTAACTATACCAGCAGTAACAGTGCTACTCAGATTAAATGGATTTCCTACTGCTAATACCCACTCTCCAACAGATAAAGAATCAGAGTTGCCCATGCTTATGGGATCCAAATTTTTAGCATTCACTTTTATTACAGCAATATCTGTGGAGGCATCCTGACCTATTATCCTCGCTTTGAACTCACGATTATCAGCTAAGGTAACCAAAAGTTCGGTCGCACCTTCAACCACATGCCTATTGGTTATGATGTATCCATCTGCTGAAATGATTACACCAGATCCTGATGAAGTTCCTGTTTCCATTCCCCAAATGTTATCATCTTTGCCGGACATAAATTTTATGTGTACAACAGATGGTGTGGATTGTGCAGCGGCCCTAGTAAATGAAGTAGGTGAAGAACCTGCAAATCTTCCAGAATTGATGACACTTGGCTCAGCGTCGTTGCTGACAAATCGGATAGGCTGAGAGGATGCATGGTTTTTCTGCCAAGTTGATTGGAACTGATAGATGAGGGAATAACTTGTTACTCCGCTTACGATCAAACTAATCAAACTCACAATAAAATACTTTCGAGCAATCATTGAATTATATTTGTACTTACAACGCTTGAAAATCCGTTTTGATTATTTAAAAACTCTCAGGCCTTGTAAAATCGTGCTAAAAAAATGTTAAATATGGACCAATCATCAAAAGCGATCGACTATTATCTTTACAACGGTGCCGGTAATTCCTTTGTTATGATTAATAATTTGATGGCAATTTATTCATTCTTGGAAGAAAAGTCAATTGTAAAAAAATTATGTTCGGAATTAGGAAATGCAGATGGGTTGATTGCTTTAAAGAATGAAGATGATACCGACTTTGAGATGGATTATTACAATGCGGATGGTGGTTTAGGTAGCATGTGTGGCAATGGGGGACGTTGCGCTGTTCGATTTGCCAAAGATATTGGATTGATAAAATCTAGTACACGATTCAAGGCATTTGACGGAATACATTCTGGTGTAATTGAAGCCAATGGCAAGGTAAAAATAAGCATGTCAGATGTCCTAACTTGGCAAAAACACCCATTGGGTTATGTAATCAATACTGGCTCACCACATATTGTAATTCAAGTAAAAGATCTGGATAAAGTAGATGTGGATTCCAAAGGGCGATCAATCCGAAACAGCCCAGAATTTAAGCTAGATGGTATCAATGTCAATTTTATCGATCAACAAGACAACTTGCTCCACATTCGCACTTATGAACGTGGTGTTGAGCGTGAAACATTGGCCTGTGGAACTGGTGTAACTGCCGCAGCTATTGCTTGGCATGAAATGAATCCTGGACTTTTTGAGAAACATCTTGAAGTTCAAGCAAAAGGCGGATTGCTGGCAGTTGACTTCGTAAAAAAAGAAGACAAATACACCAATGTTTACTTATCAGGGCCAACAGAGTACACTGGAGGTGGTACCATCAATTTATAAATTTACTCATCGTCACTGATTTCCCAGCGCAATTGACTCAACTCACCAAATGCATGCTTGTCACCCAGCATTTTGCAGATCTCTAAACCCTTATCGGCGCATTCAATAGCTTCTGTGTCTCTGCCTTCAGTAGAAAGAAGTTTAACCAGGTGATAATAAGTACCGGTGTAATTTGGGTCAGTTTCTGCTAGCTTTTGATAAACTCCCAAAGCCGCTTCATTATCTGAACGGTATTCATGTTCCTTGGCTAAGGCAAAATTCAGGAACGAATCCTCAGGATTTTCAAGCAACATTGCCTTAATTTGATCTAATCGATTGTTTGACATATTGTTCTGTATAGATTTTTTCAGTATAGGTTAAGCCTAAAATATTTCTTATCTTTGCACCTTCTAATGAACCCTCAACTGATTGAGGTGTTTATTAAAACGGAACAAATATCAAAAAAAAGCATGAAAATATTGGTATGCGTCAGCAAGACGCCCGACACAACTGCTAAAGTTTCATTTATTGAAGGAGATAAGGTCTTCAACACAGCTGGTGTTCAGTTCATCATGAATCCGTATGATGAGTGGTATGCATTGGTTCGTGCATTGGAATTGCAAGAGCAACAAGGTGGTACTGTAACCATGATTAATGTTGGAAATGCTGATAACGATACCATCATCCGAAAAGGACTTGCCATCGGAGCTGATGATGCTGTTCGTATAGATACCATTCCTGCCGATGGTATGGATTGTGCCTTCCAAATTTCGGAATATGCTAAAGATAAAGGCTTTGACTTGATTCTTTTGGGAAAGGAAACAATTGACTACAATGGTTCTGAAGTTGGAAGTATGCTTGCCGAGTTTTTAGATCTGCCCTACTTATCGTATGCAAATCAACTGGATATAAGCGAAAACAAAGCGACAGTTTCATGTGAAATAGAAGGTGGAACCGAAAACTTGGAGGTAGAATTACCCATTGTTTTATCCGCTGCCAAAGGACTGGCTGTACAAAGAATAGCCAATATGAAAGGAATTATGATGGCGAAATCCAAACCATTGAATGTTGTAGCCCCTGCTCCTTCCATGAAGACATTGGAAGTAGTCAAATATGACATACCAGTAGGAAAGACGTCAGTTAAAATGGTAGATCCTAACAATATGACTGAGTTGGTTCGATTGCTTCACGAGGAAGCCAAGGTGATATAAAATTAAAAAAAAAGAAACCATGTCAGTATTAATATTCGCTGAAAATCAAAATGGGCTTTTCAAAAAAACTGCTCTGGAAGCGGTTACTTATGGAGCAATTTATGCCAAATCAATAGGCCAAGAAGCCATTGCTTTGGTATTGGGAAATATCAGCAACGCTGAAAATTTGGGTCAATACGGCGCAACTAAGGTGATACATATTCCACATGCTTCTTTTGGAAGTTTTGACAGTCAGAGTTTCAGTTCTGCAATTGCTACTGTCGCTCAACAAATAGGTGCCAACACGGTTGTGTTAAGCAATACTAGTGTCGGTAAAGCTGTTGCAGGACGGATAGCAGTGCGTTTGAAAGCAGGTTTGGTGTCAGGAGCAAATGCATTGCCGAGCTCTGATGGCATTATTAGCAAATATGTTTTTTCAGGAAAAGCAATAGCTAACTTGAAAGTTATAACACCTACCAAGGTTATTACCGTAATGGGAAATGCTATTAAACCATTACAAACGGGGGCAGATTGTCCGGTTGAAATAATGACAGTTGAACCCACAGCATCAAAAACCAAAATTATCAGTCATGAAAGAGTGGAAGGTCAAGTACCACTTCCTGAAGCTGAAAAAGTTGTTAGTGCAGGTCGTGGGATGAAAGGACCTGAAAACTGGGCAATGATCGAAGAATTGGCCCAACTATTAGGTGCAACAACAGCTTGCTCACGCCCAGTAGCAGACGCAAACTGGAGACCTCATCACGAACATGTAGGACAGACAGGTATAGCAATTAGACCAAACTTATATATAGCAATAGGTATCTCAGGTGCCATTCAACACCTTGCAGGCGTCAACAATAGCAAAGTAATAGTAGTTATCAACAAAGACCCGGAAGCTCCTTTCTTCAAAGCAGCTGACTATGGTGTGGTTGGTGATTTGTTCGAAGTTGTTCCAAAATTAACAGCAGCAATCAAGCAATTGCAAGCAGCTAATCACTAAGATAAACTCCATTTGTCCTTTGAGCGGAATGAAGAAAATAGAATTGTACATAACTGCGTTGTCACACAGTGTTACTCAGTCCCATAATTATGCTGTCGTACTTGGCGCAAAAGATGGCAACAGAAGATTACCAATCATCATTGGAGGTTTTGAGGCGCAATCTATTGCAGTAGCAATGGAAAACATGACGCCCAATCGTCCTTTAACCCATGATTTAATCAAAAGCACACTTGATACTTTTGACATAAAATTAACCGAAGTCATCATCAATAATTTATTGGATGGTATATTTTATGCAAGGTTGGTATGCGAAAAAGATGGGCAAGTGGTTGAAATTGATTCTCGCACCTCTGATGCAATTGCATTAGCTGTTCGATTCAATTGCCCAATTTATACCTTCGAGTTTATACTTGATGCCGCAGGTGTGATATTGGAAGAGCCTGATGAAGAATTGGAAGCAAATCCAATAAAACCTTCGAGAAAATCTAAAACTTCAAAAAACCCAAATGACATGTCCGGGTTTTCAACCGATGAGTTGACAAGCTTACTTGAAGAATCACTGAGCAATGAGGACTATGAGAAAGCTGCCAAACTAAGAGACGAACTCAACAATAGAAAGAGCTCGGGACAATAATTCTTCAATTTATACTCTTTGACACAAAGCAGGTTTTCTATCCTAAATATTTTAACGCCCATTCGCGTATTCTGATCTCAGCATATGTTTGGGTATCGTGCGATTCAATAAATCCGCAATGTCCACCAAAATCAACCAACTCCAGATTCAAAAACGAATGATTTTCAGCTACGGCAATTGGATTGGAATGATTGGGAAGCAAAGGATCGTTCAATGCATTCAGTACCAAGGTTGGCACCTTTAAACCTTTCCAAAAATTATTCAAGCTGGCTTGGCTGTATAGTTCCTGTACATTTTTGAAACCATTCATAGGTGCACTTACCAAGGTATCAAAATCTCTCCAGGTTTTAATTTGCTTCCATACGCCTTCATGAAACAGGTCCGGAAATATTTTCCGCTTTGCTTCCAATTTGATTTTGAGATCTTTATAAAATTTCTTCCTGTAAATCCAATTGCGTCTCTCATCAAGTGATAAGGCACAATCCTCAAGATTACAAGGTGTTGATATAGCTGCCGACCATTGGATACTTGGAATATTTTCTTCCATAATGATGGTTTTGGTATTGATTACACCGCCCATACTGTATCCGGTCAAGCCAATCGAGGCACTTGGCCATTTTTCAGAAACCCAACGAAGTACCAAGCTCAAATCTTCGGTATCTCCATGATGATAAAATTTTCTGGAGTTATTCATTTCACCGCTACAACTTCGACAATTCCATGCGACGACTGTATAACCCATTTCATGAAAAACCTTTGCTGCTCCTTTTATATAATGCTTGCCACTGTTACCCTCTAATCCATGTGTCAATACAACCACTTTTTCATGGCTACCATCCAAAAAATCTATATCCAAAAAGTCATGGTCAGGGGTCACAATCCTCTGCCTCATATAATTGGTTAATTCAACCTTTCTAAAAAAAGAAGGGATCAATGTACTCAAGTGTGGGTGCTTAGACCACCAAGAAAAATTAAATTGTTCGGAAGGTTTAATTATTGGCATATCAGCATTGGCAGTATTAACTTACTTTTGTAAGGATGCAGACTGCAAAATTGCTCATTTTTTTTGGTATTGTGCTTATCCTTTCTGGGGTTGGATGGATGTACTTTGGAAATTTTTTGAATTGGTTCGGCAAACTTCCTGGCGATTTTCACTACAAATCAGAAAATACAAGTGTGTTTTTTCCTTTTACAAGCATGCTAATAATCAGTCTGTTAACTTCTATTTTACTCTATTTCTGTCGTAAAATGATGCAATAGCAGTTTTGTAAAATATCGGCCCAGACGATTTTTCATAAAAAAAGGGAGCTCATATTTGTGCTCCCTTTTATCATTGGATTAAAATACTTTTTAGTTAACTCTTACTGGAATTATGATGTCAAGATCAGTTTCACCAGTATTAAGAGGATTTGATGCATTTTTGTCAGGTTCATGCTTCAGGACAACTCGAAGTGTACCATTTCCTGAACCTGCTACAGTTACTGTTTGATTGAGCCCCAAATCCTTGCCATTTTTATCTTTGTCATTGGTTACGATAAACCAGTTAAGATTTGCACTTGGTTGAAGTACCAACAAATGTTCATCACTCTTTTCCTGCACTTCCTCTGTTACGTTTAAAGCAGGTGTTTTTGACTCATCCAAAAATGAAATTGTTGCTGTGTAATTTAAAGGCGTAGTTATTGGATTGAGGACCAATGTATCAATAACAGGGCTATTACCACCTGCGCCATCAATATCTCTCCAGCTTGCAGTAGCAGTAACCCCACCTGGCAAAGAGAAAGTTATTGTTGCTGTCGTAATTTGTTCTTGATCAGAACCATGGTCATGGTTGTCTTCTTTTTTACAAGAAACTACAACAATTGATACAAACACTAAGGCTAAAAAAGCCATTTTTGAAAATAAATTTTTCATGTTAATTAAGTTTTTGATTTTTTAGAAATTGGTAAATGAAAATGAATAGCAGCTTGAGTTCCCATCTCATCGGAAAAATACCTGAACCTATTCATGTACTCGCGATAAGCAGTGTTCAGCAGATTATTGACAGAAAACCCAATGTTGAGCTGTTGGCTGCCAATATCAATACTGGTGTTGAAATCAAGATTAAGCAAGGTATAGGGTTTTGGCGGTGGTGCATAGTCGGAAATATTGTCAGGAGTGCGATTTTGTTGAAATACATGAGCAACATCAAGTGTAAGTGTATTATTCATAAGTTTACCGATATTCTTGTGTCGGATTGTCAATCCTGTAGAAACCCTATCGGATGGCATAAAAATTATCCAGTCCTTTTGAACTTGGTTGTAAGCAAAAAGCGTGCTTCCCCTCAAATTGAACCATATTGCTGGAGCAAGTTTGTATTTCATGTCGAAATCCAATCCACTCAACATTGCGTCTGTCTGTTTGTATTTGAATGTAGGAAATGCTCCTCTGATGGTCAATGTAGGTGGATAAACAGGTTCCTGATAAATGAATCCATTCATTTTATTCAGGTACACTTGACAGTTCAAACTCAGCAAATCCTCGTAGTTCAGTTCGCTTGAAACTGAAAAATTGTGGCCGATTTCGGCCTGAATATTTGGATCACCTATTTGATAACTTGCCGTACCATGATGAAGCCCTTCGCTGAACAATTCACTTACATTTGGCGCTCTCCATGCCACATTATAACCAGCTCGCAGAGTCACGTGCGGATTGACCTGATAAATGGTTCCGATATTATAAGAAGTGTTCAGAAAAGAGCGATTGAGTTGAAAAGGAAACTTTCTATAAAATGTAGAAATCGTTTTTTTATCAATTCTCAACCCAGCTTCAAACTTCAGCGGAAATGGGTACTTCCGCCATTGTTCAGTCAAATAAACAGATTGTATTTCAGTGGTATAGTCAGGAATCAAAGTACCGTTGGTATTGTTGTTCTGATTGATGTATTGAAAACCAACTTTTCCAGAGACATGTTGACCCAGTTTGTGTTCAAGTCCTCCATCGACTTGCCAGCTTACTAGTTGAAAACGGATTTCGGGAAGTCCACTTATTTCACGATCAGAACTGAAAGGAATATGGGCATCAAACTCTCCTCTCCTGTTAAACTGTCTTGCCAATGAAAAGTAAGCTGTTCCAATTTTACGAAAAGTCTTTTCAGTTTTAAACTTTGTCAATTCATGCTCAACATGTTGCGCAGGTCGCTCAAGGTGGTAGGTAAAACCGGGATCAGTTAGCGGCTTTCCACGTTCAATTGCTGCTTCAAGATCAGTTACATTGCCAATATGAGCATCGCGGAGAATGCCTAACCAATTGTTGAATTGACTGTAGAATACCTCAGTGTCCCAACCCAAAGGCTTGGCTTGCAAAGTCCATGAAAAATTGTACTCCCGCAATCCGGTATTTCTCAGAAAGTATGAAGGAGTATTTAAATTACCAGCATACTTGTATGTTCCTTGGATTCTGCCTTTCAATCCCCACTTTTTTATAATAGGAGTCGATAATTGAGCAGAAACATACAAGCCATTTCCATTTAGTGAATAGCCTGAGTAAACATCAGCTTTTAGGGCATTCAAATCATTGAGCTTTTCGGCTTCCACCAATATAACACCGCCCATTGCATTACTTCCATAGCGAACGGCTTCAGCGCCTTTAATTACAGAAATACTGGTGGCTAAAAAAGGATCAATCTCTGGTGCGTGTTCATCACCCCATTGATTTCCCTCCTGGATAATGCCGTTGTTCAAAATAATGATCCTATCACCAGTTAAACCATGTATCATAGGTTTGGCAATTGAGCTTCCAGTATTTAATGATGTTATTCCAGATATCGATTTGAGGGTTTCTGTCAGATTCACGGATCGACGATTGGCTAATATCAAGGTATCTACAAATTGCCTTGGCACAGAGGTGGATAGAGGAACTTTCGATGCAAATACAGAAACTTCGTGTAAATGAGTGGTCTCCTCTGACAACTTAAAATTCAGTTCGCTTTTGCTATTCTTCAAATCGAGCAAGGTAAATCTATGTTTGCATCCAACAAAACCACATTCAACTGTGGCAGTATCATGGCAAATGCCATCAATGGTGTAATGCCCATCCGCATCTGTTGTAGCGCCAAGATGTTGGTACACCAAAATAACTGTAGCACCCTCAATTGATAAACCAGTTGAGACATCAACTACTTGACCGTGAATGCTCAGGTTGCATTTTTGGGCTTGAACTCCTGTTGTCAATAACAACAGTGTTGCAAGCACATAAAGCTTAAACATTGATTTTTTGATTGAAATTTAGAAAGCTAAAACTGAGTAAAAGTTAAGCGATCACAGGTGGCGGTCCCCTTGATTTGAGACACTCTATTGGACTGGAATGGGTTTCAGATAGTTGAATTGAAACTAAAATATAGCCTAAAGAAACAGCGTAGGATTTGTATTGATTGAGTTCAACGAATTCATTAAATATTTGCGAGTAATGGGTGCAAAGCAAGCAAGCTTCGTGTTTAGACACTGTCGTCGAGTTGTCCTTGTTTTCGAGTGAAAAATGTGCAGTGTGAGTTAATACGTGCATCGATTCAACTGATTGAACCATCAGCAAAACCGCAAAAAGACTTACTTTTACTATATTTCCAATATTGAATCCCGATTGATGCATTGGCACAAATATACGAATTGTATCACAAATCAAACAAATGATGTGATTTCTAACGAATATTTAACGCATATTATTTTTGATGAATGCCTAATTGTCTAGATGGGTTTTGGGGATAAAAGTTCATTCTTGAAATAATAATTTCTTTTGAATAATTGGAGTTAGAAATACTTCTGTAGAAAACGATACATAATTATATCAGCTTCTTCCAATGTTGTCACAATAAGTGAGAGTTCTTTGTTGCTAACTCAATTTGAAAAATACTTAATTTAACCTGTTAAAAAAGCAATTACATCCGATTCTACAAAATATTTTATTAGAATCTTGCTACAATTTTAGCACCGAATCTTTCGATTTTATTCAAATTTTTCTTGCTTTATAAAACAAGTACATTGTTTGAAATATTACAGAAAAAGTAAATATATTCACCGAATTAAGCACAGGCAGAAGTATGATAATCATGACTTTATATATATATCAACGACCTGAAGCTATGTCACACAACAAACCGAAGACGTAACACTGATCTTGTAAAAGCTTCATAGTATTGCCGTTTATTATACATGAAATGACTAAATATAGATTTGACATGCGTATTTTAAATAAAACTATATTTCTAGTAATACAGGGCATTCTGCTGTTTTTCCCTTTTCTTATTTACGGCCAAATAACGGTACCGGCTAAATGTGACTTGACAAGTGGAGGTATCTACACCCTTCCTGAATACAATGGGAATGCATACCCTTTATATTTTAGTTTGGGGACCCAATCTACAGATACAGATGGTTCATTCATTAATGACCTACCAACAGATGCCTTTTATGCGAATGCCAACAATCCAGGAAGATGGAAAGACGAACAAATTGGCTGCATGAGTTTTCGGGGAAATACTGGTACGCAAAGAGCTTGTTTCCAGTTTAGGGCAGATGTTACTGGAAGAGCATCTATAACAGTAGAATGGGTAGTCGGAACCGTAAGCTTTAACAGCAATAACAATTATATTGAATTGCAGTGGAAAAATGCAAGTGTAGGAGGTAGTTGGAATGATGTAGAAGATGATATGTTTATTCAAGAAATTACACCCGATGGAACTCTATTTTCAGTTGAACTGCCTGCTGCTGCTAATGACTTAGCAGACTTAAGAATAAGATGGATTTATTATGAGATAGGCACGGGTATAAGAGACAGGCTCAACATAGATGATATTGTCATCACTACTGCCCCAAAACCATTACCAGTTGAATTATCTAAATTTATTGGGTCCAGAAAAGCTGGCGGAATCTTGCTTGAATGGCAAACATTATCAGAGCAAAACAACAGAGAATTCATTGTAGAACATTCAAATGATCTTATTGATTTCATCCAATTAGGCAAAGTCCAAGGGGAAGGAACCAGCACTAAAACCCATAATTATTCTTTCAGCGACGATAAACCTCAAAATGGAACAAATTATTATCGCCTGAGACAGGTGGATGATGACGGCAAAGAGGAAATATCCAAAATCATTTCAGTTGACATCAATTCAGACCAAGCTTTAAAAGCTTACTATGATCAAGGTGGTCAAATTACTGTAGAACTTTCGAATAGCAGTTATGCTGATGAGAGTTACCAGATAGAACTCGTAGATAACTACCAAAGGGTGCTTTTCTCCAAAAACTTTGACTCTGATAGAACTACAATTCAAATTCCAGTCTCAAAATTGAATTCGGGTATATATTATGTTTGCCTAATCAATAAAAATATTAGAAAGACAGTTAAATTATTGGTTCCTTAACATATACTATTTCGGCAGTTCAAATGATTGAATTATCTTTGAGCGCCGATTTAAACATATGAGAAAATTATTCGCAGTTCTTCTGCTTGCCTTTTTTGGACTAAACGCCAAAGCACAACAAAAATTAGATGGTTCCCTACAAATGGGATTTGCTATTTACTATGGGGACTTGAACAATGAGTTACTTCAAACTAGGCTAATGAACGCTGTTTACGGTGGAAGTATAAGGTATCAAGCCAAAAGATACTTAGGTTATAGACTTCAAGGGATGGTAGGAAAATTAGAAGGGGATGATTTTTACACGCCAAATGAGGCTGTCAGAGGTGCTTATTTCACAAGTAATTTTATCAGTTTTTCAGCGCATGTGGAGTATTTTCCATTGCGTAAAGATCGTTTCAACCAAGTTGGGGAACTGCTGTTGTCTTGGTCGCCATACCTCAGCATCGGTGCGGGTTTTTTGCAGGCTCCTCACAGCACGGGTTGTCGTAACTGTGATGAAACAAAGTTGCCCGAAGAAGGTGATAAGTCAACCTTCTTAACAATACCTTTTGGTGCTGGACTACGGTGGGATTTGACTGGAAATATTACAATTGGTGCAGAATTGATGTGGTATCCAACTACTGCAGATTATATTGATGGGATCAGCAAATTGGGTAAACCCAACAAAGATTGGTTTGTCACTTCAAATTTTCAACTATCTTACTATTTCGGAGCACCTGAACCTGATATGAATTTTAGTAGTAAAAAAAGATTTTAATACCATGTTTGGAGATTTTGAAGCAAAACAAAAAGAAATAAAGAATCAAATGGCTTCTTCATTAGTGGAAGTAAATGATTCAGAAGGAATTGTTACAATTCGCGGAAATGCACAGCCTGAGATTACAAATATTGTCATCAATCCTTCATTTCAAGTAAATGAAAACTTAGAACAACTTGAGGACCTTTTATTGGTATTAACCAATGAATTTATCAAAAAAGCTCAAATCAAACAGGCAGCGATAACACAACAAATGTTGTCTACTATGTTACCTGGCGGGCTCGGAGGTCTGACTGATATGCTTAAACCAGGATAATTATCCCAGTTTTAAAAAACATTAAGGCAATTGTTACGTTCCCTTCCTAAAGCCGTCATGGATTGATATGAAGAAATTTATTGTATTATACTTTTGTTTATTTGGTGTGTCCTTTTTGGGTGCTCAAAACAATAAGAACTTATCCCTTTATGTAAGTTTTGATGATTGTGATGCACAAGATGTAACAGGAAGTGGCAATGTTGCTCAATTAAACGGGGCGCCAGAGTGCGTTTGTGGTGTAAAAGGAAAGGCGCTAAAATTTGATGGCTTGGATGACAATCTTTTCATAGTAGGAACTGTGCTAGACGTCCTTGCAGGCACTGACTTTACCTTAAGTTTCTATTTTAAGCCCCTCGTTAATGTTGGCAATCAAGTCATCTTGAGCAAACGTGAAAATTGCGACAACGGAAAAGGCATTTCAATAAATTACAGTTTGACTTCCAATACCATAACAGTTTTACTCCAAGAGAGTGCTACCGAAAGAATAGTATTGACTTCCAAACTCGACTTAACCAAATGTTGGCAGCACGTAGTTGTGCAGCGTAACACCAGAACACATCGTTTATTTCTAAATGGCATTCAAGCAGCTTCAGGAGTTTCTGCCAAAAGATTAATCTTCAAAAACAACGAACCAATCAATGTAGCAACAGGACCATGTCCGAATGAAATTTTATTTAAGGGCACTATCGACGAACTTCGGGTTTACAATTCTTCACTTTCTGAAAAATCTGTCAAGGAACTCTACATCAAACCAGATCAAATTACAAACTTTGACACTTTGATTTATTTGGGAGGAACGGTCAATATTGGAATTACCAATACCTGTGCCTCTTCTTTTGCATGGAAACCTGCGGTGGGTGTGGCTGATCCCACACAAGCTCTCACAACATTAAGCCCACCTGTTACAACAACTTACAAGCTGGAATTCAACTCTGATGGTTGTGTATCAAGTGACACACTGCTTGTAAAAGTGGTCGATCCCGCATCTTTAACTTGCAGTGATATCTATTTACCCAATGCATTCACTCCCAACGGAGATAATCTCAATGATGATTTTGGAATCAGCAACCCTTTTATCATTCAAGCAGTAAAGTCCTTCGATGTTTTTGATGCATGGGGAGGTAAAATTTTCACCACCAACGACGTGACAGCCCGATGGGACGGAAAAATCAAGGGGGAACCCGCAAATCCGGGTGTCTATCTTTATCGGGTGATCTATGATTGCAACAACAAAGAATTGACCCGACAAGGATCCATTACATTGCTCAAATAATATCCTTCAGCTCCATCCAAGATTTCAAATCTTTTAGTACTGTTGCGGTGTCCAAGGTCGATATGTCGTCAGTGTTTGTGCAAAGTTCCATCAAAAACTCATTCTGAAAATCTCCTCTTCTCTTTGCTTCAGAATAGGGTAAATCCTCTCTGAATGTTACCATGCTGTATTTGCTGAAATAATCAGGATGATGGGCTTCGAGTTTAGTTTCAAGTTGTCGCTTTTTTACAAAAATAGGATCTGCAACCAAGTCACGCATTTCAATAAAGTTAAAAATTGCAAGATCTGCTATTGCATCGGCATTGGGTTTGCGGGATTTTTGAAAAGCATCAAGCACCCCTTCCCAATTGTCTCCCATTTCATCCAGTAAGTTATCCAAAATTACTACATCCTCAAAAGCACAATTCATGCCTTGGCCGTAAAATGGTACAATTGCATGAGCAGCGTCACCGAGCAAGACAAACTTTCCATCCACTTGCCAAGGATAACAGCGAACAGTCCCCAAGCTACCTGTAGGATTAGTTTTAAAATCATTCACCAAGTCTGGCATCAGTGCCAATGCATCCGCGAAATGCTTGCTGAAGAAGGCATGGATTTTATCATCCGTATCAAGCGAATTAAAACCTTCTTCGCCTTCAAAATCCTGAAAAACGGTCATTGTAAAACTTCCATCCAGATTCGGTAACCCAATCATCATAAATTTATTCCTTGGCCAAATATGCAAAGAATTTTTTTCAATCAAATGCTCTCCCAGTTTACTGGGCGGAATATGTAGTTCTTTGTATCCTGCTGAAAGAAAATCCAAGGAAAAATTGAATCTCAATCGACCTGCATCTGACATCATTGACTGCCGAATAGCGCTTCCCGCTCCATCGGTTCCGAATACGATTGAATCTTCTACATTCACAATACTTCCATCAGCAAGTTTGAATTGAACAGTTGCTTTATTTAAATTGGCACCAGTAGATTCAGCTTCAAAAAACATTTCAATGTTCGGATATTCAGCCGCTTTGTTCAATAATCCAATGTTCAATCCACCTCGTGAAATTGAATTGATGAACTCACCTGGACGACCACTGTAGGGCTGCATGGACAGATTGCCATCAACACTGTGAATCATTCTCCCTTCCATTGGGATGGACTCTGATAACATAAACTGATCCATTCCTATCATTTTCAGAGCTCTTATACCTCTATCCGAGAGGGCAAGATTGATGGATCGACCTGCATACATCTCAGATTTACGCATATCAGAACGACGTTCAAACAATTGCACCTTATATCCTCTTTGCGCCAATCGGATGGCTAACAGACTTCCACACAATCCCGCTCCTACTATTGTAATATTTTTCTTCATCTGCATTTAATTTTTAGTGGATCAACTCAAACAAGCTTCTATTGCCCGATATTACAACAATGATTTAAGAATTTCAGTGAATTGGAACGCGTCCTTGTAAGTATTGTACAATGGAGTTGGTGCAATCCGAATTACATCAGGTTCTCTCCAGTCCGAAATTACATTTTGAGACATCAAGCCATGGAACAAACTTTTGTCCGCACCTTTTACTCTTATTGACAACTGTGCTCCTCTATTTTCAGAGTTTGTTGGAGTGATCAAGGATATTCGATCACTATCAATATTCAATAAAAGTTCAGCTAAAAAGTTCGTCAATTTAATGGACTTTTTTCTCAATTGATCTATTCCAGCCTCTTCGAATATACTCAAAGACGCTCTAATTGCTGCCATTGAAAGAATAGGAGGATTAGACATTTGCCAGCCTTCAGCACCCGGAATGGCATGAAATTCAGGACCCATCTGAAACCGAATGGCTTTATCTTGGCCCCACCATCCCGCCAATTTGGGCAAATCTTCCCTATTGGCATGTCTTTCATGTACAAAACAACCAGCAAGACTTCCAGGTCCACTGTTTAAATACTTATAACTGCACCAGACTGCAAAATCGCAACCCCATTCATGAAGTTTGAGATCTATATTTCCTGCAGCGTGAGCCATGTCCCAACCTATTGGAATATCATAGGCTTGAACCAAACTTGTTATGGTTTTTACGTCATAAAATTGACCAGAGTAATAATTTACACCTGCTAATGCAAAGATTGCAATGCTGTCCCCCTCTCGCTCCAACAATTCCTTAATCGATTGTATAGATACTGTGTCACTTCCAGATTCAGGTTTGAGTATTATAATGGAGACAGCTGGATCAAAACCATGCCACGCTGCCTGCGATTGAACAGCATACAAATCAGATGGAAACGGATTGTAGTCAATTACGATCTTGTGTCGCTTGGGAGTAGGACGATAAAAACTTGCCATCATCAGGTGGAGATTGACCGTCAAGCTATTCATTACTACAACTTCTATCGGCTTGGCTCCAACAATTTTAGCCATTTGATCTGTCAAAAATTCATGGTAAGGTTTCCATGGATTCTTAGCATGCAAGTGCCCTTCGACACCCATGTTCTTCCAGTCTTCCAATTCTTGCTCAATGTAACTCTTGGTAATTTTAGGCTGTAAGCCGAGAGAATTGCCGCAAAAATAGATTGTGTCATTACCATCTTTACCTTTGGGGATATGGAACTGGTCCCGGTATTTATTCAGCACATCACTTTGATCAAAACTGATCGCATCCTCTAATTTTATCATGAAATAATATTCAGATTATTCAAAATTATTCTTGTCCAAAGATAACCATTCCAATGCAGCACCATGCAATAACATGTTCGAAGTCTTTTCATCAAAATTCATGTCTTTGATCAATTTACCTGGTTGCAATTCGCCTAAAGGAAAAGGATAGTCTGATCCCATTGCTATTTTTTCTGCTCCAAATAGTGAAATATTGTATTTGAGCATATTGGGATCATGGACCAAAGAATCCAACCAAAATTTTCCCAAATAGTTTCTTGGATTGTGTGGATTGTCAATTGCTACCAAATCAGGTCGAACATTGAAACCATGTTCGATACGACCTAAGGTGGCTGGGAAGGAACCTCCGCCATGTGCAAAAGCCACTTTTAATTTTGGCAATCTTTCAAATATGCCTCCAAAAATCATGGAGCAAATAGCCAAAGATGTTTCAGCAGGCATTCCAACAAGCCAAGGCAGCCAGTATTTGGTCATCTTGTCCTTGCCCATCATATCCCAAGGGTGAACAAAAATAGCCATCTCCATCTTAGATGCAGCCTCAAAAAAGGGAAACAATTCGATAGCCTCCAAATTCCAGTCATTTACATGTGATCCTATTTCAATACCAGCCAAACCAATCTCCTTGCAACGCTGCATTTCCTGAATTGCCAATTCTGGATCTTGCAATGGCACAGTGCCAAGTCCAATGAATCGTTTGGGATTCACTTTACAAATTTGGGCAATGTGATCGTTGAAAAATCGACTTGTATCATAAGCATCCTTGGCTTTGGCCCAATAATGAAAAAGGACAGGAATAGTAGATAAGACTTGCACATGAACGCCATGTCCATCACACTCCTTCATTCTAGCATCCGCATTCCAGCAATTTTCCTCAATTTCACGAAAAAATTTATCGCCGATCATCATTTTTGCACAGCAAGGTTTGTGATGATGCAAAGACACAAAACCAGAATATCCAAATTTTTCAACCCAATTGGGAATATGCTCTGGCAAAATATGGGTATGTATATCAAGAGTTAGCATGCTAAATATTTTATGATCAACCAGATAAGATTTACTGAGCTTGAATTTTGGGTGCAATGAACCATAATTTGCTCAAAATCCATGATACTGACAATACGCACAAGCACCCAAATACATTGTACCACAAAAAGCTAATTTCTGTAAATTTGAAGCAATATAGGACCAAAGCTTCTGAAATCATTGCTGCGACCAACACATGATTGGCTTGAACGGATTTTAAGAAAATAGCAGTTAATACAATACCTAAAATACTTCCATAAAATAATGAGCCAAGTATATTTACTGCTTGTATCAGATTATCAAATGGGGTAGCAACAATGGCCATAGCTATTATCAATAATCCCCAACCAAGTGTTAGCCATCTAGCAACTCTTAAGTAATGCATTTCATTGCGATCAGGAGCAACGCTACGCCGATAAATATCCACGAGGGATGCTGTGGCAAGGGCATTGATCTCGGATGCCATCGAAGACATAGCAGCACAAAATATCATCGCCAATAAAAGCCCAATAACACCATGGGGAAAATAATGAAGGACAAAATGCATAAAGACGTAATCTTCATCTTTTGATCGGGTGGCTATTCCATGATCTGCTGACCATTTGATAGCAGATTTTCTCAGCTCGGTCAAAGAATCAGATTTCATACGAACCATGGCTGCTTTTTCTTTGGAAAGGGTACCACTCAACAAAGCCAATCTAGAATCGTGGAGTTGTCCTTGCTTTTGTCGTACTTGTTCTATGTATTGCTTATCCGATTGTTCATAGACTTGATTTTCAACATTTGGATTAAAAAATACTGGAGGCTTTTCATACATGAAAAATATGTAAACCATCAATCCAGTAAACAAAACAAAAAATTGCATCGGCACTTTCAACAAACCATTAAACAACAAACCCAGCTGGCTCTCTCTCAATGACTTACCTGACAAATATCTTTGCACTTGAGATTGGTCTGTACCAAAATAAGCGAGAAAAAGGAAGAATCCAGCAATAATACCTGACCAAATATTATAACGCTCGTTGATATTCCATTTGGTATCTAGGACTTTCATTTTACCTTCATTACCAGCGATGGTAAAAATTTCACCTATTCCAACATCATTGGGCAAGCTTCTAAAGATCAATACATTGGCCAACAAAAGCCCTAACAACATGATACTCATTTGCTGAACCTGAGTCTTGCTGACCGCCTCACTCCCTCCTATTAAAGTATAAATCAATACAAAACCTCCTAAACCTAGGATGGTCAATGTCATCGGCCAACCAAAAAGTGTAGACAAAATAATACCTGGAGCAATCAAGGTGATGGATGAGCTCAAACCTCGCAACAATAGAAACAGCGAGGCTGTCAATGTCCTGACTCTGAGATCAAACCGTTGCTCCAAAAACTCATAAGCTGTTTGCACATTCCACCTGCTGAAGCGTGGCAACAAAACCACACAGATGAATATCATGGCAAGCGGAATACCCAAGTAAAACTGTAAAAAACGCATACCATCTGAAAACGCCTGACCCGGTGTGCTTAGAAAAGTAATGGCACTGGCCTGTGTCGACATCACTGAAAATCCTATAACCCACCAAGGCAATTCCTTTTCACCCATCAAATAAGTACGGGAATCCGTCTTCTTCCTCAGATTCATAACCCCATACAATGTAATAGCCACCAAAGATCCAATGAGCATGCTCCAATCCAGCCAGTTTAGCATTATTTGTTGTATCTAATGGTGAGATAATAAAATAGGAAAATGAACAAAATCAGCGCGATGAAAAGGCTTAAATACCAAGCCTTCATAGATTCAGATTCTGGTTTATTTTGTGGCATGTCCTACAGATAAAAGGTTAGCCCACAACTTCCAAGCGCCTGGAACGCCCGCAGGCAATTCCCGAAAAAATGAAAGTCCTGTGTAAATAAAATGCCCTTTACCTATACTTGCATATACCAGCGAACCATCCTGTGTTGTTTCATTAGGATCATTCATTCCTAGCAATTTCACGCAACTAGGATCGCTACTTTCAACAAAATACAAACCACGTTCTTGAATCCAATTGTTCCAATCTTGATCCAGAATCTTATTGGGGAAATTGACAATTGGATGGTTGGGCTCCAAAATCCGTACCGGTGAGTTTTCATTTGTAACCCTGTTTCGGGTAATCTTCAAAGGGAATGGTGCAATATCATTGGTAACCAGATCATAATTGGTATTGTATTGCACGATAACAGTGCCCCCGTTTTCCATATAAGCTTTGAACATGGACGGCGCATTAAACAATTCAGGTATTGTGTTGTAAGCTCTAATTCCAATGATCAAAACATCGAATTGAACTAACTCCTGAGCCGACGGGACACTTTTGTTGAATATTTTATGGTTGATATTGAGTTTCTCCAAACTTTGAGGAACTTTATCTCCGGCACCCATGATGTAAGCGACATTCTTGGCGCTACATTTAATTTCTTCAGAAACCCATTTTACAAAAAGAGGTTTCATAATTCTTTGAGTAGGGATGTGATCGTATTTTACAACTGAAAGATTGTAGCTGTAATTCTTGTTGTCGACGGATGCAATTATGGACACATCAGTAGTTTCAGATTTTTCTGGTGCCTTGACTCGGAATATCAAATCAATGGATTGTCCTTTCTTGGCAATCTTAAATGATTGGTTATTGTTTTCAATTATCCAATTGGGATTGGCTTTTATCATCAAAGTGCCATTTAAGCCATCTTGGTTTGCCGTTATGGAAACTGAGTAATCATTCATTTTACTATTGGTGAAAAGCACAATTTCCTCACTCAAACTCATCGTAACAGGTGCAAGTACATCGAATGGCTCATAAACCTCTCCTCTAGCAGCGTCTTCATACTTGTAAGTAATAGGGACGTCAAAATTAATTGGTATTCCGTTGAGTTCCATTTCTGCTTTTAGACCTGTCAGTTTCTTTGTTTCAGGTAATCCAATCAAGCTTCTATCTTTGACTTGAAATGCTCCATTTACAATAGGTTCTTGCAACCAATAGGGACTTGTGTACTGTGAATTTGGGGGAATTTGAAAGCTGATTGGGCATGAAATACTACCCAAACTTGGCAGTGAAACTGTAAAAAAAGTATCGATACCCAATAATTCAGAGTTTAGGCGATTCACCTTCAAAATACCACGTGTACGATGCGTGATTTCGAGTTTAGCTGAAATAACTTGACCCGGAATTCCAGTGGATTCATTGCAGACCAATTCCGTAAATACGCCACTACACGATACAAATATTTTATTCAAATGTTGCAACTTGCGATCTTTGAACCTGCCTTCTGGAATATTTTTAACAATCATTTCACCCAATTCTTTCAATTTGCCAAGCGACTTTGAGGGATCAGTAAAATTAAAATCCCTGATGATGTTATCGATAAGCTTATCTATTGATTCATTACCAGTGAATTTCTTCCAACTTTGATCTATTCCTGCCAGAATATCATCTTTGACAGGAGACTGGGTGCCCTTTAACAACAACAAATACTCCTTGAAGCTGCCTCTGTTGCCAATAGATCCAAATGCCTGACATTTGTGCATGCTTCTACTCAAAGCAGATATTTCGTTGTTGCTTTTGCCCAACAGAGGATAATAATTATCAACTTCGATTACAGAAAAGCCCGATTTGTCAGCCTTCTCAAAATCTGCTTGGCTTTTATACAAAAAAGAGCTGGTATTGAAATAGAGGCTTGTTGGTTGCCAATACCCAAGAGTTTTTGCTCCTTCTATATCATAATCCTGCTTAGCGGACAAGTCAAAAGCTTCGGAACCCAATATGGCAGAGGCCGTATGATGTCCATGTGTATTCACAGAGGTATCGGTTGGGAATCTGTTGATCATTATATCCGGTTGCCAATAGCGAATGGCTTGGACCACATCTTTTAAGATTTCAGGCTTATCCCAAATACTGAAAGTTTCAGCAGCCTTTTTTGAAAAACCAAAGTCGTAGGCTCTGCTGAACCATTGTTTACCACCGTCAATGCCGCGTGCCTGTAGCAATTCTTGAGTTCTCAACATGCCAAGTGCTGGCCCTGCCTCCGTTCCAATAAGATTTTGGCCACCATCTCCTCGCGTGAGCGATAAATATACCGTATTCACGTGTTTTTCGTTAGCGAGCCAGGTAATCAACCTTGTATTTTCATCATCAGGATGGGCGGCTACATACATGACCGTTGCGGTATTCTTCAATTTGAGTAATTCATTATAAATTGAACTGCTGTTGAGTGCACTTTGAGCAATTGCACCAGTACACAAAATCATATAAACCGCAATAAAAGCTTGTATCCTTTTCATCTGTCAAAGATTACTTTTTTTGCTGGTATGAGTACTAATTAGAGTGATGTTTTTAGAATATTTTATTACTAACCAAGGTCTTGCGGCATGGGATTATTGCGCAATTTATCCGAATTTAAAATAGTGAGAATTCTGCGAATAGTCTTCTTTTTGATCTCCTTTTCCAATTCACTGTCGGGATCAGCAAGTACATACTGAAATTTGAATGAGATATTATTTTTATGCAATTCTACCACTTTCAAATTATAACTATCCGGTTTAATTTTATTCTTGTAATCGGCAAGACTTTCAATAAGACGGTGTTCCAAGTCCTCAACAGAACTTACAAATTGGGTATCCAGCTCGAATTCAATACTCGTCCGCTTCATTTCAATCTTAGTATAATTAATAATTTTGGTCATGAATGCGATATTATTGGGGATATAAACCAAATCATCATCTTCTGTTAACAAGTGTATGTTGGTTAGGTTAATATCCATAATTCTACCCTTCACTTCTTCAATCTTTATCTGATCATTGATACTAATTTGGTCATTGAAAGTGAGGACAATGCCACTTATTACATTGCTAACATAATCTTTGGCGATAATTGCAATAGCAGCAGCAATGATGGATAAGGAAGTAAACAATTCCTTAAAGTCAATTTGAAAAAGCAACAAGACCCAGAAGATAAAGCCGGTAATTTTAATTAAACTACTGACCTGACCGATACCTATGGTTATGTTATCTGGTTTGGTAATTTGCTTACTTTGCCTGTAGAAAAATTTTACTACCCTTTCCGCAAATTCAACTACAAAAAAGAAAATAATATAGCGGCTAAGTAAACTCAGATAGATATCATATGGTTCAGGCAAATTGACCAGCTCCTTGAACTGATCAACAATCGCTAAAGTGAGCAAGGTCAACTTTAGAATATATTTTGATGGACTTGCAATTAGCTTCGACCACTTTTGACTAATAAACCTTGACATCAGCTTCACTTAGATGAAGTGTAAAAATAAGAATTTATAACTTCATGACATAAAATAAAAGAAATTGACCACAAGGTGTTAACATTAGCAGTAACTAAAATCAACTTAAAGTTCTGTGATTCAAAGCTGTTGGTAAATAATCAGTTCTTATGGATTTAGTGCTGTTATTTCCAAAACTTTGGTTTGGTATAATATGCTTTTTGGATTTATTCAACAAATGACTACATAAATGGAGTAAAATCAAATGTAAACCCATTTGATGTCTAAAAAATTGAATACATTTGGATGCCAAAAAATATTGAATGAAAAATTTGTTAAGAAGCACATTGGCTGATATTCCTGCATCAGTAGTGGTGTTTTTAGTTGCATTGCCTTTGTGTCTAGGTGTTGCGGTTGCATCTGATGCTTCAATAATTACTGGGGTTATAGCAGGTATTGTGGGAGGAATTGTGGTTGGCTTTATCAGCAAATCACCTTTGAGTGTGAGTGGCCCTGCTGCAGGCTTGACTGCTATCGTAGCCTCAGCAATTGGCATATTGCCATCCTATGAGTTTTTTCTGATTGCTGTAATCTTATCAGGTATCATGCAAGTTATTCTAGGCTTTGCTAAGGCTGGGGTGATTGGTGAGTTTATACCTAATTCAGTAATTAAAGGAATGCTATCAGCCATTGGCATTATATTAATTCTTAAGCAAATACCGCACTTTCTAGGTATTGATTCTGATCCAGAAGGCGATGAAAGTTTTATTCAAATTGACCATAAAAACACTTATTCAGAAATAATTGATGCCATTCAAAATCCCAACTACGGCAGTGTGATCATTGGTCTAGTGGCTGTTGCAATTTTGTTGATCTATGAAACAAAATGGGTAAAACTTCAATCCTGGGTAAAATTTTTACCCGGCCCACTTCTGGTGGTAATTGCAGGAATTGGACTCAACAGTTATCTCGGTGCCAATTATTCAGAATTGCATTTGAGCGGTGACCATTTGGTCAATATTCCTTTGCATAATTCTGTTTCTGAGTTATTTGGAAGCTTGCCAAAACCCGACTTGAGCGGAATCTACAATTTTAATGTTTGGACAATAGCCATCACTTTGGCAATAGTCGCATCTCTAGAATCGCTTTTGAGCATTGAGGCCATTGATAAGTTGGATCCTTTCAAGCGAATAACGCCTACCAATCACGAGCTGAAGGCTCAAGGTATCGGAAATATAGTATCTGGAATATTAGGAGGATTGCCCGTGACAAGTGTCATAGTAAGAAGCTCTGCTAATGTATATGCAGGTGCGCAATCCAAATTAAGTACCATAACTCATGGATTGTTACTATTGACAAGCTTATTGGTTTTTCCAAAATTATTGAACTTAATTCCCTTATCTGCATTGGCTGGAATCTTGATTATAACAGGATATAAGCTTGCAAAAATTTCTATTTTTAAGGAAATGTACAAAAAAGGGAAGGAGCAATTCCTTCCATTTATTGTTACAATTGTGGCAATTATCAACACCGACTTATTAAAGGGGATTTTGGTAGGAATATTATTTGGCTTGTACTATGTAGTACGCAGCAATTTTAAGTCATCAGTCTTCGTAATGAAAGACGAATTCCGGTATTTAATTCGGTTCAGCAAAGAAGTTTCTTTTTTGAACAAACCTTACTTAAAATCTTCCTTGGAAAAAATACCAGAAAATACTGCTGTATTAATTGACGCCACTAAATCTGAATTCATTGATCAAGACATAGTTGAAATGATTAATGACTATATTATCAATGCTCAGATCAGAAATATAAGGGTCTACATCAAGCAATCGCAGGGAAACAACAAGCAATTTTTTGACGATATTACTCAGAATGTTATCCAATAAAATATGAAATCATACGAAAAATTACTTTTAGAAAATAAGGCATGGGCGAGGGAAAAAGTTAAATCAAACCCAGATTTTTTTTCACATTTGTCAAGTTTACAAACTCCAGAATTTTTATGGATTGGTTGCTCTGATAGTAGAGTCCCTGCAAATGAAATAACCGGAACAGAACCTGGCGAAATATTTGTCCATCGAAATATTGCGAACATGGTAGTCCATACTGATCTCAACCTATTGAGTGTTTTGGATTACGCGGTGAATCATTTAAAAGTCAAACACATCATTGTTTGTGGCCATTATGGATGCGGTGGGGTCAAGGCAGCAATGACTCGACACAATATGGGAATTATCAACAAATGGCTCAGAAATATAAAAGATGTGCATCGATTTCATGAAGAAGAAATCAATGCACTTCAAGATGACGAGTCCAAGGTAAATCGCATGGTGGAACTCAATGTACAAGAACAAGTTCTGAATTTGGCCAAAACTTCAATTGTCCAAAGAGCCTGGAAACATGATGATAGACCACATCTACACGGTTGGGTTTACAGTCTGGACAACGGGATTCTTAAACCAATCTACACCATGGCTCCCAACACCAGAATGGATGAAATTTATGAATATGACGACTTGTAACAAAATCTAATAATTTCAGTTTCTTTATTCCTCTTCTTTTTTATTCAGCGTCCATCGGATTCCCAGTCCAATGACTCTTCCATTCATAGGTCCATAGATCCTAGCTGCATCAAAATATTCGCCAAATGGATCGTGGCTTTGAACGATGGCATGTTTCTGTATAAAATTACCAATATTCTCTACATTTAAGTAGATTTCAACTGATTTGAAGTATCTGGTCACCTGAGCATCAAACCTCCAAAATTCCTTAGAATAATTTCCATTTCCTTCTAAATGAATACTTGGAATAGCTTCGGTATCCGGCATCCTGATTAATCCAGTGTACTGAGCAACGGTGTTGAATTGCCATTTTTTGTTGGGGGTTGTATAATGCAAGGTTGCAAGAAATCTATCCCTAGGGATGAATGTTTGGAATCTTGACCCCTTTTGGTAATCTATTCGATTGATGGTATGCCGGTAAACCAACTTCAACTCTAGACCAAGTATAATGTTTTGTCTCCACAATGCTTGTAATGAGGTCGCTTCGCTCCTGCCAGTTAAAGCGTAAACATTTATTTGTCGGGGATCAATGTCACTGTCATAAACTACCTGTGTATTGAAGATCGTATAATACGCATCCAAAGCAAATTGTCCAGGTTGTTCTGATATTTCGTATGCTTTGGTAAAATTCATACCAGTGTTCCATCCATCTTCAATAGGCAATTGTGGTGCAACGATCCAAGATCTATTGCTTGCTGTTAAGGCAATTTGGTCGGTTATTGGAAGTGGTCTTCTAACTCCTCTACCAAAAGAATACCTCAAAATTGTCCGCTCATCGAATCCGTATTTCAACTGAAATCTTGGCACCAAAAATGTCTCCCCTGTTCTGAAATTTTCCAGTCGCAATCCTGCCAACGCTCCAAATTTGGTCCAAAAAGAATTCTGGCTTTCCTCTTCTTCCTCATCACTATTGGCGTGTTCATAAGTGTACTCACCATGAAATGATGTCTGAACTTCGTTTAAATTGAAGTTATAATTACTGAAACTGGTTTGAATCTGATTTATTTTTAATGACGGACCAATTGTAAATCCATGATCAGGTGTTTTTAAAATATTCTTATAAAACAAGTTAAAGGTGGCTTCCTTCTGACTGCTGTCCAGTTTCCTTGTTCCTATTGAATTATTCAATTCGTGACTCAATAAAGTGTACTGAAATCCCATTGATTCGTAAGCACCTCTCAATCCCAAATAGGCTACTTTTCCAAATATTTCATGTCGATCGTTGTTTTGAAATATGTGCATATGTCCACCTATTTCATCATCGTTGGCGGGATGTGCAAATTGTCCTGATTTCCTTCTGTCAGAAGCCAGAAGATAATTGACTTCCGAATTCCAGTTCTTAGACCGATAAAACAGGCGATACATTCCGGAGAAAGTCTTACGAAGAGGATTATCTATGAACCCGTCTCCATCTCTATCGGTGCGATCGTTTTGTCCTGAGTAATGCAATAATGCTATTTGAGATAAATTGGCATTCAACTGGTTTGCTACGTTCAAATTGATCTCATATCTGGCTTGGTCGCTCCCAAAAAGATTAACAAACAGAGGTGGCGCCTTGTAAGGCTTGAGAATTTCTGTATTGATCTGTCCTGTCAGTGCTCTACCATCTGTTAAAACTGAGGTAGCTCCTTTGGCTATTTGAATAGATTCAATCCATGTTCCAGGTATAAAATCGAGATTGTAAGCTTGACCAATACCGTCAAGGCTTGGACGATTTTCAATTAAGGTTTGCGTATATAAACCTTTGAGGCCGAGCATTTGAACCTCGCGTGTTCCTGTCACTGCATCTGCGCTCAATACATCAACAGTGCCGTTATTGACGAAGCTTTCCGCCAAAGTGCAGCAAGGTGCTTTCTTCAGTTCGCATGCAGTCAGATTCTCTACATTCAACCTGCCAATGGTGCTTAAAACTTCTCCTACTCTGGTTGAATTAATTTCAATTCCGTCCAAAAATTGCCTAGGTGTCAATTGGATTGAATAAAATTGTAAAGCAGGATTAATGATGGTGTCTGAACCAAACTCAGCGTGATTGATTACTAAGCTTTTGTTGGGTTGGTAGGCTAATTCAAACTTTCCGGACTCGTCCGAACTTGTACCAATTTGAGTTCCTTGCCAGTAGACGTTTGCACCCTCAACAGCATTTTTTTTGGTGTCCAGGATTTCTCCTGTAAGATTTTGTGCTCCCAATATCGATGTTGATATCAAGCAGACAATGAGTATATATTTGGATAACATTTTGTGGAATTAAATTTTGTTTTAGAAGTAGCTGACAGAGCCTTTTTCATGAAAAACAAAATACCACTAACAACGGAAAACTTGTAGCCGCTCTTTAGAACAAGAGTTACTAAATTGATTAAAATATTTATTTGGAAAAAATTCTAAGTCTATGAATAACAATTCCGAAATAGCAAAATAAGCTGGCACAACTGTTTGTATGCTAATATCTTTATAGATGTTCTTCAACTGTTGTTCAAACTCCACTGAAAGGCCAACACTCGAAGATATGGTTTTTTTACAAGCTGACTTTTTTACTATTGAGCAGGATTTTTCCGTAACACAAGGATCATTTTTAGAGCAATCTTCGTTCGGTTTGCAAAAACTCAAGTGAGATTCCAATACCTTTAGACAGCAACAATAAACCGTGTCTATACCTACAATTAAATTCGTAGATAAAACTAAAGAGGTCAATAATATTACGGTAAGCCTTTTCACTATACAAATATAAATACAAAAATAAGACCAACAAACATTTTGACTTTGTTTTAACACTTTATTAGCTTGTTCAGAACTACATTTGTCTGATCTATCAAATACCATTATGCAACTGTTAAACCTAAACGGAAAAAAAATTATTCTGAGAGTTGATTTCAATGTACCAATGGACAAAGATCAGAATATTACAGACAACAGTCGAATTAAAGAATGTGTAGCTACTATAAATTACATATTGGATCACGTAGGGACTTCAATTGTGCTTTTATCTCATTTGGGACGGCCTTTAAAAAAATTAACGCCTGAAGGAAATATTGACACAAAAACCTTCACGCTTAAAAATACAGTTGCTTGCCTGTCAGAATTACTGAATAGACCAGTGCAGTTTTGCCCAGATTGTATTGGGGCTGAAGCAGATAAAAAGGCCAAAGAGCTTGCCCCTGGAGAAATATTATTGATGGAAAATACGAGATTTCATGCGGAGGAAGAAAAGGGTGATGAGCAATTTGCAGAACAACTGTCTACCTATGGCGACATTTACCTCAATGATGCCTTTGGAACAGCACACCGGGCCCACGCAAGCACAGCAGTTATAGCCCAGTACTTTCCACGTTCTAAAAAAGGATTTGGGTTTTTGATGAAAAGAGAGCTCGACAATGCTAAGAAGCTTTTGATCAATCCTGAGCGGCCATATACAGCAATAATTGGCGGTGCAAAAGTATCTGACAAAATATTGCTGCTCGAAAAAATTATCGACTCAGTGGACAATTTAATTATTGGGGGCGGTATGGCCTACACATTAATAAAAGCTCAGGGAGGCAAAATTGGGAGTTCATTGGTGGAAGAAGAAAGGCTTGATGTAGCTCGACAATTTTTAGAAAAAGCAAAAGGAAGGATCAATTTATACCTTCCAGAGGACAGTGTCATTGCTGATAAATTTACAGCTGAGGCCAATACACAAATAGTTGACAGTGATAATATTCCCGACGGTTGGATGGGGCTGGATATCGGACCTAAAGCCATTGAAGCCTTTGTAAAAGTAATATCGAAATCAAGGAGCATCATGTGGAACGGTCCTATGGGAGTTTTTGAAATGAAACCATTTGCGGCAGGTACGGTAGCCATAGCCAAAGAAATAGCTGAGGAAACAGCCACTGGTGCCTTTTCTCTCATTGGTGGAGGAGATAGTGCGGCAGCCATCCATCAGATTGGATTAACTTCCCAAGTAAGTTTTGTATCAACAGGTGGAGGAGCTATGTTGGAACTTCTGGAGGGAAAAGTATTGCCAGGGGTGAAAGCAATTCTTGAAGGCTAATATAAAAATCTAGTCGCCAGCTAACATTATAAGTACCTAACAAATGGACCACCCACTCAAAAATTTCCTTTGGGAACAGATAGGAGCTTCCATCGATATGCTGGAGAATGCGATCGCGGCTTGCTCCAACGATAACTGGAATTCGGAATCTCATTTTTGGTATGTTTGTTACCATACTTTGTTCTTTTTAGATTATTACTTGGATGAGAATCCTGATCAATTTGCTCCACCACAGCCTTTTACAATGTCGGAGTTTGATCCAGCCAACCTGCGGCCTTATCAAGTTTACACCAAAGTAGAATTAACTGAATATTGTGAGTATTGTCGCAGCAAGTGTAAATCTGTTGTCGGTAAGCTTAGCTGCCAAAATGCCGAAAATAGGTTCATAAATGATTACAGAGATTATAGTTTTCTTGAAATATTAATCTACAATTTGCGACATGTTCAACATCATGTAGGACAGCTCCAATTGCTGTTGAGACAGAGTAATGATACCGTGCCTAATTGGATTAATGAGACTAAATTACCTTTGGAAAATCAAGCTTAATTTATTCCTTTTTCATGAAAAGTAAAATTGTTAAATTACTCCAAAATCCAGTTAATCTTATAGGCTTACTTGTGCTAGTCGTGATGGGGATAAGCTTTCAAAGTATTTTCCTTGGCTCTAAGACTTTTATTCCCGATGGAATCCAATATACATACTACAATAACTACATCATCTTCAAACAATCCTTTTTCCATCTAATACAAAACAAAGATTTATACATTTTGTACCCGCAAGAATATTGGGACTTATACAAATACAGTCCAACTTTTGCATTAATGATGGCTCCGATAGCTTATCTGCCCGATGGATTGGGACTATTTGTTTGGAATTTCATCAACGCTTTTGTGCTTTTTTATGCCTTGTGGCAATTACCAGGTCAAGACTCTAAGAAGTTTCTGTTGATTCTGGCATTTATGATTGTGGAGTTGTTTACTTCCTTGCAAAACTCCCAAAGCAATGGGCTAATGGCAGGGCTAATGATATTGGCATTCAATCACTTAGAGAAAAAACAGATTATTTGGGCCAGTTTGTGCATTGTATTGACTGTTGTAATTAAAATATTCGGATTGGTTGCTTTTGCAATATTTATATTTTATCCCAATAAACTCAAATCAGCTATTTATACAATTGCATGGACCAGTCTGCTGTTGCTTGTACCAATATTGATTATCGCGCCAACACAGCTTGTATTTTTGTATAAAAGTTGGCTCAATATGTTGCAGAACGACCACAGCATTTCATACGGTTATTCAGTTGCAGGTTGGCTGTATAGCTGGTTTGGCATAGAAACCAAAGGACTGAGTTTATTGTTAGGGGCAATTTTACTATTGGTGCCATTGATTTTCATCAAAAATTATAAAGATCAAAAATTCAGACTCCTATACCTTGCATCTTTGCTTATATGGGTGGTAATATTCAACCATAAAGCCGAATCTCCAACTTTTATTATAGCTATTGCCGGGGTTGCCATTTGGGGTTTCTATACCAATAAAGGATGGTTGAATATTGCATTGTTGTGCTTTGCAGCGCTGTTCACAATACTTTCACCCACAGATATTTTTCCAAGAAGTTTGCGGCAATCTTTTGTAGAGCCCTATGTCATGAAAGCAGTTCCGTGCATTCTGATCTGGTTCAAGATCACTTGGGAATTGTTAACATTCCGAAAGGAGTTGACAAAGTAATAATTATCAGTTTGATCGTAAAATCCATACCTGTTGACTAAACCCGACCAGGGCCAAGATTGTTAAATGCATACAAAATGAAAAAATATTCAAAATAATGTCCACTTATCTCCACCAAAATAACTTATTTTATAAAAATACTTAAAATATTGATTTACAATATATTATTAAAGATTGATAAAATTAAACTTGAAGCTATCCTTTATCGAAAGTGGATATTTTACAATAATT
>JBBQJT010000027.1:0-46438 GCA_038326165.1 Chitinophagales bacterium | reverse complement strand
GAAAGAAAACGAAATATTTTTAATCTGAATTTCAAAGAATATTTAATGGGTAATCATTTGGCTGATATTTATTCGGGTTACCGAAATCCAAACTTTGAAAAATTTACCGAAATGGTGGTTTATTTTTCAGAGCAAATTGCCCCATTCAAAACCAAGATGAATAAGCTGTTGTTCTATGCCGATTTTTTAATGTTCAAACAAACGTGTTTTTCGGTTAGTGGTGTCCGATACAAAGCCATTAACATGGGTCCAGTGCCCAATAATTTTCAAAGCATTTTTGAATATTTAGCCAACGAAAATGTGATTGATATTTTTACTACCGAATTTCCTGGAGGTTATGCAGGAGAACAATTCAAAGCAAGGAAAGACAGACCATTTAATCACCAATTGTTTTCAGCAGAAGAAATAGCAGTTTTAGAGAAGGTTGCTTTCGCATTTAAACCCACAAGTACCAATGATATTATTGAATTAAGTCATTTAGAAGAAGCGTGGAAGAAAAACGAAAAAGACAAAAGCGTAATCAGTTACGAGTATGCTTTTGAATTAAATCAGATTTAATCAATTACGAATTACGAATTAAAAATTACGAGAATGAAAAGTGATAATGTAGCGCAGCAAAAGTCCTTTGCATTTGCAATTCGTGTTGTGAAAGTTTATAAACACCTAATTTCTGAAAAGAAAGAGTTTGTTTTATCAAAACAACTTTTGCGTTCAGGAACTTCTATTGGTGCAAATATTGAGGAGTCCATTGGTGGGCAGTCAGACAAGGATTTTCTTTCGAAAATTAGCATATCCTACAAAGAAGCAAGAGAAACAATTTATTGGCTCAAACTATTACACGCTACCGATTATTTATCGGAGCAAGAAGCACTAAGTCTACTGAATGATGCAGAAGAACTTTGCAAAATTCTTGGTAAAATTCAAATAACACTAAAATCCCGAAATTCATAACTCGTAATTTTTAATTGAATATGAACACATCAAGTATAGTATCCAAAGTATGGAGTTTCTGTAATCCCCTGCGTGATGTAGGATACGGAGATTATTTAGAGCAACTCACTTATTTGCTTTTCTTAAAAATGGCAGATGAATACAGTAAGCCTCCTCATTTTAGGATATTGCCTATTCCTGCCGAATACAATTGGGAGAGTTTGACGAATAAAAAAGGCGCAGAACTGGAATTGCATTATGCCACCTTGCTCCGTGAATTAAGCACAGCCAAAGGTATTTTGGGACAAATATTTACCAAGAGTCAAAATAAAATTCAAGACCCTGCAATGCTTGCCAAAATCATTGATATGATTGACAGCGAACAATGGTTGGTAATGGGTGCAGATGTGAAGGGGGATATTTATGAAAAACTGTTGGAGCAAAATGCACAAGATGTAAAAAGCGGTGCAGGGCAATACTTCACACCAAGACCTTTGATTAGAGCAATGGTAGAATGTATTCAACCAGAACCAATGAAAACTATTGCTGACCCAAGTTGCGGCACTGGTGGTTTCTTTTTAGCGGCTTATGACCACATTGTAGAAAACAATAAACTCAACAAGGAGCAAAATAAATTTCTGAAAATGGAAACGTTTTTCGGAAACGAAATTGTTGCAGGAACAAGGCGATTGGCTTTAATGAATTTGTTTTTGCACAACATTGGCGACATAGAAAGCGATAATTTCATTTCTCCTGCTGATGCTTTAATTGCTGCTTCTCCTAAAACTTACGATTATGTTTTAGCCAATCCACCTTTCGGAAAAAAGAGTTCACAAACCTTTACCAATGATGAGGGCGAACAAGAGAAAGACGATTTAACTTATAACCGTCAAGACTTTTGGGCAACTACAAGCAACAAACAATTGAACTTTGTGCAACAAATCCGTTCAATGCTTAAAACAACAGGATTGGCAGCCGTTGTATTGCCCGACAATGTTTTGTTTTAAGGTGGTGCTGGTGAAACGGTTCGTAAAAAATTATTGGAAACAACAGACCTGCATACTATTCTGCGTTTGCCGACAGGAATATTTTATGCTCAAGGTGTGAAAGCAAATGTGGTTTTCTTTGACAATAAACCTGCAAGTAAAAGCCCTTGGTCAAAGGAAATTTGGGTGTATGATTATCGTACCAACATTCATCACACCTTAAAGAAAAACCCATTAAATATTGACGTGCTAAAGGACTTCATTGACTGTTACCAACCAGAAAACAGAAACAAACGAAAAGAATCTTATAACGCAGACACCAATCCCGAAGGACGGTGGAGAAAGTTTACTTATGGTGAAATCATTGCGAGAGACAAAACCAGTTTAGACATCTCTTGGCTCAAAGACAAATCATTGGCAGACCTTGACAACTTACCCGATCCCGATGTATTGGCGGAGGATATTATTGAAAACTTGGAAGCAGGACTTGCAAGTTTTAGAGAAATTATGTTGACATTGAATACAAAATGACTTGTCCTGAAATAGGTTGACAGAAAATGTTAAATTAACTTCGCACAAAATGAGTCAAAAAAGAAAAACCAAAGTAGAAATCGTTGCCGAGTATTTAAAGGGAGCTACACTTGTCGGGAATTAGGAATAAAGTATGATATTCCGTTTCGTAATATTTGCGATTGGATACTGGAATATCAGGGCAGAAAACCATTCTGGCGAGTAAAGAGTGCAATATCCGCTCCAATCTTTACCACTAAATCCAATTCAAAGCCTACCAGTGTGAAATAAATAAATGATTCTAGATTACATCGCTAAAAAAAGCTCAGATGAGCAATTCAGGAATCATAGAAATGCGACAAAAAGAAATATTAAGACTCTATGAACAAGGATATTCCAAAAGAAAGATATCCAAATAAATACTCGACCACATTGGAAGCACTGAGTTAGCTGCTAAGCTTTTCTGTGCCACGCAAACCGAATAAAAACTAAAACGAGAACATAATATAAGGCAAACAGAAGCCAACCAAACGCATTTTGCAGTAGGTAAAATAATACGCAAAATTATAAAAGAGTTAGGTGGCACGATGCCTGTAAACCTTCCTTCTGCCGATAGCATGAAGCAGTTGAAAAAGATAATAGAAAAGCCAAAATTAATGAAGTCTAAAAAAGGCAAATGAAAAGTAAATCGAAAATAAAATGACGCATTAGATTGACAATCAATTCTTTGATTTTATTTATCAACAAGTAATTGAAAAACAATTAGAAAATAAAATCATACCAATCAAATAAATCGTAGCCTATCCTGACTACATTCACGTTGCAACAGACAACTAATAACCATGATCAACTAGAAAGAATATAAATTATCACTTGTATAATTAAGCATTGGACGCAGAACGCCTAAGACCCCTGCACTTAAACAAAGCCGATTTTCCGTTTCTCCAAGTGGTTCAACCTCCCTCCTATTCCTTCACCACCTTTCCTACCCAATATCCATGCTCATGCTTCACACTTACAAAATAGATGCCGGGAGCCAATCCATCAAGCAAGACGGTGCATGATTTATCCTGAAATGTTTGCTGAATTACTTCTTGTCCAAATGTATTGGATACCGTCAGATTGTAGTTATTAGCAGTTTTCAAGTTTATTGTGATTGCATTTTTGGCAGGATTCGGGAAAATCAAAAGGTTATCCTTGCTGGCAGTCATATCTGAAGCACTTGTGGATAACTGCTTGAGATTGATGTAAGAGATATTGGTAACTATGGGGTCATTGGTATCAAAATAAATACTTGCCGTGTTTTCTATTTGTGTAAACTCATCAACAGATGGATCTGTTTTAATCTTGAATTGTACCCAACCATGACTCAGCTTTTCATTTGTTAAGCTGTCAACCAAATTGATCTTGGGGAAAGTGAATGTTAAAATATTGCTTTCGAGCTCGGTAACAACGCGGTGACTAGAATTCAAAAATTGAAAACTGCTCAAATTGAGTAATGGACTCAAGCTGTCTTTAATCACTACCAAGTAAGCGGTGTCATTGCCCATATTTTGAAAATGTATGGTATAATTCACCCACTTGTCACCTGCTACTCTGGTATCAGGAAATACTTCCTTTGCATTTGGATCGTATGAATTCCGTACCGGGAAACACATCGTCAAGGTATCATTGGATGGGTTGTTGTCTGTTGAATCAGGGATCACGGTTACTTTGATATAAACCACCGAATCACCTAAAGTTATAGGGCTTTTGGTGATCGCTTCGATATTGAAAGAAGAATCTTTTAATGAACCGAAATCGGAGACATAATAAATCAAAGATTTGTTGTCGTTCGAGACAGCGCTGGGGGTCAATGCACTTCTACCTGGGTTAACATAAGTGACAGGACCAATGATTTCTGTTTTAACTGTGCCCCCGTGAGTGTATCCGCAGTCAATACCATGAAAACTCTTGGCTATATCGCCCGCATTGACGGAAATTTCAGTCAATACTGCTGGTCTAAATCTTGTGGCTGAAATTGAACTCACACCATACTCAGGAGTTCCTTTACACGTCAAACCGAAATTAAGGTCGCCTTTGACATTGTCCGTGGGAGTTACAACGACCTGATATTCCTTACTAATTGGACAAGTGATGTCGAAAGGGTTGTTCAAGGGATCTACTTTGACCAAAAATGAATCATCAGGATCTGTTACAAATATAAAATCTCCAAAGAAGTTTGAATAATACTGCTTTTCAATTGTTCCATTGTTGTACAAATTGACTTTGACGTTTTTGATTTTTGGACCAGGATTCAGGCCATCCAATTGACAATTGGCAGAGGTATTTAGATGAATATTTCCTGAAATATTACCGTAATAGGGGCAACCGCTTTGAATATCACAAATGGGATAGGATTTAATATCAACGTCGCTGCTTGTAATATTCACTGCATTGGGCATGCATTTGATACTTGTGTTATTGATGTACAATTTAACTAATGATTCGGGCAGTTTTGACAGGCATTTTAAATCTTTGTTATCATTGCAAACCAAAGTGATTAGTTTATTTGGCAAATTGGAAATTGTTTTAAGTTCATTAGCGGTACAACTTAAGTATTTAAGATTCCCATTTTTACCAAAATCTACATTTGTTAGTTTATTATTATTAAAATCTAGGTGAAATAAGACGGTTTTATTACTTAAATCCAAATCATCTATTTGATTATTACTACAAGATAAACTCCGTAATAAGGGGTTTTTGTTAACATCTAAAATGGTCAATTGATTGTAGTCACAACCTAAATTTTCCAGTTCTGTGTTTTTAGAGACATCTAAAGAGGATAAGCTATTGGACCCGCATATTAATAATGTTAATTTTATATGTTTACTAACATCCAAAGATGACAAGAGATTATAACTACATTCCAAACTGCCTAGAGAAGTATTATTACTAATGTCCAAAACAGGCAATTGATTATTAATGCAATTTAAATGTTTCAAAGCTGAATTATTACTTAAATCCATGAATGTCATTTGGTTATTTCCACAACCTAACTCTGTTAATGCAGTATTCGTATTTACATCCAATGATGCCAATTGATTATATTCGCAAGTTAAACTTTGCAAAGCCGTATTCCAACTTACATCCAAATTTGCCAATTGATTATTACCGCACCGCAAAGAAATTAGAGCAGTGTTCTTACTTACATCCAAAGTATTCAATAGGTTATTTTTGCAATCCAAATTTGTCAAGGACGAATTCTTACTGATATTTAAATTAGACAATTGATTATAGCCACAATATAAACTCGTCAAACCTGTAATCGCACTTATATCCAAAATAGTCAACTGATTATTACCACAGCCTAAGATTCTTAAGAAGGTGCTCTTTATATCTAATGCAGTCAATAAATTGTTTTGGCAATATAATTTATCTAATCCTAAATTCTTACTTAGATCCAAAGCAGTTAATTGATTATCTGAGCAATTTAAATCAATCAAAGCGATATTCTTAACTAAGTCCAAAGACGTCAATTGATTACCAGGGCACCATAAAGTATTCAAAGCTGTAAAAGCTTCAATTCCTGTCATGTCTAAAATATTCAACCTGGGGCACCATATATCCCCTTTAAAAAGAGATGCTTCACTGACTTGAATCTCACCATCCCCATTGGTATTGATAGTAGGATTCCCAATCAAATAGGCTTTAAAATTGGCATCCGGGATATTTACTATTTGTGCACTAACTGCAACTGATGCCAAGAATAATAGGGAAATGAGAAGGTATTTCATGTTGGTGGATTATAATTTCTCAAATATACTTGATTTAAAAATACCATACAAGTTTTTGACCGTACACAGAGAAGAGGCATATTCTTAACTGGTCAAGACATTTTTGCTATCCAGAGCTAAAATGCCTCAACTTCCATCAAAAAACTTTAGTTCTCATAAATTTAGATCAAACTTAAACATTCGTTTAGCATCACAATCTTTAGGTGAAATACTTTTTTCAATCCCACTTTTCAATATCATTTATACCTCCGAATTCCCGCCAAAATATGCGTCACTGACCCTGATTCATTGATGATTCCGTCAGAGGTTAGTTTTTGCTTTCTTACCCAGGCTGAGGCATGAACAATTGATTCGTGATCCATCACAATTCCTAAGTGGGTTATGCTGCCTGAAGGACTTTCAAAAAAAGCCAAGTCTCCTTGTTTTTTTTCGTGAAATTGTACCACTTCCCCTTTCATTATCTGCTGTGATGCATCACGTGGTAGTTTGATTCCCAATGCACCGAAAATAACTTGTACCAAACCGGAGCAATCTGTTCCAAAAGTCGATCTTCCACCCCATAAATAAGGGGCTCCCATCCATTCTTTCAGATAAACTTGCAATAAATTATTCGGATGATTAGCGCTGGAGTCTAACACCTCAGTCACCATTCCGTCGTCAATCTCTTGCGTATTGATCAAAGATCCAAAAGGCAGTCTGGTATCAAATCCATCAAGTTGTACTTTCAAAGTTCGTGAAACGACTATATATTTTGGAAGCTCATCGGTTTCATGAAATGAACGACTGTCAGCCCAGCCAACATATTCATCGTGTACACATTTGACTTTCACCCATTCAGTTTGTTCTTCCATGATCTCGACCAATTCACCATAAAGCAATTGGCTTACCATTTCAGCGCGGTGTGAAGGTTCAGCACGGATGGGGACCGCTGATATCTTGGTCATAAATTTCATGACAACAAACCATCAACCATATAAAGACTGCGATCACTAAGAGCCGCTAATTCGGTATTGTGCGTTACAATTATAAAGGTCAGATTCAACTCTTGCTGCAATTCTTTGATCAGGTCATGTATTTCTCGAGAGGTCTGCGTATCCAAATTTCCAGTTGGCTCGTCGGCCAAAATCATTCTTGGCTCATTAACCAAGGCCCGTGCAATTGCTACGCGTTGCTGTTCTCCTCCTGATAATTGACCTGGCTTGTGTGTCAATCGCTCACCAAGGCCTAACCTGATGAGCAGATCATTCGCCTTTTTCTTGGCCAATTGAGCAGAATCTCCTCCTATCATGGCTGCAAGTGAGACATTTTCGGTAGCGGTAAATTCAGGCAATAGATGATGAAATTGAAAAACAAAACCAATTTGTTGGTTTCGAAATTCATCCAGCTTGGATTTTGAAAGTTTGGAAAGATCCAATCCATCAAACATAATAGTTCCGTGATCAGAATTATCCAAGGTACCAATCAGGTGTAGTAGTGTGCTTTTTCCGGCTCCTGATTTCCCTAAAATAGTGATAAATTCGCCCTCCTGAATATCAAAACTGATACCTTTCAGTACTTGAAGGCTTCCATAGGACTTCGAAATTTCTCGGCAACTCAGTAACATAGGCAATTATTGTGCAAGGTCTTTATTTTTGATCAGAAATAACAATAATTAAAAAAAAAAACTCCAAGCAGCTTTTTAATAAAAGTATTCGTAATATATTTGTCTTGTTAACTCAATTACATCACTAAACAGCTTACTATAGAAGCACCTCTACACAACACCCGTTGACTTGGTTGTTGAATGGATATTGATCAAACAGGAAAAAGATTGTGTATGAGGATTTTGCAATTGTGCAAGAAATTTCCCTATCCAATAAAAGATGGGGAGTCGTTGGCTATTAACTATCTCAGTAAGGCCTATATTGAGTTGGGTGCTGAAGTTACCTTATTTTCAATGAATACCGCAAGGCATAGATTTGAGAGTGATGAAATGCCTCAAGAGCTTAATCACTATAAGTCTGTCCACTTCGCAGAGGTTGACAATTCTTTTCATTGGTGGGAAGCCATCTTGAATCTGATGTCTAACGATTCCTATCATATCTCCCGATTCGTGTCAGAGAATTATGAAAAGATGCTGATCAAAATTCTGCAATCCAATAAGTTCGATGTTGTACAGTTGGAGACACTTTATCTCGCTCCCTACATTCCTACCATTCGTAAATACTCGAAAGCCAAAGTGGTCATGCGGGCACACAATGTTGAGTCTGAAATATGGGAACGTGTTGCCAATAACACCAAGGATGTCATCAAGAAGTGGTACTTGAGCTACTTGACCAAAAAACTTCAACGCTTCGAAATAGAGCAATTGAATAATTACGATTTGCTTCTGCCTATTACGGAAAGAGATGGACAGCAATTTCGCAAATTGGGTTATATTGGAAAGATATCCGTAATACCAATTGGTTTAGACAACAGAGATTATCTGGCAGACGATTCTTGCTTCAAACATCCATTAAGTGTTTCATTTATCGGTTCCCTTGACTGGGCACCTAATTTGGACGGCATCACTCATTTCATCAAAGAATATTGGCCTAAAATCACTCAAAAATACCCACAGACACGCCTATATGTGGCAGGCCGAAATACGCCTAAAAGTCTTAATAAATTGGGTTCTAATCAAATAGAAATTCTCGGTGAAGTCGCTGATGCCAAGCATTTTATCAACAAACATCCGGTAATGATTGTACCAATTCATTCTGGTAGTGGTATGCGTGCCAAAATATTAGAAGGAATGGCTCTGGGCAGAGTGATCATCACAACTTCTATTGGCCTTGAAGGAATAGCTGCCAAGCACAAAGAACACCTTTTGATTGCTGATACGGTCGAAGAGTTTCTGGAATGTATGGAATACTGTTATCAATTGGGGGAACAATTGGTTCACATTGGCAACAGGGCTCAAGTATTAGTGGCGAGAAATTATGACAATCTGGAAATTGCAAAAAAAGCCCTTTTGAGTTTTGGATATCAAACTCCAGCTAAAGCAACCATAAGCTAAGGTGTTATTGGTACTTAAAATTATTTTCTACGCATCAATATTTCCTGTTGTTTACAGCTACTTGATTTATCCCTTAATGTTATGGATAATTTCACTTTTGAGAGAACCATTCATTAAAAAGACGATAACTGAAGAAGTTCCTTTTGTGGTGATTTGTATGCCCATTCACAATGAGGAAAAAGTCATTTGGGAGAAATTAACCAGCTTGAACCAACTTATTTATCCAAGGGATAAGCTAAAAATTCTGATTGGTTCCGATTGCAGTACTGATAAAAGCAATCAACTCATTGAGCAGTTTGATTCATGGACCTTTGCTCATGAAATAATTCAATTCAAGGAGCGACAAGGGAAACCACAAATGGTTAACAACCTTGTGGAGTTATCCAATAAAACAGTTCCAGAAGCTAAAATCATACTACTAACCGATGCCTCAGTCTTTCTATCTGATACAACTTTACTGAAAATGATGGAATTGTTTTCAGACTCACGAGTTGGCTTGGTTGACTCCAAACTTATAGGTTTGAGTAAATCTGGTAACATAGGCGCTTCTGAATCCTTTTATTTGAAATGGGAGAATCGCATAAAAGAATTGGAGAGCAATAATTTTGGGGCACTTGCCGGACCATTTGGTGGTTGCTTTGCATTCCGTCGAAACTTGTTCAAGCCTATACCTCGAAATTTTATGGTAGATGATTTTTTTATAGCTCTAATCATATTGAGTCAAAATTATGCCTGCCTTCATTGTAAAGATGCCTTAACTTACGAAGGTACAAGTGAAGAACTTGCTGAAGAAATCAGAAGAAAACGTCGGATTGGATCTGGAAATATGCAAAACCTGGCCTACTTCAAAAATTGGTTGATACCACCCAGAACTCTAGCAGCTTGGTGCATTTTTTCGCATAAAGTACTAAGATGGATAAGTCCAATTTTAATGCTGATAAGCTTGATAGCTGCAAGTATTTATTTGCTCCAAGTGAATATAATCTTGTTTTATACTTTGCTTTCATTTATGGTATTGACCGTGATGATCAGTGTTTTGGCTTCTAATAACACCCAAATTTTAAAAATACCTGTACTGAGGCATATTATTTACTTTGTTTGCATGAACTTTGCCCTTCTGCAAGGGTTTTACAATTATATAACTGGAATCAAATCAAATGTCTGGCAACCCACCAAAAGATATTAAACTCAACAGCATAGAATCTGCTATTGAAGCAATAAAACTCGGTAAAATAATTATCGTAGTTGACGACGAAGACAGAGAAAATGAGGGAGACTTCATCTGTTCAGCTGAAAAAATTACGCCTGAAATCATTAATTTCATGGCTACACACGGTCGAGGATTGATTTGTACACCTATTGAACAAAAAAGAGCAGAGGAATTGCAATTGAACATGATGGTCAATCACAATACTGCTTTTCATGAAACAGCTTTTACCGTTTCTATTGACTTGTTGGGATTTGGCTGCTCAACTGGTATCTCCGCTTACGATCGATCTACAGGAATCAAAGCAATCACCAATCCAGATATTACTGCACAAGATTTTGCAAGGCCTGGACACATTTTTCCCCTTGTAGCCAAGAATGGTGGCGTTCTGAGAAGAACTGGCCACACCGAGGCTGCGGTGGATCTCTCCAGAATGGCAGGACTCTACCCTGCTGGTGTATTGGTTGAAATTCTGAATGCAGATGGCAGCATGGCCAGGTTGCCTCAACTGATTGAAATAGCAACAAAACATGAATTGCCTATCATTTCAATAAAAGATTTGGTAAGCTATCGTATGCGTACAGAACGTATTGTGATGAGAGGTCCAGAATTTGCACTGGAAACTGAAGCGGGATCGTTCAAGGTTCAATGCTATAAAGATCAAACTAGCGAAGAACTGCACTATGCCATTAAATTGGGAACTTGGAAAAAAGGTGATGAAGTTTTGGTTCGCGTCCAAAGTAATCATGCCGCAGCCGATTTGTTGCAGCTTTGCCTAAATCCAATTAACAATGATTTTAGAAAATCAATTGAAGCAATTTCCAAAAACGGCTCAGGCTTATTGCTAATTATGCGTCAATCGGTTCAAAGTCAAGTAAATGAATGGGATTATATCAAGAAGTTATCAGAAGATTCAGACAGCAAAACACAATTGATAATGGGACAAAGAGATTTTGGAGTTGGAGCTCAAATACTCTCTGACTTGGAAATTTCAAAAATAAGACTGCTTACGCATAGACCAATGAAAAGAGTTGCAATAGCAGGTTATGGTCTTGAAATAGTTGGTACGGAGCCGATCTAAAATTTTGGACAAATAACACCATCGTTGGTTTCATGCTCACCCAGATAGCCTATTGAGAATTCAAGGGCTTGCCTACCCCATTGATTGGTCGTGAAATTACCTAAATTGACGTCATAACTCAATCCAAAAAGTATGTTGTTGAATTCAATTCCTGTCAAAATCACAACTGCATCAGGCCTAAAAGGAGTGTCGGTATCCTGTACTGATCTTAACCAGCCTCCCAAGTAAAATGAATACCCAGAATAATCATTTGGGGCTAATCTTACATTACTTCCAATAGTATATTCAGCGTGTTTACCTTGAAGCATAGCAAAAACTCTTGGAATAACACTGATTCCTTCTCTTAGCAAGTACTCAGCCCCGCCATAGATCGTATATTTCCTGTTTAGTTGATCTAAGGCAATACCTGTTTGTTCGAATGAAATAGTAGGTTCTAATAAATGATGCATAGCTACGCCTCCATAAATTGATAAACCAGTTCGCAATCTGTTGGAGTAATGGATGCCCGTTGATAAGTCTCCAAATGCAAAATTATTGATGGGATAAACTTCATTGGTAGGAAAAGAATAACCAGTAATTCCATCAAATTGGTCAGCAAAACGCAATTTTTCGAAGTTTATATTTCGGCTGTTAAGTCCCAGTTGAAGACCAAATGAAAGATATTGGCTGGACTTAACATCTAAAGCTTTGTGAAAAGCAGCTGAAAATCCAATTTGATTGGTATTGAAATCCACGGCTGGCACTTTGTCGGTAAAAAACAAAACACCAACAGCAAAATAATCATTTCTAGCTGTGTTGAATGGACTTTTCAATCTAAGATCTACATAACCACTGGAAGTTGTAAATGGATTATCCAACGTTCTTCTCCATTGATCACGGTAATTTAATCCTACCCTAAAATTTCCTTCGTAAGCGCCAGTAAGCGCAGGACTGAGGTAAATGGGGGCTGAATAAAATTGTGAAAAGTGACGATCTTGAGTTAATCCTTCATTAGGAAGACTTAAAAAAGCTACTACGAATAATAAGAAGCCAATAAATTTCAATTTCATACTACAAAGAAACGGTAAACTTACTTTAATGTTATAAAAAACACTACCATTTGGCTGTTTTAACTATGGGAAAAGGATAATTGGTACCCAATTCAACTTTTGCACTTGACAATTCTTTCGCCTTCAAATTATGAGGCATAAATATATTTTCACCTTTAAGATTGGCTAATTCATTGACCCAATGCCTGACATAATCACCCGAGGGATCGTATCGTTTTGCTTGAGTCAGTATGTTGAAATATCTGTTCTCTCGAGGATCTGTTCCCACACCTGCCAAATAGTTCCAATTCCCCCAATTGCTGCAAACATCATAATCAATGAGCTGTTCTTCAAAATATTCCGCACCAAGCTGCCAATTGAGCTTCAAGTCATTGATTAAAAAACTCGCTACATTCTGTCTACCTCTATTTGACATATATCCCGTTTGGGCAAGTTCTCGCATGTTGGCATCAATAAAAGGAACACCCGTTTGTCCATTGATCCAAGCATCCAGTTTGCTACGGTCAATTGTATTTGGTGATGGAATGTTATTTCCTCCCTGAATACCACCGTATTGAAATATTTTATTTCCATATTTTTTGGAAATCAATCGAAAATAATCTCGCCATAATAGCTCAAAAAATAACCAATACGTAGACTCATTGTCGCCATTCTCAGCTTCATACTTTTTAATCTCGTGATAAATGGTCTTGGGAGAAAGACATCCTGCCGCCAACCAAGGACTGAATTTCGAGCTGAAATCATCACCCAACAAATCATTTCTGGTTTCCTTGTATTGGTTGATGAGATTTGAATCCCACAAATAATATTTCAATCTGTTTAATCCTGAAATTTCACCACCTTTAAAAAATCTATTTGATTCGAGCAATTTTTTTGAGTACCCAAAGTCTTCTAATTTTGGAATCTCCATTGACTCAACCACCTGATTACCTGGCTTAAAATCAATTGGAACGTCAAGAGGTTTTCTGATTGGAACGAACTTTTCAACCTCTTTTCTAAATGCAGTAAATACATCTGGAGTTTGAGCAACTGGGAAAGGTAAATCTAGGGTGTGATAAAGCATTTTACCTCTGACAAACTTAATTTCTTGGCCCAAAGACCAGAGGTTTTTTTCTAATTTATCTTGAATCGTAATTTCTTCCTGAGTCCGCTCCCGATTACAATAAACGAAGGATGATTTGAGTTCAGTGGCTAATTGGAGCACCTCTTTTTCAGCCTTACCTCTTCTGATGATTAGGGAAATACCTTTCTTTTTGAGCTGTTCTGACAAATCTTTAACGGATTCAATATAGAACTGCGTTCTGTGAGGACCCATTTTACGAAAACCATTCTTGGTAATTTTGCCAAAGAACCGATCGTCAAAAACATATACACAATAGATTTCGTCTGCATGATTAATAGCTTCAGTCAATGCCTCGTTGTCATGCAACCTTAAATCTTGTCTAAACCAAACTATTCCAGTATTCAATCTTTATTTTTGAAAGTTAAACATAAAATTGATCCCAATGTTTAAGAGATTTGTACTTCCTAACAGAAACACAAAAAACTATTTCATGAAATTATCGATCTATTTTGGCTTAATATTCACTTTGCTTTTTACCAGTTCACAATGCAAGCAAGTTGAAAATGATAAATCTGGTGAATTGTTAAAAGAAGTCTTTGAATTGCATGATAGTATCATGCCAATGTCAGAGAGCTTGGCTCAAATGAGCCTAGAATTGAAAAATCTAGATTCCAAAAATGATTCATTGCCCGCAGGAATGAATGCCGAGTATATATTACAAACAAAGATTAACTCTGATAAACTTTATGATCAAATGATGGATTGGATGAGAGACTATAAAGATCCAACCAACATGAATGCCACTGATAAAATTAATTACTTGACTGGCGAAAAGAATAAACTACAAAAAATGTTGGAAGAAACTCAACGCGCCATGAAAGAGTCAAAATCAATTCTCGATGCTACGAAATAGTTTTTATTTGCTGGTCTGCCTTTTTGTTCTTGGTCAAATGGCTTGTCAAAGTGGTCCAAGAGTTTTGCCAATCTTGGGGGAAAGGGATTTTGTGAATGGTGATTCTGTCTATCACACAATTCCAGATTTTGAGTTTATTGACCAAGATTCAAACAAGGTAACCAAAGCAGACTTTAAAGGGAAAATATACATTGCTGATTTCTTTTTTACACACTGTCCTACAATATGTCCAAAGGTAACAAAGCAAATGATGAGGCTTTATGACAAATACAAATCTGATGATCGTGTTTTACTGCTCGCCCACTCTATTGATGTAAGGAACGACACCGTTGGCAGGTTAAAAGAATATGCAGACAAATTGGAAATTAAAACCCCAAAATGGCGTTTGGTCACAGGCAAAAAGGAAGACATCTTAGGCATTGCCAATCAATATTTTTCTATTGCCAAAGAAGATTCTGAGAGCCCTGGAGGTTTTGATCACAGCGGCAAGTTGATACTGACTGACAAACAATTTAGAATAAGAGCGTTTTGTGACGGGACTGACCCAGTTTCTGTTGATAATTTCATGAAAGATATTGATGCATTATTACTTGAAAATTAGTTTTTTTCTTCTGCTTCTGAGTATATTCAGTTGCAAAACAGACACCTACCATCAAGGGAAGATTCTGTATGAGAATTTTTGTCAAAATTGCCACATGGAAGACGGAACTGGTTTGAAAAATATCATACCACCTTTAGCCAATTCGGATTACTTAAAAAACAATCAAAAAAGTCTAGTCTGCCTAATTCGGCATGGTATAAACGATAGCATGATTGTAAACGGCAAATTATACAAACAAGCCATGCCTGCCAATTTGAAACTCAAAGAGGGCGATATTACCAATATTATCAATTATATCAACAACAGTTGGGGCAATAATTATGGTATCATCCAATACAGTGAAGTGATCAGGCAATACGAGAATTGCAGGAATTTGCCCAATCTAGCCAAGTAATATTTCTTTTGAAATTAGTATTCTATCTCGATCAGCAATAGGGTCTAAACATCCAAATCTAGCAATCCACACTTTTTCAAACTCTTTATAATTCTGCCAACAAAAGCCAGCAACATTATCAATAGAATGATAATTGCCAGGTATCATTCTACTACCAGCAAAGATAGAGTAAAGCATTTAATCTCGATTAATATCATTTTTATCAACTATAAATCAAGTTTAGTCAATAATGTAAAATCTCTAAAGAACTATTCCCGCAGTTTTGTCCCAGAATTTAACACATACTCTAATTCCATAAAGCTTGGAGTTTTGTAAAGAATTCTAGAGAACAAAACTAAAACAAGATCCAATGAACAATTTGAAACCCTTGAAGCTCAGCATATTGTTGATACTTATGGCATTCCTTTCAAATTCCTACGGACAAAGCCTAGTTGATGGGATCTATATGCCCAAAAGAGCAATATGTGCCGGTTTTCAATACAACCATGACAGTTGGGATGAATATTGGGAAGGAACACTAAAAAGAGAGAACAAGAATATTGGGTCTGTAACCAATCAATCCCTTGCTTTTATGGCAAATTATGGAATCACCAACAAGTTGAATATTATCGTTGGACTTCCCTATGTCTGGACAAAAGCAACAGCAGGGACAATGTCAGGAATGCGTGGTGTTCAGGATTTGACACTTGGAGCCAAATACAATTTTGCTCAGTCCAAAATTGGATTTGTTACGTTAAGTTACCATCTTATTGGTTCTTACAGCACTCCAGTTTCTAACTATGTAGCTGATTTTCTGCCATTATCAATAGGTCTTCAGTCCAAAGTGTTGACCGGAAGGGGCTTAGTCCAACTTGAAGGACCATCCAATATTTTAGTCACTCTTTCAGGCGCCTACATGCAAAGAAGCAATATTACTATCGATAGAACGAGCTATTATACCACTCAGCAAATCAACTCAAATCAAGTAGAGATGCCCAATGCTGCTTCATTTAGTGCCAGGATGGGCAGATATAGTTACCGCTGGAGTCTTGAAGCTACGTTTGACAAAATCGCTTCTTTGAGTGGACATGACATTCGCAGAAATGACATGCCTTTTCCCTCAAATAATATTGACATGACCCTAATAGGATTTCAAGGTAAGGTGAGAATCAAGGCTCTCGCAGACCTACAGTTTGTCGGTGGCGTCTCATATGTACTAAAAGGCAGAAACGCGGGTCAATCAAATATCATAAATGCAGGTCTTTTCAAGGCTTTCCAACTTTAATCAATTTAAAATCCAAACTCATGAAAAATATAAATCAACTCATATTTGTTTTAACAATTGGATGCACTTTAGGATTTTATTCGTGCAAAAAAGATATTGAAATCAATCAGACTTATTATGAAGCGGTTGTTCCTGCCAAAGAAGATTTAAATGCTGGAAACTGGAAAATGGCGGTGCTATCCAAGCCAGAAGATATCGTAATTGATGCTCCTCTCGATCCTACAAGTCCCGAATACTTGGCAGAATTGGCTGAGGCAAAATCAATGAATGCTTCAGTAACCGATAAGCAAAAAGAAGCCATAAAATATTGGGCAGCTGGAGGTGTGATCCGATGGAATCAAATCATGCGACAATTGGTTGCCAAGTACAATTTGCCTCCAGTTGAAGGCATTGATGGCAAATACCCGGTGCCACAGTCGAACAATCCTTTGGCATATCCCAACTTTCCTTTTGCAAACCCGCCATATGCTGCACGGGCATACGCATACTTTAGTGTTGCTGTGTATGATGCTTTGGTTGCTACGAATTACCATCGAGTTACAACTCCTCGAAAAGCTCCTTATGCCTTTGATTCATCTATCAATCCACTTGTGTACAAAAGTGAATTGAGCAGTTATCCTTCTGAAGACGCAGTTGTGGCAAGTGTTGCACTTGAAATGTTGACCTTGCTTTTCCCTGGCGAAGTGCCTTATTTGACTGATTTAGCCAATGAACAAAAAAATACAAGACTTTGGGCTGGCGCAAATGTAAGAAGTGACATAGCAGCTGGTGAAGCTTTGGCAAAATTGGTTGTTGCGAAAATAAAAATACGTGCAAAAGATGGAATGGCCTTTGCCAACGGAAATCCAACTATTCATGACAGTATCCCCAAAGCTATCGAAGCCCAAGGCTTATTGCCTTGGATTAGTTTAGAATCTCCGGCAAGACCTTCCATGTTGATCAAATATGGTGATGTCAAAACATGGTTAATGGATAAAGCTGGTATGATTGCCATTAGGCCAGCTGTTCCTCCTGCTGCAAATTCAGATGAAGTAAAAGCTCAAATTCAGGAATTAAAAGATGTACTTGCAAAAAAGGACAGAGATCAGATAGCAATATGCCATTATTGGGCAGACGGTGTTGGCACCTATACTCCTCCAGGACATTGGAACTATGTTGCAACTGACTTAATCTATAATGCAAAAATGAGTGAGGTTAGAGTAGCAAGAACATACGCATTACTGAATATGGCAATGATGGATGCTGGCATTTCATGTTGGGATACCAAATCATTCTATTTCTATCCACGACCTTCACAGGTAGATCCTGAAATAAAAACTTTTACAGGAGTTCCAAATTTTCCTGCATATACCAGTGGGCACTCAACATTCAGCGGAGCCGCTTCAAGAATACTCTCTCACTTGTTTCCAGCAAATGCTTCTCAATTAGATGCTAAAGCAATAGAAGCATCTGAATCGAGAATATATGGAGGTATTCATTTTAGAATGGATTGCGAAGTAGGCTTGGCTGTTGGTCATAAAATAGGTGACCTTGCAATAGCAAGAGCAGCTACTGATGGTGCTGACTAACTTTACTCAAAGCAATTTACAAAAGCAGCTTTCTGGTGAAAGTTGCTTCCGTATTGGTGGCAATTCGATTTAAATAGTGAATTGAAGTGACATTATCAGTGAAGAGGTTTGTATCCAAATGACACCTCTGATCATGCCTGTAAAAAATTCCCAATACAAAGCTTTTGAACAAAAGTAAATCGCAGCTTCCTTAAAAATGGACACAGATCAAATGATCTAAAAATTAAATTTTCTTTCGGCTTTTGAACTTTGTTTTAAGCTTATGAACCATTGAGTGATAGATGTTCTTGCCTGCATTAAGCAATGGATCAGGGTTGTTGGACAGAACTTGAGTAATGAGAGAATAAGCCAAAGCTCCAGCTATCTTCCTCACTGGGCCGCCAGTACTTCCACTTAATAATACTCTTGATAAATATCCGGTAGCTGCACCAATGGAAGTATTGACAACATCTTTTGTTATTTCCTTTGATATTTTCAGGTCTTTCAAACTAGACTTTATAACGTTAATGGGCTTCAAGCTTTCATAAGTTTCATGAAATTGATCCCTCAATTCAATTGATTTTTGTTTGTGATCCCATTCAAGTTCTTGAATAGCCATTTTGAGGTCATCTGAAGTTATTATTTTTCTCATAAGCTAATCTATTGATTGATTGATTATAAACTCGCTAAGGGGCTTCTTTAGCCACTTATGCATGCGCGCATTAAACAGAATCGCAACTGATAAATATATAAGTCCTACTACAAAAAATCCATAATAAATTTTACCGAGTAACTCGCCAAACCAAAAAGCTAAACCCATGCTGAGAACCAATAAAAACAATGAGAACATAACCAAGACACTCAACTTTGATATCATGGCCGTCATGACTGATATCGTGGTATCAATAGTCTTTAACTTTCCCAATTCAATGGTTAACTTGATATAATCTTCTATCTTTTGGTACAAGTTCTCTAACGAATCCGTTGACCCTTCCATTTATAATTAATTTTGATTTTATAGATTCTGGTACTGTAGACATTCATCCCAATTCCCTAACCGATCATTTAGCGCAATAAAAGCTAATCCGGAGCATTGTTTGAATTGGTTTTTGCTTCTTTTGCCTGAGTCTTCCACATCTCAGCCATTTTCATTGCATCCTCTTTCAAGTGTTCAATCTTGTCATTGACGGTATTGGCCAAATTGTGGATATGTTCATTTAAACCATCGGCGTATTCATCTCCTTTCTCAATAATTTTCTTACGCGTTTTGCTGCCTTTGGCTGGGGCAAACAAAATACCCAATGTGGCACCAGCAGCTATACCTGCAAGTACACCTAATAAAATCTTTCCTGCACTCATTTTATTTGATTTATTATTTTACGAATAAGAGTATAAGCCCTCTCTTTGTTAACAAATGAATCGAAGATTTCATTCCACTTTGATAGGTTAAAAGTAGTTTAACTTTAGCATTTAATCGACAAATGAGCTTGTTACCTACTTTACATTCAATAATTGAGTTGTGGAATACCCGTTGGCTTGTAGTTGGACGAAATATACGCCTGCTTCCAGATTTGAGGCGTTGATAAAATAATTTTGTTTTGTCACTCCTTGTTCACCATCAAATATTTGAACAACATTCCTACCCATTACATCTAGCAAACTGAGTTGGATCTTTGTACCAGCTTTGATCACAACTGGGATACAGGTATTGGCTGATGCCGGATTAGGAAACAATTTCTCTGTAAAGGATTCTGCAATCTCTGTAGAGCTGGTAGTACCTTCTACTTTAAAGGAATAAAAACCTTCAGGAGCAGTAATTGGTCGAACTTGAAACTTGCCACTCACTGCAATCGCTGAAATGTAATATTCAATTTCAGTTCCGGCAACTTGACTCGGGATCAAAGCTTCCCATTCGTTATAGATAGATGAAGCAATTTTTTCCATTTCAACCAAGTTCCAATCAATATCTCCTTTCAATCGATAATACATATTTGCGCTTTGGATGCCACTGGCATGGCTTATTCTTGCATTAACTACATACCCACCAGGGAATTCATTTATATCCACTTCAGACAATCTAGCATGCTGAATGAGCAAGGGTTGTGCTGCACCCAATTCTTTGGTAATACAATGAATTGCACCACTTGCGGAGATCATTGGATCACAATCAATGGTTTGGATCTTGTATCCCGGCATTGCTTCTTTCCAAATCCTTACAGCTGTTGTATCAAACTTCTGCTCATAAACTGGTAAAATGACCGTCTTATTGAGGATCAGTGCATTTGCAAATGTACGGTAATCGCCACCAGCATTGGGAAATTTTCCACTTTGATCTGGGGGCATAGGAATTCTTATAACTCGGTATGGTACTCCGAAGCTCGAAGTATAATTGGACAAAACATATTGGATATTTGCTTCAATTTGTGGACCGTCACTGATACCCGTGGGATATTGGCCAACAAGTAAAGTTGTTTCATCTAATAATTTCATGTGCATGTCAATATGATTGATACCATCATACGGGAGTGCTTGCATAAGAACGTATTCCGTTATACCCATGTATTTCTCCAAAATATTCTTAATATCGTCTTCTGACTGATTGCTGAAACCATAATTGTTGTTTGGTCCATTCTCTTCCAGAACCAACTCTGATGAGAATGCCTTGCCCATACCGTCTGACATAAAATTTCCACCTGTATGAACCATGTCATAAGGAGGCGCTATGGTTTGGTACATCTCTAAGCCAGTAACACTTGCTGCCTTTGATGAAAATGAATCATCAAGAGGACGTGGGCGATTATATATCCAATCCAACAAAGCGAGTGAATCGACTCCATCCAAATAAATGGAATTAGGGCCATAATCGCGCATCCAAACACTATTTGAATTATAGGATATGTAATTTATGTTTTTAGAATTGTCGATACCGTTGGTAGTTAAATAGTTTTTAACATTGTTGGTATCTGCTGCTGTTATATAAACTTTTGCTTCATCTTGAGCAAAACGCACAATCTCTTTTAAGATGGATTGATAAGACTTCCATGAAATAAAAACACCTTGCATCTCCTCCCATTCTGCAAGAGATCGCGGTTTGTTTATCGGTGGTTCAGAATTCCCACTAGGACTCAGATTTTCTAAATAATTGGACATCATTTCTTTTTCGCCTTTGGCAAAAGACTTAGGAAGATTAACTTCTTGAGCATTGGCTACTCCTAAAGTCAAACAAACAGTTATTAACAGCAAATACCTCATAGTCCTGAATTTCAAGATTAAAATTGAAAAATAACAGCGATGGCAGGCAATAATGGCAATTGATTAACGCGGGTGTAACGAACACGATCAAAATAAAATATATTATCTCTATCATACGCATTGGTTGCAGTAGCGTTAATCTCCATTTTTGAGCTTTTTGAAAAAATGAAGGTCTTTTTCAAAGATAAATCTAATCTGTGATAAGTAGGTAAGCGTCCATCATTCCTGTTTGAGCTGTAAACCAAGCCTAAATCACCATTTCCGGATATTACATCTGTTCCAATACCTTGTCCTAAAGTGAATTGCTCATAGAATCCTTGCGTCAGGGTAAATGGAAATCCAGTACCAAAATTCCATCTTGCACCCAATTCCCATGTCTTATCCTTCCCGAACTTGTATGAACCCAACAAGTTGATATTGTGTCTACGATCAAAATTAGTTGGGTAGGTTTGGGTTCCATCAAATCTATTTACATAACCCAATGAATAAGTTGCCCAGGCATAAAATGATTTCTTTTCATATTTGAAGGTAAAATCAATGCCATACGCATCACCTATCTCAGTTTCATAATTTGGATCGGTTTGCCTCAACTTGTTTCTATTCAGATTGATCAATTGAGTAAACTTCTTCAAATATGGTTCTACATTAATTGTCAAATTCTTGGTTGCATCATATTCGAAGCCCCCAATCAAATGACTAGCAAATTGCAGCTTAGACTTTGCAGGGTTTTCTTCATTAGGATCTAAAAGCTGCTCTTCTGGTCCAGATAAAAATCCAACGAAAAGGTTTACTATATCTTGTTCATTCACTGTGCTGAGTAAATTCTGACTGTACAATCCTCCAGCAAATTTGAATCTCAATCGATCAGCAATATTCCATTTCAATCCCAATCTTGGCTCAAAGCTCGTTTCAGACAAAGATGCGTAATACTGTATTCTCATCCCAGGTTGAATGACTAATTTAGGCCAAGAATACCTGTAAGCCACAAATCCGGCTAATTCAGTAGTAAACTGTTCTTGTCTGATGTCTATCTGCCTAAAATTGGTAAAGTTGAAATCCGTTGTAAAATTATTCAATTCAAAACCATACTTGGTTTCACTGTTTCTACCTAAATACGTAAAATCAAGACCCATATTGAATCCTACAATGCTGCTATTACGTGGACTTCCGTCTGCCTCCTTTAAAGTGATATCATAGTCAGAGTAGGCAACATTACCACCAATCAACATAGAACTGGCGCCAGGTACAATACTGAAATTCGCACCCCCTCCCTTACTATTCCAATCCAAATCAGCTATGCCTTGATATATTACGTTGTCTCTGTAGTTGAATCCAAACACATCAACCTTACTTCCGTTGGATGAATTAAAAGAAACCTTGCCGTACAAATCTTGAAAGTTAAAAGGCAGACCCAAACTGTCCTTCAAAAAAGAATAAAAAGTTTTTGAAGTTTGATCAATGTAGGATCTTTTTCCAGTTAAAATAAAAGAGGTACTTCCTCCGCCATCAGCTTTTAATCTCGTTAATGGACCTTCCAATAATATTTTGCTCTGAAACGGGCTGGCACTCACTATTCCAGCCAGTTTCTTCTTATTACCATCTCTAGTTTTAACGTCCACAACTGCTGATATTCTGCCTCCAAACTCTGCGCCAAAACCACCGGTATAAACATCCACTGAACGGATTGTTTCAGTCTCAAATGTTGAGAAAAAACCTATTGAGTGAAATGCGTTATAAAGCGTCATTCCATCCAATAATATTTTGTTTTGGATAGGTGCTCCTCCTCTAATATACAATTGTCCACCTTGGTCACCTGTTGAAATTACCCCAGCAATGACTGGAAGATACTGGGCAATGTCAGCCTCTCCGCCGGTTGAGGGTAAGGATTTAATTTGCTTGGTAGTCACGGTTACTTTGGATATGAGTACCTCCGTTTTGGCTGCTTCTTTGGCTGCATTGATCTCTATATCTTCAAGATCGATAGAACTCTCTTCCATCAATACCTGCTTGTTGGTGTAACCACTCTTACTGACTTTAACCTGCATTCTTATTTCGGCGTAACCAAAATATTTGATTAACATGGAATACTCACCAATTGGAACCTGCGGAATCGTGTAAAAACCTTCATCATTTGACACTGCTCCATATTTGGTATTCTCCAATATAACAGTAGCAAAAGACATAGGATTTCCAGTATTCTTATCTAAAATAGTTCCTCTAATTCCCCCTGTGGTTTGGGCGGTTATTCTGGAAGTAAAGAACACTCCAAACATAACAAATAAAGTGCTAAAAATTAGCTTCGCTGCTCTTTTATGATCGTTCATGATGCAAAAGTAAAAAAACCATTCATGGAATGCATAAAAAAGATGCATTACTGTCGCGGATCTGCAAAATTAGGATTGTTAATAAAACTTGAGTCCGTCAAGGTCTTCATGAAATTAATCAAATCGAGCTTATCCTGTTCGTTCAAATTCAGGCCATTCTGGGCAACTCCAGTCATGGAAGGATCCAAAGTAGAAGAAAATTTCACACCTGTATTATAATGTTCAACGGTCTCTTCTAGCGTTTTAAAACGACTATCATGCATATATGGAGCAGTTAAGACTATATTTCTTAGGCTCGGCACTTTGAATCTTGCTTTGTCATCTTCATTCTTAGTTACTTCGTATCTACCCAAATCTGTAAACTCAAAATCAAAATCCAATCCATTGCTGGTGTACTTTAAATCAGTAAAATCAAAACCTCCGTGACAATGAAAACATTCAGCTCCTTTAATTCCAGCAATCAAGTCGGGTTCACGAAAAAATAACTCTCGGCCCCTATTTTCAGATTCTGTCAATGTTGTTTTTCCGGCTTTCCATTGATCAAATTTTGAATTGTATGTAACTAGAGTATTCATAAATTGCTCTAAAACCAAAGATATTCTTTCGGAAGTAACTGCAAAATCTCCAAATGCTCTAATAAACGGATCTCTGTAATCCGAATTATTTTGAGTTTTATTGACAACATTTTCTAGTGTTTCATGCATTTCCAATAGATCTTGAATGGGCTTCAATGATTGTTCTCTTAGGGTGGTTGCTCTTCCATCCCAGAAAAAACCATTGGTATGCCAAGCTAAGTTTGCAATGGTCATTGCATTTCTCTTGCCAGGTAATCCTTTTATTCCAATGCTAAAATCTCTAAAATCATTAAAGCCATTTGCTTGAAGGTGACACGATCCACAACTTTGAGTGCCATCCTCACTTAGATTCTTATCATAGAACAACAAACGCCCCAATTGAACCTTGGTATTGGTTAATTGGTTGTCAGCAGGGATGGGAGGCTTTGGAAAATTTCCATATTCAAGAGGGTATGGTGTTGTGTCCAAGACAGCTGGTTTTTCATCCTTTTTGCAAGAAAAAATTACTAATGTAAAAAGTATAATACTTGCAAATGATTTCATCTTTTGAAATTTTGATTGGATACAAAGTTATAGTCAGTTAAGGAGTTTAAAAAATCAAACAACTCACTTTTTTCAGTTTCACTTAGATTCAAGGGTTTGATCAAATTACTTTTGTGTGGATGATCATAACCACCGGAACTATAGTGGTTGATCACCGTCATCAAATCAGGCAAACTTCCATCATGCATGTAAGGAGCAGTTAATCCAATATTGCGCAAGCTTGGCACTTTATACAATGCATCATCTTCAACCTTGCCCGTGAGCCGCTTACGGCCCATGTCTAGGTAATCAAGATACAAACCATTGTTCTCAAAGACATGATTGGTAAAAAATTGTCCACCATGACATTGGCTACAATTCAACCGTTCCGAAAAAAATAATTCCCTACCTTTTTGAGCAGAAGGACTCAATGCCTTGGCTTGCCCTGATTGGAATTTGTCATATGCAGACTCGCCACTAATCAGATGGCGTTCAAAATTGGCTATGGCCCTGGTAATCACAAAAGGATCCATTTCACGGCCATAAGCACTTTTGCTTAATGAGTTGTAATTAACGTCCTTGCGGAGTTTTTCAGCCAAAAGAACCATGTCATAATCGAATTCAGCATGTTCTTGAACTGGAACCAAGACTTGCATTTCTAATGTCGGAACGCCACCTTCTCTTAACAAGTAGGGCTCATAAGCAACATTGGCAAGACTGGAAGCATTTCTTGTTCCTGGTCGATTTTCAATTCCAAGACTGACTGCAATTCCATCTGTAAAAGACAAATCTATTTTGTGACAACTTGCACAAGAGACCGTCGAATCGCGTGATAAAACGGGATCATAAAAAAGTTTTTTACCCAACAAGAACCTCTCATCTGTCAACTCATTGTCCTGAGGAATAAAAGGCATATTAAAACCAGGCGGCAGTTTAAAATAATGATCCTTGATTGTTTCTTTTTGACATGAAACTACAAGACCGACAGAAATCAGTAGGCTAAGATAAAAGGAACGTTTAAGTTTCATCGAGTCTACTTCACCAATGCGATTGATCTAGTTAAGCTTTTTCCAGATTTATATGCCAATTTAAGGATATAGATACCACTTTGAAAATCATTGGTAACAATTCGTGTTTGCTGAATTCCGTTGCCAAAGTCTTTTGAAAGCACTGGAATTCCAGCCATTGTGTATAATCCGACAGTTTGAAACATTTCGTTTGAATTTAACAAAAGTTCATTGTTCAAAAGATTCAAACTCAATACAGGGTCAGAGTTTAATGATGTGGTACTTACACTTTCCGCACCAAATACATCAACAAAATGCTTCATGATTGAAGGATTAGGTGGAAGGTTGCCGTGCTGAATCAAACCTCCTTGCAGTTTCAAATCATCTACTAAGTGATTGTATTCAGCATCCAGAAGTATTTCAATTGACTGACCTGTTTTTGTAAATGGTGGGTTATCTACAACAATTGGAGTGTACAATTCATCACCTATTGTATGAAACTGAAACATATCCTCAATGCCATTTGTTGTGCAAACTCCTTCCAAAGCTAGAAAGCGGTACCCAGCAGCCCAACCCCAGTGCATACTAGGACTGCTTAAGGCCAGTGGATGATTGGCAGGATAAGCAGCGGGATCACTGTGATTCGCAATAGCATCTACACCAATTTTAAAACTGATTTTTTCTATTGAAGTGATGTCCCCGTTACCTATTGTATAAACTTGTTTGTTGCCATTGACTAGCAAATAAAGCTTAGGAAACGAAGTAGATTTGCCACCGTCGTGCTGGATAACAATTTCGGAAACAAAATATTGCAATCTATCAGTTCTATAATTCTCACCAGAATTATTGATGCCTGTGGTTGTGCCTACCGTCAAGGGCTTGCCATTGATCAAATGATTAATTTTTAGGGTGACATCTGACTGAGAAAATAGTATGCCAGAAAAACAAACCAGTGTCAAAATTTGTAGATTTTTTACCATTGTTTTTTTTTTTTTGATTTAAAAGATGATGCAATATACAAAAGTTCTACCTTTGATGACTAATAATTAGTTTAACCTAAATAATTTAACATGAAAAAATTTCAATTTTTACTTTTTGCACTACTTGTAAGTGCTACAACTTTAACATTTACTTCTTGTGGTGATGACAATCCCTGTAAAGATGTAGAATGCGGAACCAATGGCGAATGCTTCGAAGGTGATTGTGTTTGTAACGTAGGTTTTGAAAAAGATGCAGAAGGAAAATGTACTGTGGATTCCAGAACAAAGTTTGTAGGGAATTACAACTCATCTGAAACTTGTGTTCCTGCATCATCTGGAAGCTATTCCAATTCAATTTCATCTGGTTCAGCAGTAAACAAACTAACCATATCAAACTTTGGTGATTCAGCCTTGAATGCAACTGCAACTATTGATGGTACCAACAAGAAGAAATTCACTTTAGATGCAACTTCCTTTAATTTGGGTGGAACTACCTTTACAATCACAGGTTCAGGCGAACAGAATTCTACTGGGGTGGTAATCACGCTTAACTATGAAGCCAAAACAGGTGGTGCAACTGCTTTCACTTGTGTAGTAACTATGAACAAGATCTAATTACTTTAGATAAATAATAAAAGAGGCTGCCTAAAACTATTTTAGGCAGCTTTTTTTTGCCGATTTATTGTAAATTTTAAGCAGTTTGAGCATTTGTTAGGTCAGTTTTCAAGCTCCATCCTCCCTTCATCAGCAGGCTATATTTCTGTTAAATGCAACAAAGAAGTCGTTAATAAAGACACATATAGCGTTATCCATTTGGTAGTTAATCCGATAGAAAACTTGATGCCTCTGTTCAATACAAATATGGTTACGCCTCAAGAGTTATCCGTACCACAACTGTACATTTCTTAACCAAAAGTATCATTTTACTGCTGAAGAGTTTATTTAGTGTGTCCAATTTGCATATTAGGGTGGAAATTTAACCCTCAACCTCCCTTCAAATTTTAAATTGAATTGTTACGAGCATTAAGTTAGCCTCCATATAAAAGGAAAATTTTACTCTTTCAGGAAAGCCTTTTTTGCTAAGGTCAAATCACCTCGATATAATTGATAGTCACTTACATTCAAGACGTAAGATATATTTGGACAATAACCAATAAAAAATGCCTTTAGCTGAATCAGCTAAAGGCATTAAATTTATTCAAAAAGTAAACTATGTTACTCTCCGCCTTTTTTCCATTTTGACTTTGAACCCTGAGGTTCAGCTGGCTTGGAAGGATCGTTCTTAGCATCTCCCTCCCACTTGGATTTTGAACCTTGCTCATCTTTGCCTGTACCTTTATTCCATTTGTTTTCGCTATTAGTTTTTACTACTGGCTTTGCAGCAGGTTTCTTAATTACTGGCTTCTTTACCTTTGCTTTACCTGACTTTGCGGCCATGGCAGCGTTTGCAGCAATAACTGATTTAGCCTGAATAGTAGCAGCTTCCAGGGCACGAGCCTTACACTCTGCATCCTTTTCTGCCTTAAATGAAGATGTTTTGTCAGCCACTTGCTGATCAATTGAAGTCATTTGCTCTTTCTGCTCTGGGGACATTTCCTCACCAGCAGAAGTTAAAAAAATTGTTCCTGTGATGGCTACTGCCAATATAAGAACTACACTTAATTTTTTCATTTCGATGTGTTTTTGAATCTGTTAATTAATTATTGAGCAGGTGTTGCTGCAGCCAATAGCACCAAACTGTCTTGTGCTGTTTTTACCAATAGAGGAAACTGTGCATCACACAATTTATTCAATTCTGGCTCCATTACGGCCTTTTGCTCGTTGAATTTTTGGTCTACAGCGCTTGCTACTTCTTCTGGAGTCATAAGTTTTGGCTTGGACTTACAAGCAGTAAAACCTACTACCATTGCGGCAACTGCCAACAATAAGAGTGATTTGAATTTCATTTTAATTTAATTTTATGAATGATTAATGTTTCAAGATGCAAAATTACAAAGACCAAACGATTTTAGTATCTATTTATTCTGCCAATGATTTTTAGAAAGCGATATTTTTATTGGGATATGTTGGATAGGATGCTCAAATTCCACTAAAACAGCCTTCAACGCTATGTTTCCATCATGCCAAGGCTGCATAGCACCGTATTTCAAGTCACCCAAAATGGGCATACCCATTTTGCTAAGTTGAGCCCTGATCTGGTGTGGACGACCTGTATGCAGATTTATTTCAAGACACACTTGATCTTTACTTGCTTCCTTTAGCGTATAATCCATGACAGCTTGCTTAAATTCTTTGTCTTTTTGAACGTCTGAAACTTCAACTGTATTCTTTTCATTCCATTTCTTAATCCAATGAACCAAGTGTCCAGATTCTGGACCAACCAGCTTAGGAATTAAAGCTTCGTATTTTTTGGTAATGTTTCGATCGTGAAAAAGTTTATTCATTCGCTCCAATCCTTTTGAAGTCCTAGCAAATAAAGTAATGCCAGCAGCCGGCCTATCCAATCTATGTATCACTCCCAAAAATACATCACCGGGCTTTTCATATTTCACTTTGATGTAAGCTTTTACCCAATCAGCCAATGTTTTATCGCCAGTCTGATCGCCTTGAACCAACCAACCATGTGGTTTGTTTACAGCGATAATATGATTATCTTCATATAAAATTTCAGGTAAACCAATTTGCATGCACAAAGATAAAAAATATACGCTTGGCTTTAGCCCTTGCCCCAACGATACTTATCTATTTGATGCAATGGTAAATCACAAAATAGATACTGAAGGAATTGATTTTGAATTGATCATTGAAGATGTAGAAGCCTTAAATCAACTTGCACTCAAAGGCAAGTTGGATTTTACCAAATTGAGTTTTAATGCCTACAAAAGCTGCTATCAACACTATACTATTATGGATACGGGTTCAGCACTGGGCTTCGGTTGTGGCCCGCTTCTGATCAAAAAGCCTGAAATAAAACTCAATAATGATTCCTTGATAGGTATTCCTGGTCAGTTAACAACAGCTAATTACCTTTTAAACCGTTTCTTCCCTGATTATCAAAACAAAAGCGCGATGCTTTTCTCCGATATAATGACTGGAATTCAAAACGACACAATACAAGCCGGTCTAATTATTCATGAAAGTAGATTCACGTATCAAAAATATGGCTTCGAAAAAGTCGCTGATCTGGGAGAGCTTTGGGAACAACAAACTGCAAGTCCAATTCCATTAGGTGGCATAATGGCAAACAAAAACTTGGCTTCAGAAGATGTGAATCAGGTTGATAAACTTATGAAAAGAAGTCTGGAATATGCAAAAAGTCAACATGATCAACTTTCTAACTTTGTTAAATTTCATGCTCAAGAAATGAATGAAGAAGTCATGAAATCACATATAGCGTTGTATGTCAATGAGTTTACATACAGTTTAAGCGAATTAGGTGAGCGAGCCATCGAAGAAATGATATACCAAAATCCACAGCCAATAAAAAAAACACATAAAATTTTTACACATAAGTGATTTTTTTAATATTTGGCATAGATATTGCAATATTCTTTAATGTGTAAGTTTTGGTTAAAGAATTGTAAAATTCGTTTTTTTCATGGCTCGAGTACTCTTGGGCCATTTTTGTTTCCCTATTTTTCATTGTGATTATGTCTTTTATGTACCTTCGTGGTCATAAAACTAATTTGTCATGATAATAGGTGTTCCAAAGGAAATTAAATCAAGTGAAAATAGGGTAGCACTCACACCTGCTGGGGCGCTCGAGCTGACCAAAAGGGGGCATGAAGTTTTTATCCAGTCAACCGCCGGGATAGGTAGTGGGTTTTCAGATGATGCTTATACACAAGCTGGAGCAACTATCCTTGCCACTATACAAGAGGTTTATGATAAAGCGGAAATGATTGTTAAGGTAAAAGAACCTATTGCTGAAGAGTACGGATTGGTAAAACCATCTCATTTGCTTTTTACTTATTTCCATTTTGCATCTTATGAACCATTGACAAATGCCATGATTAATAGCAAAGCCGTTTGTCTTGCATATGAAACTGTGGAATCTGTGGATAGAAGTTTACCCTTATTGGTACCGATGTCAGAAGTGGCAGGAAGAATGGCTATCCAAGAGGGAGCAAAATATTTAGAAAAACCGATTAAAGGCAGAGGAGTGCTACTTGGCGGTGTGCCAGGTGTGCCTCCAGGCAAAGTATTGATATTGGGTGGCGGTATAGTAGGAACTCAAGCCGCTAAAATGGCTGCAGGTCTTGGCGCTCAAGTTACAATTCTAGATGTCAGCCTAAATAGACTAAGATATTTAAGTGATATTATGCCTGCCAATGTTATAACTATGTATTCCAATGAATACAACATCAGACAATTGATAGGTGATCAAGATCTAATAATTGGAGCTGTATTAATACCAGGAGCAAAAGCACCACATCTCATTACTCGTGAAATGCTAAAAATGATGAGAGCTGGTACTGTGTTGGTAGATGTAGCAGTTGATCAAGGTGGATGTATTGAAACTTGTAAACCAACAACACACGAGAATCCAACATACATCATTGATGATATTGTACACTATTGCGTTGCAAACATGCCTGGAGCAGTTCCTTATACCTCTACACTTGCTTTGACTAATGCTACACTACCCTATGTTATTCAATTGGCCAACAAGGGCTGGAAACAAGCATGTCAAGACAACTTGGAACTCCGTAAAGGATTGAATGTAATTGATGGTGATGTGGTTTATAAAGGCGTTGCAGATGCTTTCAATTTACCTTACCATGATGTAGAGAAATATTTGAATTAATTAACGCTCCATCTACTTAAATGTATTCAGAATCAGAACTTGTATTACATATCAAAGCAAGAGATAAAATTGCTTTCGATTATCTATACAAGCAATATTCGGCCGCCCTTATGGGAGTAGCCTCAAGAATACACCCCAAGCCAGAAATAGCTGAAGAAGTACTTCAAGAGAGTTTTATGAAAATTTGGAAAAATATTGAAAGTTATGATCCGACAAAAGGAAGGCTATTCACCTGGATGCTCAATATTACAAGGAATACAGCCATTGATTTCACACGTTTGAAGAATTACAACTATTCAAACCATATTGATGATAAACTCGTAGATACTGTTGACAATGAAACATCTTCTTTAAATATAGATACCTTAGACTTGCCTGAAATTATTAAAAATCTTAACCCCGAACATCTCCAAGTTCTACAAATAATCTATTTCAAAGGATTTACTCATTCCGAAGCTGCTGAAGAACTGGGGTTGCCATTAGGAACTATTAAAACCAGATTAAGAGCTGCCATCACGAAACTTAGATTATTGTACAATCATGTCTAGTCAAGAATTCATACAAAGTGGTCAATTGGAACTTTATGTTCTTGGACATCTCGATAAAGCAGAAATGTTGGAGGTGGAACGAATGGCTTTGCAATTCCCTGAGGTCAAGGTTGAGCTTGAAAAAATTGAACTGTCTTTTGAAAAGTTAGCAATTGAAAACGCTGTTACTCCAAACAATGAATTGAAAAACAAAATTTGGGATGAAATTCAAAAAGCTGACTCACTGCATTTTACAGAGGCTGAGTCTGAAACCAAACAGTCAACATTACCAAGTTCATCAATTTTTAAATGGTTAAGTGTTCTTGCAATATCTTCAGCATTAATTTTAGCCTACCAGAATTCGTTAATTAAATCTAAAGCTCAAGATTTACAAAAAAACACAATAATTCTACAAGATAGTATCGTTGCGTTAAATAAAGCTTTAACAGCATGCCAAATAGATAAGAAAATTTTATTTGACAAATCTTATCAAATCATTGAACTAAAAGGTGTTAAACCTAATATTTTGGCCCAAGCAAGGATTTATTTTAATCCTCAGAAAACCGATGTACGCATTGCTATTCAGGATTTTCCGCCTTTACCACCCAATAAACAATACCAGTTGTGGGCTTTAAAGAATGGGCAAGCTATTGATGCAGGTATGATTAATATTCCTGGTCAAGATCTTCAAAATATGAAAAATATTGCCTCCGCAGATGCTTTCGCAATAACCATTGAAAAACTAGGCGGAGTAACTAGTCCAACCATGTCATCATTATTTGTGATGGGTGCTTTGTAAGTTCTCGATTAAATAAGTCGTGAATTGATAAGTTGCTGCAAATGACTAAAATTCTTAGGCGCTTTCCCCGTTTGGACTTGGTAATAATGTATAACCCAAATTCATCGTCAGACGCTTAATCGACGAAATTTTTGGTTATTTCAAAAATTTTTGGGTCTTGACCACTCGACAAAATCAATGATTTTGGTTGACTCTTAAGGCTTTGCTCAAAGGCTAAATGCGCTAATGCCGATTATGGTTTGAACTTTTTTCTAAAATTTGTATGTTACACTCCCACGAAAAGAAAATGGCGTACCAGGTGTGAAATGAATTTCAGAAACAGATTCGCTTTCATTGAACATTTTGGATTCTGTATCAAATTGTGCTTCGTTCCATTCTGCATTCAAGAGATTCTCGATCTGAATACCAAAGTCAAATCTTTTTACAGAATATTTTACTACAACATCAACCAAACCATACCCTTTGGCTATGACACTATTGTCCTCATTTGCTGGTCTATCACCCAAATACCTGTAACGAATACTGCTTAAAAAAGAGCCGAACCTAGCTGTCAATCCACCTATTGAGGTAAAATTTGCTGCCAATGGAATCAAATTTGATTCTAGTGAAGCCGTAGAACGGGCATTTGTTATATTGAGATCAAAGTCTGCATACAACCAGGAAAATATATCAGCTCTCAAACCTAGATCTGCTCCATATCTTCTAGTCCTACCACCACTTTCCACAACGGCTTCATCACCAACGTAAACAAATTCATCCTCTAACTCCAAATACCAGGCAGCCAAGGTTAAAAAAGTAAACTTGTTTAACTTAACATTGGCACCAATATCAGTTGAGTAGGCCTTTGGAAGTATGTTTATTCCCTCTTGAATTACAACCACTCTGGTATCATTGGAATGGAAACCAATTCCAGAAGAAGAGTAAAATCTAATTCTATTTGTAAAATCATAAGTCAAATTCAGCTTAGGACTTAAAACTCCACCAGCGGCTGAATTATTACTGTATTTCGTTTCAAGTTTATCAAAATAATTATGCTGGAAATAATCATAACGAAGCCCATAATTTAGTTTGAATTTTGATGACATATCCAAAGTATGGCCAACATATGCAAATACATTGTTTTCTTTTATGTCACCCAAAGCTAAGGGATTGGTAACTATGAGTCTGTTTAAGGTTCGACTCAATTCGGTATCGTAAGTTTGATCGTTGCGCATACCTATTCCAATATAAATCGAACTTGGCAATTGACCCAACTGAAATTTGTTTTCATATTTCTCTTCAAATCCATAAAGGAAACGCCTTTCTTTTTGCATAATTTGGTCTCCATTGATCGGATCATATAAGAAAAAAGTAAAATCAGAGAACAATTGGAAATCATAGTAACCCAACCATATATTTGTTTTTAATGATTGTTGGTTGTCAATGCTTTTGACATAATTTAAATTTGCATTGTAACGAGTGGTTTGCCCTCCTTCGCCGGGAGCTAATTGACCAAATCTTCTGAGCAATCCTTGTTGTACTGCTCTTTCTGGAATTTGTCCTGAAGCATCCCAACTACTTCTAAATGCACTTAAAGACACATTAAAGATATTGGATTTCGATTGCTTAGAATATTTAGTAAACAAATTAAATCTGGTAAAATTTTGAGAAGCATCAAAATAGCCATCTCCTCCAAGAAACTCACAAATTGCATAAGCGTTCTGATTAATACCTTGATTATCGGTATTCAATAATGTCAATCCCGAAACAAAACGCCTGGTATTAAACATTCCCAGTTCTGCTTTTGCAAAGTCCTCATCCAAAAATCTTTTTGTCTTGAACTCCACATAACCTGCCGTTGCTAAATTGCCTTTCTCCAATCTGTATGGACCCTTTCCAAAATCAACACGGTCAACACTTTCAGGTATTAAAAAATGTAAATCTGCATAACCTTGTCCATGGGCATGTGACACCATATTTACTGGCATACCATCAACTGCAATATTAATATCCGTACCATGATCTATATCAAAACCACGAAGAAATATTTGCTCAGCTTTTCCACCTCCAGCGTGTTGAGCAATAAACAACCCAGGAACAATTCGCAACATATCCTGTGTAGAATTAGTTGGTCGGGTTTCAATGTCTAATGCGCTTACGGATGATAAATTCTGATCTATGGGTGATTTGATAACAACCTCTTCAATGGCAATGGATTTTGTTTCCAAATAAATTGTTAGGTATTGAGTTTCACCATCTACTACTGCAACACTTGCATTGTAGGTATTATACCCGATAAATTGAATTGTTAAATGGTACTGGGCTGGCATAATCTCTTGAAACAACCCTACACCAAATAAGTCGGTAATTTCATCTCGTCCCAACTCATCAACTATTATATGAACTCCTGCCAAAGTGCGTTTGTTTTGGCCATCCAATACCTGGACCTTAATAGTTCCAGTGTGTCCAAAGGAAAATACTGAAAATAATAAAAAGATTATTGCGTGTATTGTTCTGATCATCTTGATTAATTTTTATAAAACCACTTACGAGTTAATCAAGCTATTCGGATTTTATATCCAACCAATTCTTTGGATGGTCCAGTAGAAAGCGACCATTGCAATACAAAGTGAAATGGGTTGAACAATTCTTTTGCGATACCAGGGCTGTGCAGAAAACCAATGTCCAAAAATCAAATAAAGTGCCGTTATAACAGCTATTTGACCTAGTTCAACTCCAATATTAAAACTTATCAAAGCATTCATAAAAGCATATCTTGGCATTCCAAGCTGATCCAACGCACTTGCGAAACCCATCCCATGTACCATTCCAAATGAAAAAATCATAATAAACCTCCATTTTTGAATTTTCTCGGACATGAAATTTTCCAAAGCAAGAAACACTATCGACAAAGCAATAATCGGCTCTATCCATTCAATTGGAGGTTTTATAATACCGTAGGTAGCCAAGCCCAAAGTAATGGTATGGGCAATTGTAAACATGGACGCCTGTAAAATTATTTCCCGGATATTTTTACCAAGAAAAAATACACAAGTAACAAACAATATGTGATCCAAACCAAGCGGAAGAATGTGTTTAAAACCCTCTACAATATATTCATAGGTAATTGATCCTGAGGGTTTTTTATCTAAAACATAATTGATGGTATGAGCGAATATTTCATTACAAGATAAAGCCGACAATCCCATAAGAATGAAATGTTTTTTCTTGCCACTACTATCAATTTTAAGATTTGTAGGAAGGGTCAACATAAGGTTTTATTTCATCCATTTTCAATAGTTCTTCTGTTCTTAACGTCTCACCTGCAGCCTTTCTGATCAGATAAGATTTGTATAAATAATTAGGGTTTTTACTCCCTGTTGCTAAAGATTTCTTGCTAAAAGTTAATGCCATTTCAGGATTATTCATTCCATAATAAATCCAAGCTACTAATTCATTGGCATCTATATTATCAGGCCTCAACGCTAGATCTATTTTAGCGAGTTCCAAAGATTTTTTCAAATCTCCATTGGCTAGGTAAGAATAGGCAAGCTCTCTATTTCCATTGTGTTTTAGTCCGTCTTTTATATTTACTTTTTCATTCTCCAATAGCAAATCAAGCACTTCCTTGTTTATTTCTTTTGATTTAGCGAAATCCCCCTTTAATCTGTACAATTCTGCCAACATCGAAACAAAGTTGGCTTCAGATTGAATTCGAATTGCATCTTCTACATGTTGAATTGATGAATCGAAGTTTCCTTTAATTTTTTCAACTTTAGCAAGCCCAATATGACCATTTACCATGCTCGGTCTAAGTTGTAAAACCGTTTGGTAAATCAGTTTTGCACTGTCTGGCTGACCAATGTTTAAGTACAAGTCACCTAAAGTAATTCTGGCCCATTCAGCACTTTCAGATCCAGGTCTACCTGCATTCACAGCCAGATTCATTGCCTTAATAGCTCCATCGTAATCACCATAGATTTCTCTCAGATAGGAAGCTCTTGCGTAAGATTCAAGTGAAGGTCTCAAGCTCTGCATCCGCTCGGAGTATTCTATAGCTTTATTGTAATTCCCCAATTCGACATTAGCGTCTACCAACATTCCAAATATATAAGCGTTGTTTTGGTTCAATGACATGGCCTCTTCTGCTATTTTCTTGCCATCTTCAAATTGGTGCATGGACATTGAAACCGAAGACTTCAATACTTTGGCTTCAAAGTTTTTGGGATCCATGACCAGTATTTGATCTGCTAGAATATTTGAGGCTTGGTAATAATAGGGATCGCCAGTAACCCTTGCTTCGTTAACATAGATACCCAATAATTGTGTTCGTTTTTTAATATCTTGAGGATACGCTGATAAGTCTTTAATCAAATTAGACACTTTGATTTTTGTATCTTTCCATTCTACGGCTTGGCCCAGAATCCCTTTTCTTTCCTTCAATTCAGGTATATCCGATTGCTTTTTACATGAAATGTAACTCACAAAAAGCGCAAAAATTAGTAGGTAAAAGTTATTAATTTTCATAATAAATGTTTTTAATCTTAAAAAAGCAGAGGCCGAAAAATTCAAACCTCTGCCAGTTTTTAAAAATTTAATCAATGAATAACGGCAAGCTTAGTGCTTGAAGCTACTTTTTTATTTTTTAATAGATTGACAAAATAGGTTCCACTTGTCAGATCTAGAACGTCCAATACAAATTCATTTCTCCCATCTTGCTTAATGCCAAGATCTATGGTTTTTACAACCCTACCTTGTGTATTAATCACTTGGAGACTTAATCTTGCAGGACTGGATACTTCGTAATTCACAGTACAATTTTGTGATGTAGGATTCGGATATACCTTTAATGTAGTGTTATTACGACCAAAGTCAACATTTACAACTGCATTTGGAGCCTCATAGCCTTCACCTCTAAAACCTGCCCAAGGTGTCTGTACAAAAGGAAAACAAGCCTTAAATGTTGTATCATTTTTGGTGATTCCAGCATCAAAAGATAATACATTCAACAATTGAGGTGTCACAGGACTTCCACCTGCAATATAATCATCATACCATAGTCCAATGGCTGCAAGAGCAACACCTGCTACTGCCTGAAGCTCAATTGTTGTAACATCATCTTCTAATCGACGGCCATTCGGAAAACCGTCCATATTGGGTATAAATTGAATGTTTGAATTGCCATTGTAAAGAGGATCGGTTAGACCAAGAACTGCTGCAGAAACTATTCCTAAAGAACTGAACTTTGGATCATTTCTTTGTGTTGCTGGGACTGCCATATTCAATCTTAACATATCCCCCAAACTCGGCAAAAAATTATTGATAAATGGTTTGCCATTTGCCAAAGGATTGCCATTTTTACCAGTAGCAAGTTGATAGGGAGCTAAATTTGGAACACCTGTGTAAAATATTGGCAGCAAATCAACTGCCCGTGGGCTTGTACTATCAGGCAACAAAATCGTTCCAAAAAGTGCATCGTCCAAAGCCGTACCTGCCAATGCTGGATTTCCTTTTAAGCCATATAATCCCTTCTTACCATTTCTAAAATCAAATGAACCCAAAGAATTCGATTGAATTCTCAATTTTGATAAGCCTGGTACTGCACCACCAAATTGACTGTCATCCATATAGAGTGCTAATTCAGGATTTACAAAATTAGACGCATATTGAAGATCCCCAGTATATGGATTGGTCCTATTCCACTTATCTTTTTGGCCTACAGCAATAACAACTTCATTTGTTAGAGGCATACCTAATCTTGAAACTTGAATCCAATTTCCAGTATTGGTGGGATTCCCTCCTGAAGCTGATAGAGTCTTTATTTGAGGTCTTGATGCTGAAGCCCAAATACCAACAACATATGCTGGATCTAAAATATTAATAGCCTGAGCGACTGTTTTATTGTCCTTTTGAAGATTAGAAACCGGCACCTCAATGCAAATAGAATGGGTATTAAATTTTGCTACGCCATCTCTTGCTTCAGATCCAGTCCTAAAACCACCAAGATCAAATGCACCGCCCAGATCAACAAAAAAGGGATCATCTGAAGGTCCACAGAATATTTTCTCCCCAGTACTTGCAGTGGCAATTGCTCCTTGGATGAGCGCATCATACGTTGTCCCTAAACCAACAGGTGATTCAATTGTCCTTGGACCTATGTTAGCTGGAGGAACAGTGCCATTGGCTACTATTGTTTGAAAACTTACACCACCATCAGTACTTCTTTCACATTTGAAATTTGTTTTGATGTTTTGCTGCCCTAATCTGATGTTAAAAAATGTGCTAGGATCTTGATTCACTTGTGAAAAAGTAAATCTATATACCAGTTCATCACCAGGAGTAGTAGCGTCATTGTCTACATGAATTTCATAGCGAATATCCGTGCCAAAGGTGTACCAATTGGGTCCGCCTGCAGGATGTTCAAAAGGAATGTAGTTTGCTATGATGATTATATTTTCAGCATCACAAGGGCTTTTAAAGGCATACAAATCCGTATTGTCTGCAAGTGGATCGTTTGATATCAAAGGGGCCTCACGGTGCGATGATCCATATAAGAGATTCGTCAAACCTCCCAGGACAATCATTAAAAAAGAAATGTATTTTGATTTGTTTTTCATTTTAATCTGTTTATTTATTGAAAATTAGAATCTTGGTTGTAGAGGATAATCATAACCTCTCCAAGGAGCAGCTACATAAGGAAATGAACTCTTAAAAGCAGTATCATTCTGAGTTGGTCCAGCAGTAAAGCCTAATACACCCAATAAATCGGGAGTAACCGGACTTCCAGACCCACTGTAGTCATCATACCAAAGTCCAATAGCCGCTAATACAATTCCAGAAACGGCTTGCAATTCAATTGTTGTAACATCATCTTCCAGCCTTCTGCCATTGGGAAAGCCGTCCATATTTGGAATAAATTGAATATCTGTATTGGCAGTATAGTTAGCATCTGTAAGACCTAAAACGGCTGCATAAATAAGACCTAAAGAACTAAAATTAATGTCATTTCTTGGTGTAGGTGGAACAGCCATGTTCAATCTTAACATATCACCGAGGGTAGGCAAGAAATTGTTTATGAACGGCTTTCCTGCATCAAATGGGAATCCACCCTTTCCAGTGGCCAATTGATACGGTGCAAGGTTCGGTACACCAGTATAGAATATTGGTAATAGATCGACTGCTCTTGGGCTTTGATTATCCGGAAGCAAAATTGTTCCAAATATGGCATCATCCAATGCAGTTCCTGACACAACAGCTGTTCCTTTCAATCCAAATAAACCTGATTTACCATTCCTAAAGTCAAACTGACCAAGAGATTTTCCTTGGATTCTTAAAGAATTTAAAGCCGGAACAGCCGTACCAAATTGAGAATCATCCATATACAATGCCAACTCTGGATTTGCAAAATATTTTGCAAACTGCCCATCATTTCCTCCATAAGGGCTTAGACTATTCCATTTATCCTTATCGCCAATCGGAATAACAGCTTCATTGGTAAGTGGCATTCCTATTCTTGAAACTTGAATCCATTCACCACTAGAACTGTCGTTGCCATCAACATCAAGCGTATTTATTTTCTGCCGACTTGCTGAAGCCCAAACACCAATCACAAAATCCGGATCCAAAATATTGGAAGCAGTGGAGACTGGTTGTCCGTCCTTTTGGAGCGTTTGAATTGGAATTTGCAAGGAAATGGTATGAGCATTGAATCTTGCCAATCCATCTTTAGGCGAATTAACTGTATTTCCTTCAGGCCTAAAATTGCCCAAGTCAAATGCACCAGCCAAATCAACAAAAAATGGATCATCAATAGGACCACAAAATATCTTTTCGCCTGTAGAAGCCTGCCCAATTGCATTATCCATGAGTGTTTGGTAACTCGGAGAATTCAAGCCAGCTGCACCTTCAATACTTCTAGGACCAATATTGGGAGGTGGTACGACACCATTTGCAATTATTGGAACAAAACTAACTCCGCCATCAGTACTTCGCTCGCATGAATAAGTCGTCTTTAAATTTTGTTGACCCAAACGAATATTAAAAAAAGTTGATGGATCCTGATTAACTTGAGCAAAAGTAAATCTGTAGGTAATGTCGTCTCCAGCTGTTGAAGCATCATTTTTTACATGAATTTCATATCTGATTCCACTACCGAATGTATACCAGTTGGGTCCTCCCTCTGGCGATTCAAATGGTATGTAATTAGCAATAATAGTTACAGTATTGGGATTGTCTGGACTGCGAAAGGCATACAAATCAGTATTGTCTGCCAGTGGATCGTTTGATATCAAAGGAGCTTCTCTGTGACTGCTTGCTCGCATATCGGTGGCACACAAATGTACCATTGCGACCAAAAGTACCAAAATTTTGATCCTTGGAATCGTTAGTCTTCTTTTCATTGTAATGAATTTGGTTATTGAAAATCTATTTCAAACTAATTACGAGGCAAGAATAGCAATTGGATTTCTGAAGTTAATAATTTTTAAGTTTTACTATCCCAACCTTGAATTTGAAAGAAAATTCATAGTTGAAGGGTTGACAAACTATTAGCATTTGTTAATTCTAATTTTGCAAGCCGAACTATTTGCTTAGAATGGGCCCATGAAAAATAAGGGCTCTCTAATGATTAAATAATTCCCCAAGTTGTTGCATTGGAAAAGTGGCAAATTATCGGATACTTTAACAACAATGGCCGCCAGAAATCTAATTGAAAACTGTTAAAATAAGTAAGAATGGTAATTTCAAAAACAAATCAAAACAAATTGGTGGTTGAAATAAAAACTGCTATTATCCCTAATGCTAAATGGAAGTAGCCAGCAAATTGTACCTCTCGACCTTTTATGAATTGTATCAGTTGGTGGAAGGTTGCCATATTTGCTTTATTTATGATTTTAATGTAGGCGACATTCAAAATTGAAGTATGATCAATTTCAATAAGATCTATATCATTATTGTTGCTTATCATAAATCTTGAAGCTAATTTTGATAACTTGAGGTCATTCTTTTTTACAAAATCCAATAATACTTCTGATAAATCGGTTTCATTTACATTAATCACGGTATAAATCCTTTTACTGAAGTATCTCCAAAATAAAAAAGCAAAAAAAGCAAGGTAAAGAAGCAGGGTAAATAGCTCTAAATTAGAAGGATTCATGAATAATGGACGAGTTAGCCTTAAGGAAATGAAAACAAAAAAAAAGGCTACTGTAAAAAATGGTGATATAACCGCTGGTCTTTTTTTAAATGCACTATAAGCTACTATTGAAATAAGAAGCAAGCCTATAAATAAAAAGAAATAACTATTGTAAAGCATTCTAAAGGTTTCAAATTTATGTACTCAAAAACAAACGCAACAAAACTAAGAAATTTCCTCAAAACAAATATTTGGCTTTCATAAAATTATTGCAAAATTTTACGACAAACAAAATCTAATCTGAAAAATTAAAATATTCCTAAAAAATTTTATTTTTTCACAAGAGGCATAACTTTGTTCCAATCAGGTCAATTAAATTGGCAACAAAAATAGAAAATTTAAATTCATTATAGCTGTTTATTTTAAAAAAAACCATCTCTAACTTAATCAGGTGCATCATTTAAATTGATTAAGGTATCTTAAAAGGTATTACATCCTTCATTATGAAAAAACAGCTAACACTATTCTTTTTCCATTTATTTATCAGTATTTGCACATTGTCTGCTCAACACATCAGCCAAGAACAATCCTTGGATTGTGCTGGAGCTTCTATTATATGTAACATTGATGAATTGGATGGATATGTGCTCCAAATGAGCAATTCTCAACTCCCTGGCAATGGGCCAAATCCTCTATGCGCTGGGCAAGGTGGTGTTCCTAACAATCCATCATGGATTGCATTTAAGGCATGGTGTACAGATTTGACTTTAATTTGTTCAGTAAGCAATTGCACAGGGCAAGGTGGATCCAACGGAATTCAAATTGCCATTTACAGTAGTTGTAATCCTTACACTCCTGTGGCTTGTAACGTTAGCCCTGCCAATTGCAACTTAAACGATAAGACTATTACTATGACAGGACTAATGATAGGTGCTACCTATTACTTTTTGGTCGATGGTTGTGCTGGTTCGTATTGTACAGTAACTATTGATGTAGTTGGAACATGCGGCAATCCAGTTATTCAAGACTGGAAAGGCCCGATAGTGGGGCCAAAAGAAACTTGTTCCAAAACAACCAACACATATTCGATAGAAAAAGTTACTGGGGCCATAAATTATATTTGGTATTTGAATGGGGTTGCAATAAAAAACAGTGCAGAAAATGATGTATCTCTGGGTTGGACAAAATCAGGAGTTTATACTCTTTGTGTTGATGCCTACAATAACCCATGTATACTAGAATCTGATTCTCCTAGTCCAACATGTATTGATATTACGGTGAATGATAACAACAATATCACCAACATTCCTGCCAAAAATATATGCTCAAAAGACAGTATCACCTATAACGGAGTTTCATATGGAGTTGGTAACCATAAAGTTAAGCTATCAAACGCCGCAGGCTGTGACAGCTTAGTGACATTTGAATTAGTAGCCAAGCCGGACTCGATTTTACCTATGGAGAGCATCCTTCTTTGCCTCGGAGATACCGTAAACATAAATGGCGTTCCTTACACCAAGCCAGCTCAATTTGAGGTCATAACTGAAGATACCAATTTTTGCACTGTAAGGGCTTATGATATTTTCTTCAAGAACCTAAGCTCTGAAATACTGAATGCGTGCCAAGGAGACACACTCAATTTTGAAAACGTGATTGCCACGACAAATGGAATCTATTATGTAAAATCTAATGATCAGGAGCCTTGTGACAGCATCAAAAAAATTGAAGCCATTTTTCATCCAAATTTTACTAGTTTGATCAAAATGGATATTGAAAAAGGTACTGTTTTCAAGGGAATTGAAATTAATGCTGATACCGTCTTGATTTTTAATTATGAAACAATTGCACATGGTTGTGATTCAATAATTACGTATGATCTTAATACCTTCACCATAACAAATACGAACGAAGCAAATAAAAATTTACTGAAATTATTCCCAAATCCTGGAACCAGCACGATCACTATTTCAACAGCGTATTCGGCTGAGTTGGTAGAATATCACATCTACAACCAATTAGGGCAAATGGTAATTTCTGTTACAAATTCTATAACCTTCCCTATCACCGTGAATATCGAGAAGCTGAGTCCCGGCATATACTACTGGAGAGGAAAATTAGGATCAAATTGGGTTACTATGCAATTCACAAAACAAAATAATTGAAAGTGTAACCATTCTAAAAAAAATTTAGATTAATTTTTTTAAGCTTAAGCTTTACTACAAACCATTCAATTTTAAGCCTGATTAACTATGTTGAATAAACACAAATTAAGAATAAATAGCTTTCTCAAAGACAAAGTCATAGATACAGAAATTGATAATTCTTAAAATTTATGACGTCCACAATTTTAATTAAAACTTTGTTGGCCAATTTGGATTTAGGATTATTTATAGAATCCTAAAATTATTTACTCAACTTATGACTTTGGGAAATAACCCTTACCTTTGGGGTCGATTAATTTTTCATTTATGTATACTTCTGAAACCCTTGTACAATCTTCTTATTTGATAGAACTAGAAGAAAAGTATGGAGCCCATAATTACCACCCTATTCCTGTAGTTTTAACCAAAGGAAGAGGCGCCAAAGTATGGGATGTTGAAGGAAAAGAATATTACGACTTTTTGTCTGCTTATTCTGCTGTAAATCAAGGACATTGCCATCCCCGAATCATCAAATCATTGATTGATCAGGCACAAAATTTGACCTTGACTTCTAGAGCATTTCACAATGATAAATTAGGTGAGTACGAAAAATTCATCACTCAGTTGTTCGGCTTTGACAAGGTCTTACCTATGAATACTGGAGTGGAAGGTGGTGAAACAGCAATCAAACTTGCCAGAAAGTGGGCTTACACGATTAAAGGTGTAGCAGAAAATCAAGCAAAAATTATTTTTGTTGAAGGCAATTTTTGGGGCAGAACAATGGCAGCAATCTCAAGTTCAACTGATCCATCAAGTTTCAAAGGTTTTGGACCTTATATGCCTGGATTTGAAATTATACCTTACAACAATATTCCAGCTCTGGAGATTGCACTACAGGATCCTAATGTGGCCGGCTTTATGGTTGAGCCTATTCAAGGAGAGGCAGGAGTGGTCATACCTGATGCTTCCTACCTTCTAAATGCATTCAGACTTTGCCAAAAACACAACGTGCTTTTTATTGCAGATGAAGTACAGACAGGTATTGCAAGAACTGGCAAGATGTTGTGTTGCGATCATTTTGGATTTCGACCTGATATATTGATCCTAGGCAAAGCCCTTTCTGGAGGTGTTTTACCTGTTGCGGCAGTACTTTGTGATGACGAAATCATGTTGACTATCAAACCAGGAGAACACGGTAGCACCTATGGAGGCAATCCTTTGGCATGTGCGGTTGCAACTGAAGCGCTTAAAGTTGTTCTGGATGAAAAACTCTCAGAAAAATCAGAGAAACTTGGACAAATTTTTAGAAAAAGATTAGAAGAAATCAAGGCAAAATATCCAATTATCACATTAGTTCGTGGAATGGGTTTGCTTAACGCGATTGTTATTGACGATACAGAGGAAAGTGAAACTGCTTGGAATATTTGTTTGGAATTAGCGAATTCCGGCTTATTAGCCAAGCCAACTCATGGAAACATTATCAGGTTTGCGCCACCTTTGGTAATCGAAGAAACTGAGCTGTTGGAGTGTTGTGACATTATTGAATCTGTAATTGCCAAATTCTAATTTTTATCAGCTGACCTAGGCGGATTTTTAAACTTGATGGTGAAGTGAACTTTGGTGCCTGATCCAGCGTCTGATTCTATCCATATCTTGCCGCCCATTAATTCAGTATTCCTCCTAGAAATAGACAGCCCCATACCGCTTCCTCCGTGTATATATTTTGCACCCAGTTGGATAAATGGTTCGAAAACCTTTTCAAGGTATTCTTCCGCTATTCCAAATCCATTGTCAGAGATTGTAAACTGGATATAATCTTGAAATATTTTCGATTCCATGATAATTTTAGGGGTAATGCCATTGCTCGTAAAATGCAATGCATTCTCAAAAAGCTGAAAAAAGACCTGATGCAATCGGATTGGATTACCTAAAATAGATTTTTCATTTATCTCATTGATCACAATTGCCTGCTTGCCTTCAATTTCATTGCTTAAACTTTTCAAGACATCATCAACCACAGCACGTATATTGAAC
>JBBQJT010000026.1:0-46671 GCA_038326165.1 Chitinophagales bacterium | reverse complement strand
ATTGGCGGCGAATTTAACAATCCGAAACTGGGCAGAAATCAGTGGAGCGACAGACGATCAAAACAATCCACAGGTGGACGTTGACTCAACACCTGATGGAAACAATACCGATAAGTTCTTAGTGGACAATGACATCAACGGCAACGGAAAGAACGGAGGAGACGAAGATGATCACGATCCAGCAGATGTAATTACAGCAACATTTGACGTTGCAATGGTTAAAAGATTGGCCCTTGGCCAAAATGAATTTATTGAGCCGGGAGACTTGGTTACTTTCAGAATTACAGTGACGAATCAAGGAACAATCAATGCTGATTATATCACTTTGATCGATTATATCCCAGCTGAAATGACATTAGCAGATCCAGATTGGACTGCAGGCCTGGGAAATACGGCTACTCTCGTATTGGATAAAAATCAAGAATTACCATCAACAGGATTGATTCCTGGGGCAAGTGTCGACATTGACATAACCTTGTTGACATCATCACCACTTCCAGCAGGTTTGAAAATTACAAACTGGGCGGAAATTAAGGATGCAAAAGATAATGAAGGCAATGACCAAGTGGATGTAGATTCTACACCAGATGATTTAAATGATGATAAGTTCTTGGTAGACAATGACATCAACGGAAATGGAAAGAATGGTGGTGATGAAGATGATCATGACCCAGCTTATGTGTTTACTAAGGCCTTTGACCTTGCTTTGTATAAAAAACTGGCTCCTGGACAATCTAATCTGATTGCACCTGGTGAAAATGTGAATTTTAGAATTACAGTAGTAAATCAAGGTTCAATTGCAGCGGATAACATCCAAGTTATAGATTATATTCCAACACAAATGACATTGTCAGATGCTGATTGGGCTTTGATACCGGGTGGAAAAGCGACTATTACTCTAAATGCTGGTCAAGAGCTTCCTACAGGTGGATTGTTACCTGGTGATAGTGTTTTGGTTGACATTACGTTGAAAGCTAATTCACCGTTGGCTCCTAATTTAACCATTAGAAACTGGGCTGAAATTTCAAGTGCAACAGATAATCAGAATAAACCGCAAGTAGATGTAGATTCTACACCTGACCAAAACAATACTGATAAGTTCCTAGTGGACAATGATATCAACGGTAACGGAAAGAACGGAGGAGATGAAGATGACCATGATCTTGCTGAAGTATTAACACAGGTTTTTGATTTGGCATTGAACAAAAAGTTGGCTCTAGGTCAAAACAAATTTGTTGAACCAGGTGACCAAGCTACATTCCGAATACAAGTTGTAAACCAAGGTAATATTGCAGCAGACCAAATTCAAATAACGGATTACATACCTGCACAATTGACATTGAATGATGCTGATTGGACATTGGCTGGTAGTAAAGCAACAATAACTTTAAATGCAGGTCAAGAATTACCTGTTGGTGGTTTGACTGCTGGTGCTTCTGTTGTAGTTGATATCACATTTACTATAAACAGTCCATTGCCAGCAAATTCAACAATCATTAACTGGGCTGAAATTTCATCAGCTCTGGACAGTCAAGGAAATCCTCAGACTGATATTGATAGTACGCCAGATGGTGCACAAGAAAATGATAAATTTGAACAGAATGATTATTTAGACGGAAATGGCAAAAACGGTGGTGATGAGGATGATCATGATCCTGAAGAATTACTCGTTAAACCTTTCGATTTAGCTCTTTGGAAAGAATTAGGTCCAGGTCAACCATTCAATGTGGAACCAGGGGATAATGTAACTTTCAGAATCAATGTAACAAACCAAGGTGGTGTGCCGGCAGGAAATATCAATATTGTGGACTATATCCCGTCTGGTATGTCATTTGTCGCACAGCCAAATTGGATTTCTGGTCCTGGAAATACTGCAACAACTATACTTCTTGGAATATTGGCTCCAAATGCAACGACTTTCATAGATATCATTTTGAAAGTGAATAGCCCACTTCCGGCTAACACATCTTTGGTCAACTTTGCTGAGATTTCATCTGCAACAGATGATCAAGGTAAACCTCAAGTTGATATTGACTCAACTCCTGATAAGGATGTGAACAATGATACATATACTTCTGACAACAATATAGATGGAAACGGAAAAGCTGGAACGGATGAAGATGATCATGATCCTGCTACAGTTGTTGTGAAGCCATTTGATCTTGCATTGATCAAACAGCTTGGAGATACCCAATCTAAAATAGTTAAGCCAGGTGAAAATGTGACCTTTAAAATTACTGTGTTCAATCAAGGTATGATTGCTGCAGATAATATTCAAGTTACTGATTACATTCCTACTTACTTGACTTTGAACGATGCCAATTGGAGTGTATCAGGTTCAAAAGCAACGAGAGTATTGAATGCTGGTCAAGAACTGCCTATAGGTGGATTGCAACCAGGACAAAATGCAATAGTAACGATTGTATTGAAGGTTGGTGCTCCGGTACCAGCAAATACCAATATTATCAACTATGCTGAAATTTCAAATGCAACTGATAATCAGGGTAATCCACAAACAGATATTGACTCAACACCTGATAATGTAAACGACGATAAAGTAACTCAGGATAATGAAATATCTGGAAATGGTAAAAATGGTGAAGATGAAGATGATCACGATCCAGCTGAAATAACTGTTGCTCCATTTGACCTTGCACTCATTAAAAAATTGGCTCCAGGCCAACCATATATGATTGTTCCGGGCGCATCTGTGAATTTCAGAATCACTGTTATCAATCAGGGCATTGTAAATGCAGACAATATTGAAATAGTAGATTACGTCCCAACCAATATGACCTTGGCAGATGCTGATTGGACAAGTATTGGTGGTGGAAAAGCTACTACTAAGCTTTCAGTAGCAAATGGTGCTATTCCTATGGGAGGTTTGACTCCAGGTGGAATGGTGACAGTTGATATAACTTTGAAAGCAGCTAATCCTTTGCCAGCTAACACTAAAATTGTGAACTGGTCAGAAATCAGATCTGCTACAGACAACAATAACAACCCACAAACAGATATCGATTCAACTCCTGACGACAACAAGGATAATGATACCTACCTCAACGATGATTATGTTGATGGTAACGGTAAAAATGGAGGAGATGAGGACGACCATGATCCAGCAGAGGTGGTAGTTCAGCCATTTGATTTGGCTCTACAAAAGAAATTGAAAGTAGGCCAAAGTGATATGGTTAAACCTGGTGATCTGGTGAATTTCACGATAACTGTAATCAATCAAGGTGCTATTGCAGCTGATAATATCAAGGTAAATGACTATATTCCTACAGGAATGACATTGTCAGATGCGGATTGGACTTTACTTGGAACAACAGCAAGCATAAACCTTAATGTTGCAAATGGTGCTATTCCTGCAGGTGGTTTACAACCTGGTCAATCTGTAAATGTTGACATTACTTTGAAAGTAAACTCACCGCTTGCAGCCAATACGGAATTGAGAAATTTTGCTGAGATTGCTTCTGCTACTGACAACACTGGCAAACCACAGGAGGACGTAGATTCTACACAAGATAACGATAAAAATAATGATAAATATGACATCAATGACTATGTTGATGGTGACGGTAAGAATGGTGGAGATGAAGATGACCACGATCCAGAAGTAGTATATGTATTGCCATTTGACTTGGCGCTATACAAAACGCTTGCTCCTGGACAGACAGCTCTTGTACAACCCGGCGATCTTGCCACATTTAGAATTCAACTTGTAAATCAAGGGGCAGTACCTGCTCATTCTATACAGGTGACGGATTATATCCCTTCTGGTTTAACTCTTGAAGACTCAGATTGGGTGTTGATAGCTGGAAGTAAAGCAACCATTACGCTAACAGCAGGCGGAGCCTTACCTGTGGGAGGATTGACAGCAGGTGCTACTGCATTTGTTGATATCACCATGAGAGTTGCTTCTCCACTTCCTGCTAATTCTAGCTTGGTTAACTGGGCTGAAATATCTGCTGCAAAAGATCCAAATGGCGGAAACCTTGAAGACATTGACTCGACTCCGGATCAAAACAATACGGACACCTTTGTCAATGACAATGAAATAAATGGAAATGGCAAAAATGGTGGTGATGAAGATGACCATGATAAAGCTGAACTATTTGTTAAGCCATTTGACCTTGCATTATACAAAACACTAGCTCCAGGTCAGAAAGCTCAAGTTGCTTCAGGTGAAACTGTTAATTTCAGAATTGCGGTTGTAAACCAAGGAACAATAACTGCTGACAATATTACAGTTGTGGATTATATCCCAACAGGTTTGGTGCTGGCTGATGCCGATTGGACTGATTTGGGTGGCAAAGCCAAAATTACCTTGTCAAAAGGAAATGGCTTGCCTATAAATGGCTTGAAGCCAACTCAAACAGCTTTTGTACTGATTACTTTAAAAGTAGCATCCGCAATACCAGCGTCTTCAGTCCTTGTAAATTGGGCTGAAATCAATAGTGCTACAGATGAAAATGGTAAGCCACAGGAGGATGTTGATTCCACTCCTGATGATAATAATGAAAATGATTTATATCTAGATGATAATGAAATCAACGGTGAAGGTAAAAATGGTGGTGATGAAGATGATCATGATCCAGCTGAAGTGACTATTTTGCCATTCGATCTTGCACTCCTGAAAACATTGGCTCCAGGTCAAGTATCGTTGGTAGAAGCAGGTGATTTGGTTAAATTCAGAATTACTGTTATCAATCAAGGTTTGGTTGATGCTGATAATATTGAAGTTACGGATTATATCCCACTTGGTTTGTCTTTGGCTGATGCCAATTGGACAACTTCAGGAGCATATGCTACTCGTTTGCTAACAAAAGGAAATGGATTGCCATTGACTGGATTGAAATCTAAATCTTCAACCACAATTGAAATTATTTTGAAGGTTAATTCTCCTATCCCAGGTGATATGGAGTTTGTGAACTTCGCAGAAATATCAAAAGCAACAGACACCAAAGGAAATCCACAGGATGATATTGATTCAACTCCTGATGGTAACCCGAATAATGATGAATACTTAGATGACAACGATGTAAATGGAAATGGTAAGATTGGTGAAGATGAAGACGACCATGATGGTGAAATCATAAGAACCAAACAAACTTTTGATCTTGCATTGACTAAATTAAATGTAACTCCAAGCCCGGTTACTGTAGGACAAGAAGTGACTTTTGTAATCAAGCTTGCCAATCAAGGAAAAGTTGATGCACAAAATGTTGTAATTGGCGATCGTATTCCATCTGGATTTACATTTGACCCTGCAATTAACCCAGGATGGACTGGTGCTGTGGGTGCAACTGATGTTACTTACACAGTTCCTAACTTAGATGCGACTCAAACTGCACAAGTATTCATTAAACTAAAAGTTAATGCAAATGCTGGTAAGTCTGTAGGTAGCTTAACGAATATTGCAGAGATAACTTCTGCACAAAATGATGCTGGTGCATTCCCTAAAGATGAAGATTCTACTCCAGATCTAAATCCTAATAACGATGATCTAATTGACCGTATTGGTGACAATGATCATATCAACATTGATTTTCAGGCAGGTGACGAAGATGATCATGATATTGCATCAGTTACCTTAGGAGGATTTGATTTGGCTTTGACTAAATTGGTGGCTCCAGGTATCTACAGTCTAGGTTCTAAGGTTACGTATTCAATCAATGTTGCAAATCAAGGACAAATTGATGCTAAGAGTATAGTTGTGAATGATTATATACCTTCAGGATTGACATTTAACGCTATAGATAATCCAGGATGGTCTGCACCAATTCTTGGTATCACCAAATACACGATTCCTTCATTGAATGTTGGTCAAGCAACCACCATCAACATAGTATTGGTAGTAAATATCACTGCTGGCAAAACGTTTGGTGACTTGACAAATGCTGCTGAAATTTCATCAGCCAAAAACCCGCAAGGAGGTAATCCATTCGATGAGGATTCCACACCTGACAATGAAAATGGTGACCCATTGGTAGACCGAACAGGTCCAAATGATCATGTTAACATTGACTTTACAGCCGATGATGAAGATGATCATGACGTTGCTATAATAACGCTACAAGAATTTGACCTCGCTTTGGTAAAAACTATTTTAGGTAATTCTGGCAATTTGGCGATTGGTCAAAAAGTAAGCTTTATTATCTCAGTTAAGAACCAAGGAACGGTAGATGCATACAACGTTGATATCAACGATTATGTGCCTGCTGGATTCAAGTATAATACTGCCGATAATTCTGGTTGGTCAGGAGCAAATGGTGCATCGATAGTTTCAGCAACAATTAACAAATTGACTGCTGGTCAGGTGACCAGTCTTCCTTTGGTACTTGAAGTTGATACAGATGCGAATAACAGCAACTTGACGAATAAGTCAGAAATTACTGATGCAGAGGACAAAGATGGCAATAAGCCTAAAGATACAGATTCAACTCCTGATACTAACCCTAATAACGATCCAGTTAAAGATAAATTCTTACCTGAAGATGTTTCAGTTGATATCGAGCAAGGAGACGAAGATGATCACGATATAGCAGTTTGCTATATTGGAATCATGGATTTAAGTCTTATTAAATTAGTGAATACTCCTCAACCGGTTAGTATTGGTTCAAAAGTAAATTATACCATTAAAGTGGCCAACCAAGGCACATTGAATGCAGGTTCAGTTGTTGTTACCGAGTACATCCCGACGGGTATGACTTTTGTTCCAGCTGACAATCCAGGATGGACAGTTCAGCCTGCCAATAAAGCAACATTCAATTTTGCTCCACTTTTAGTGGGCGAAACTCAGGATATCACAGTTGTATTGACAGTTGCTCCAAATGCAACGGCCAATAACACGGTAAATGCAGCTGAAATATCTTACATGGAAGATGAGTATGGAAATCAACAAGAAGATGAGGATTCTACACCTGACCAGGTTAATAATGATCAGGTAATTGATCGCACCAATCCATTTGACCACATCTTAATTGATGAGCAAGCTGGAGATGAAGATGATCACGATATTGCTATCATTACTCTAGGTTCTAAACCTTGTGCAATAACAGTTGACGTGGTGGTTACTTTATCAGATTGTGGAAAAGCAAACGGCACAGCAACTGCAACAGCTAACAATGGCACTGCTCCTTACACTTATAAGTGGAGTACAGGTGCAAACGGTTCTCAAATTACAGCTGGACCTGGTGCATACATAGTTACTATTACTGATGCTTTGGGTTGCATTGAAGTTGTCAATGGAATCTTGATCTCTGAAAATTGTACACCTTCTTGTAATGTGCTTGTCTCCGTAAATTCAAGTGATGTTTCATGTGCATTAAATGATGGTTCTGCAACAGCAATTCCTTCTAATGGTAATGCACCATATACTTTCAAGTGGAGTAATGGGGCAACAACTGCCACTACAAATAATTTGACACAAGGAATCTACTCAGTAACTGTCACTGATGCTGATGGTTGTACTAAATCAGCCAGCGGAATTAAAATCGAGTCTTCATGTGGTGACATTTGTGATATCAATCTTATTGCGAATGTAAATCCTGAATCTTGTGCTGGTGCTGATGGTTCAATTGTGCTTACTATAACTGGTGGAGTCGCTCCATACAGTATCAAATGGAATAATGGTGCTACTACTTCCTCACTAAGTAATTTGACTTCTGGCAATTATTCAGTTACTGTTACTGATGCCAAAGCTTGTTCGGAATCACTTTCAACACAACTTGGAAAAGCCAATTGTAAGTTTGACTTAGCCTTAATCAAGAAATTGGCTGCAGGTCAGGCTGGAAGTGTTAAACCAGGTGCAACTGTCAACTTTACAATCACAGTTTTCAATCAGGGTGAAGCTCCTGCATTCAATGTAAGCGTAGTAGACTATGTTCCTGCAGGATTGATTTTAAATGATGCTTCTTGGACACTTACTGGAAACAAAGCAGTTAGAAATTCAACAATTGCTTCTATCCAACCAGGTGCATCGGCTAATGTTAATATTCAATTTACTGTTGCAGCAAATGCATCAGGGATTATCACAAACTTGGCTGAAATCAGAAAGGCTGATAATGACAATAACCCGAACAACACAGATCCTGCGGATATCGATTCCACTCCGGATGACAATCCAGGAAATGATCCTTTGGGTGGTAATGATGTAACAAATAATCAAAATGGTGATGAGGATGATTCTGATCCTGAGACGATTACAGTAACTCCTAATATTTTTGATCTTGCCTTAGTCAAAACATTGGCTGTTGGTCAAGCATCAAAAGTTAAACCAGGAGAAAACGTAACATTTACAATCACAGTAACCAATCAAGGTGAAGTGGTAGCCAAAAATGTAGAAGTTGCAGACTATCTACCTACAGGTTTGGAATTGAATGACAACAACTGGTCTCTATCAGGAAATACAGCTAAGTTGAAGACATTGATACCAACTATTGGAGTGGGACAAAGTGTAAGTGTTAACATCACAGTAAAAGTGACAGCTACAACAGCTGGTACTTTGGTAAACCGTGCTGAAATCAGTAAGGCGGATGATGATGATAATCCGAACAATACACCTCCAACAGACAAGGACTCTACACCAGATGAGAACCCATCAAATGACCCTCCTAATGAGGATGACAAAGATGACGAGCCAGTTGTGATTGAACTTCCTGTATTTGACTTAGCCTTAATCAAGAAATTGGCTGCAGGTCAGGCAAGTGAGGTTAATATAGGTTCGATTGTGAATTTCACGATAACTGTATTCAATCAAGGTGAAGTACCTGCTTACAATGTTGAAGTAGCAGATTATATACCAATTGGACTTGAATTACAAGATCCTAATTGGAATCTTGCAGGAAATGTTGCAACGTTAAAAACACTTATACCTACAATAACAGTGGGAGGAAGTGTAAATATTAATATTGCAATGAAGGTCACCGCCACAACAGCTGGTGATATTGTTAACCGCGCTGAAATATCTAAATTTGATGATGATCAGAATCCATCTACTCCTCCAGTTTTGAAGGATAAGGATAGTACTCCTGATAAGAATCCAGATAATGATGTTGTTGGCGGTAACGATGTTGTAAATAATCAAAATGGCGATGAAGATGATCACGATCTTGAAATAATCAAGGTGAAAATATGTCCACCAGTACTGATTGGTGTACCAGGAGATGCAAAAGTTGAGTGTGATGATCCACAAATCAAAACACCACCAGTTGTGACTGTTCAATCTTGTTGCCCTGCAACTGTCAAATTGACAGAAACCAAGATTTTGGGTGCTTGTCCTCAGAGTTATACTTTGATAAGAATATGGACAGCTACTGATAACTGTGGCGGCTCTACTTCTAAAACACAAGTATTAACTATTAAGGATACTAAGGGGCCTACAGTTTCATTCAAGAACCCAATATTTGATGGAATGGTAGATGGCGATACATTGACAATGATATGTGGAAAAGAAATAGTGCTAGGTCCAGATGACTTCAACTTCGAAGACAATTGTGATCCTAATCCTATTCTTAAAATGACTGATATCGTTATTGTTGATGAACCTTGTAAGAAGTTAATAAAATGCACAGTAACTGTTTGTGATGCATGTGGAAATGCAACCAACCTAGTATTCTATGTGCTTATCATTGACAACATGGCTCCAACTTTTGTAAATTGTCCGTCGGATATTACTCTGGATTGCAAGGCCGCAATTCCTGCACCAGCAGTTGTGACTGCAGTTGATAATTGTGACGATACAGTAAATGTTACTTTCAATCAATCAACAGTATTAGGCAATTGCCCTCAATCTTATACGCTTGTTAGAAAGTGGACTTCGATTGATAAATGTGGAAATATTGCGGTATGCACACAACAAATAAAAGTGGTTGACAATATAGCTCCAGTATTATTAGGCGTTCCTGCTGATTTGACAATAGATTGCAAGGATCCTGTTCCTAATGCGGGGAATGTGACTGCAGTTGACAATTGTGATACAAATGTTCCAGTAGCTGTTAAAGAAACTTCTGTAACGGTTGGTTGTACCAAAACTATCACAAGAACATATACTGCTGCTGATGATTGTGGAAACGTAACTACAAAAGCAAGCAAGATTACAATAACTGATAATATCGCTCCAGTTGCAATGCCTATGGCTCCATTTGCAGGTGTGCCTAACGGCGCTACGCTATCATACAATTGTGATGAAGCACCAATAGTAGATGAAAATACTGTTAAGTTCAAAGATAATTGTGACCCACTTGTTGATGTTACGTTCTCAGAAATTGCAACACCTGGTGACTGTTTGAAAGATGGATATCTTGTATCATATGTTTGTACATGGACAGGTAAGGATGATTGTGGAAACACAACAACTTACACCATCTATATGAAAATTATTGACACAAAGAAACCTGTCTTGTCACCTTGTCCTGCTGATGTTACAATACTTTGCAGTGCAACGATGCCTTCTGCTCCTGTATTGACAGCAACGGATAATTGTGATACCGATGTAAAAGTTACAATAAAAGATCTTTTCACTCCAGGCAACTGTCCTCAAGCTGGTAAATTGGTTAGAACCTATACTGCAACAGATGATTGTGGAAATACTGCGACTTGCAGCTATACAATCACTGTGGTAGATAACGAAGCTCCTATTATAGCGGGTGTTCCTGCCGATATTACTGTTCAATGTGATCAACCAGTTCCTACTGCAACAGCAACTGCAAAGGACAATTGTGATCAAGCGGTGACCGTATCTATGAATGAGACAACAACTGGAAACAATTGTACAAAAGTGATTGTAAGAGTGTTTACTTCTTCTGATGATTGCGGAAATGTCGCTACAAAAACATGGAAAATAACGGTTATTGATAATCAAGCGCCTACGTTCACAGCTGTACCTGCCAATCTTACAATTGATTGTGCTGATCCAGTACCTGGGTTAGGCAATGTGTTGGCTAAAGATAATTGCGATACAAAAGTGGATGTAACCTTCAAGGATCTGAATGTTCAACAAGGAAGTTGTCCGGAAGCGTATTTGATTAAGCGTACATTTACGGCAACGGATGATTGCGGAAATACTGCTACTGCTGTTCAAGAAATAACAGTACAGGATAAAAAAGCTCCGATATTTACTTCGGTGCCTGCAGATCTAACGATTGAATGTGATCAACCGGTTCCGGCTTCTGATCCTAAAGCATCTGATAATTGTGATCCACTAGTGTTAATTTCAAGCAATGATATTACTAGCGGAAACAATTGTACAAAAGTAATAACTAGAACATTCACTGCTGAAGACAACTGTGGTAACATTGCTATTGCTGTTCAGAAAATCACAATAACGGATACCAAAGCTCCAGTTGCAATGCCTATGGCTCCATTTGCAGGAGTGGCCTCTGGCACTACTCTGACATTTAATTGTGATGTTGCTCCTTCCGTTGACGAAAACACTGTTAAGTTCAAAGATAATTGCGATAATGATGTTTCAGTAAGCTTTGTTGAAAAACTGACACCTGGGGATTGCAAGAAGGATGGCTACTTATTATTCATGGAATGTACCTGGACTGGAACTGATGATTGTGGTAATAAATCAACTTACACAATTTTTGTAAAAATCGTGGATACTAAAGCACCAGTTATTGGAGCTTGTCCGAAGGATGTTACAATTGAGTGTGGTTTGCCAATTCCTGCTTCAATAGCTCCTACGGCTACTGACAACTGCGATACTGATGTAAAAGTCACGATGGTTGAAACTACATTGCCTGGATCATGTCCTCAAAACAAGGTAATTGTAAGAACTTTCACCGCTACAGATGATTGTGGTAACACAGCAACATGTGCTCAGAAAATCAATGTGGTTGATACCAAAGCACCGACACTAATTGGAGTGCCAGGAAATATAGTGGTTGAATGCAACAATATTCCTGGTGTACCGTCTATCAGTACCATAAAAGGAGCAGATGATTGCGATAACAATCCGGTTATTAAGTTCAGCGAAACCATTGAGACTGGTAAGTGTCCGTACAAGATTACTAGAATTTGGACTGCAACTGATGCATGTGGTAATAGCTCATCTCGTCAACAAGTAATTACAGTGAATGATTCGCAAGCTCCAGTATTGAACGGAGTTCCTGCTGATGTCACTGTAGATCTTGATGCAGGTGGTGTTATTCCTGCAATAGCTACCGTAACAGCTACTGATTTATGTGGTATTGTGGTTCCTGTATTTACAACAACAAGCTCATTGTTTAAGTGTACTGAAACTATTGTAAGAACATGGACTGCAACGGATGCGTGTGGAAATGTGACTACGAAGTCTCAAACCATCCTCGCACTTAAGAAGTGTCCATGTATAGAGCCGATAATTACCAAAGTCAATGTAGTTGATGCAAGCTGTGGAGCTAGTAATGGTTCAATAGAGGTGGTAATTGGGAATGGTGCAGCTAATTACGAATATGTCTGGTTGCCTAATGTAGGTACAACTGGAGGTTCAGGCAACATCAAGACCAACTTGCCTCCTGGAGCATATACTGTTGTAGTAAATTATGCGAATGCAGATAATTGCTTCAAGAAAGTTACCGTGAACATTGGTGATATGAAAGCTAATATCATTGATGAGAAGTCACTTGAAGTTGCAAACAAGGATTGCACCAAACCAGCACCTGTTTGTGTAGGCATAAAATTAGAAGATGTTGTGAAATACGATATCTTCGATAATGGCCAAAAATATACTGGACAGCTACAGGGATGTGATTTTGATACAATAATGTCTTACAGCTACTTCTCATTACCAGGTAATGGAAATGCAGGACCTTACATTCTAGAATCATGGACAATTAATAGTCAAGTTTACACTGGTGAGTTTGCAAATATCGCAGCTTTGGTGAACCTGATGAATACGTTGGATCCTCAAGGTAACTGGAAGAATGATGCTCCTAAATTCACCATTGTTGGTGGAGTAAATGGTGTCAAATACGGACAGTTGAAAGCCAAGCAGAAAAATGGAAGCGGCAAAGGTACGCTTGACATCAATACTCAGTTGTTGCCTAATGGCACCAGCATTCCATTAGCAAATGGTGACCACAAGTTGATCTTTATCAGCAAATTAAGTGGTTGCAAGGATACAGTGGATGTGAAGGTATTCTGTTTGACTTCAAGTACTGTAAATGTCACATTGAAACCAGGCGAACAAAAACTTGTATGTGTTGATAACACCCAATTCCTAAGTGCAGCTAAATCGATCAAGAATGTTTGCAGTAGTTTGAGTGGTGAGTTCAGTACCTTGGTTGTCAATTCGAATACTTATTGTATAACAATTACTGGTATTGAACCAGGTGTAGAAAAAGCTTGTATTGTTGTAACCGACAATAAAGGATTTACTGATACTACCTACATCAATATCAATATAGTTCCTACACTTGCACAGCAAATTATTGCAGTCGATGATATAGTTACTGCTACTTCTGGTAAGAAAACGCCAATATATGTCCTAACAAACGACAAATATGGTGAAGGAGTACTAGATATGTATTTGGTTACTCAACCAGCAGTAGGAATTGCAAAAGTTATCAACAAGCAGTATGTAGAACTAGAATTGGCAAGCCAAGATTGTGATGCAGTCAAGTTCGATTACACTATATGTGGTGAATACGGATGCGATACAGCAACAGTATTTGTAAATGTGAACTGTAGTGACTTGGTATTCAACAATGCAGTATCGCCAAATAATGATGAATTGAATGATACATTCGTAATCGATGGATTAGAGAAATATCCAAACAATTCACTGCGCATTTTCAACAGATGGGGTAATCAAATCTACTCAGCTGATCATTACCAAAACAATTGGGATGCTCAGTGGGCAGGAAGCGTTTTACCTGATGGAGCTTACTTCTACATCTTAGAAACTGGCGAAGGTCAGACTCATACCGGCTTTGTCCAGATACAGCGATAACGGCCTAAAGAAATAGGACTTAAACTTTTTGAGGTAGCGGCAGTCATGTAAAAGTGACTGCCGCCTTTTTTTGGGGTAATACCGGTTATAAAGAATTGGTTAAGCTTTCAGATATTTCATATTTTTCTGGGGTAGGTTTTTACCCATCCCCTGGCCCCTTCCCTCAAGAAGGAAGGGGAGAAAGTTAAAGGTATACCCATCCCCCGACCCCTTCCCTCAAGGAGGAAGGGGAGAAAGCAGAAGGTAAACCCAACCCTCGGCCCCTTCCCTCAATAAGGAAGGGGAGAAAGTAAAAGGTATACACATCCCCCGACCCCTTCCCTCAAGGAGGAAGGGGAGAAAGCGGAAGGTAAATCCATCTACCGGCCCCTTCCCTCAAGAAGGAAGGGGTGAAAGAAGAAGGTTTACCCATCCCCCGACCCCATACCACAAGAGGGAAGGGGAGATATGAAAAGTGTAGGATATTACAAAACGTGGAGAAAAACTTAATGTCAAGCAAGAATAAATGCAATTGTTCCGTAGTATTGCGTTGGAAAGTTGCGAAGGAAATTTCCACATATGAGGTATTTTGAAACTTTGCAAAATGCAAGAGCCTTAAGAAAGCGTCAAACAGATGCAGAAAAGTGTTTTTGGGAAAAAGTGCGAAATCGAAGACTTGCTAGATTAAAGTTTAATAGGCAGTTTCTGATAGAATATTCTAAAACATCAGGAAATAAACTATACTACATAGCTGATTTTCATAATTTTGAATACAAGTTGATTATTGAGATTGATGGTAAAATTCATCAATTTCAAAAGGAATATGATATTGAAAGGCAAACAAATATTGAGGCCTTGGGATACAAAGTACTAAGATTTCAGAATGAAGAAGTATTTCAATCATGGGATAGTGTTGAACAAACTATTTTAAAAAATATCTAATAATCTTCACCAAAGTTAACCGACGGTTTAACAAAAACCACTTGTAATTTGTCTTAAGAACAAGAATGGAAAAATGCCTAGTTTTTACCCATCCCCCGACCCCTTCCCTCAAGAGGGAAGGGGAGAAAGCAGAATGTAAACCCATCCCCCGGCCCCTTCCCTCAAGAAGGAAGGGGAGATGAATAGTGCAATTGTACCTCTCCTCTCTTTTAAGAGAGGAGTTGGGGGTGAGTAGAAAATGCAAGGTCTATACCCATCCCCGACCCCTTCCCTCAAGAGGAAAGGGGAGAAAGCAGAAGGTATATCCATCTACCGACCCCTTCCCTCAAGAAGGAAGGGGAGAAAGAAGTAAAAATATAGCGCTACTTTCTTTGGAAAGAGGGGATTTATTAAATTGATCGGATAACTGTAGCCGAAGATTTTAATCTTAGGCTATGATTCAAAGATGTTTTTGATCAATAGGATTTATCCATTTCATTCAATATGAATACGATTTTTGCGCTAGTTCTCTGGTTTGCATTGTTTGTTTGATAGTGGGCTTGATCAAGCTATTTTTTGGGTTTTCCAAATAGCTTTTGGATCAACGTTCTGTTCTTCTTAGGTTGCTTTTTTATGGTTGAGAGGATTCCGGTGAAAGCTGATTTATACCAATAATGAAAAATGAATTTTTCAGGATTTCTTTTATAATTAATGATTCCGCTTCTCGACTTTGAGCCTGGCAAGGGGTTGGAGTTAAGTATTTGTCTGTTCGTGAAATACGAGATGATCTCCTGCTTGAGGCCATTTGTTTTATTCGTATTTTTGTTTATTATTTTAAACTTCAAATTATCATATTTAAGCAACATCTTACCAATGGATTTTGTATTGTCTGCTTGAAAATTAAAGCTCATTGAATTTAAGTTTCCTGTTTTTATTTGCATGAAAGCCAAGTTCTCAAGGGCGGGATTCAATTCTCGGGCATCCATTCTATCTAGAGTGCCTTTCATTTTAAAGGTGTTATTTTTATCAAATAAAGGAGCGGATAGTTCAACTTCGAGTTTGCCTTTTCCCATTAGCAAGGCTTGGGCGAATAGTTGAAAATTAAGTGGTTTAGACTTGTATATTGTATCGTTGTTGACGTTTATGATTTTTGCGTGAACTTTCTCAAAGAAAATCTTTCCAGGAGTAGGAGCATAAAAATTGCGTTCAAGATATACGATATTGCCTGTAGAAACTGAGATTGTATCGATACGGAGAGCATGGGGATATTTGTAAATAAGTTCCTGAAAGATGTTGGCGATTTTATGTTTAGCCTTTCTTCGTTTGTCATGAAAAACCCGAATATTCATTGAATTGACTGAAGCTTTTGAGGTTGAAATTATTTCATTCGTCAAAAAGTCCTTGAGTTTAAAATCATTCAGCTCAATATTATCAAATGTGGCATCAAGTCGGTCTACTTGCAATTCATGTTTTAACGCAAATACCGCATCACTGTAGTTCGGAAGAATAGTGAAATTTTTTGCAGTAAAGCTCCTATTGGTTTCAGAATATTGAAGCCCTTTTATGAAATATGAATAGAAATTATTGCGGCTAACTGCTTTTATTTCATGCACAGAGCACTCGATTTGGGCAATGTGATTTACTGAAATGGTATCGGCTTTTTTGAAATTCAAATGCACAAAGGAGATTTTCGCATTTGTTACTTTTAGAGATCTTGAGTTCGACTTTTCAAAGATTTCAAGATTGATAGAATCTAAAAATACACGATTGATTTGAATGTTTAACTTTGTCAGAATTGCCTTATTTAGTGAATCACCCTTGGGATATTCACCTAAAATATTACAATTCGACATTTGCAGATCTTCTACTATTATATCACGTTTGAATAAAGCATTAAGTAAGCTTATTCCTTTGAATTTAATGGTTTGGATATTGCCTTCTAGTTGCTTTTGAGTAGAATCTTGTGAAGAATTTTTGAAGGATACATTAAGAATATCCAATGTGGAAGGAAGTAAACTAAATTTTACTTTTTCAATCTTCACTTCAAAATCCCTCAACTCTTTCTGTAGCTTTTTTTCAATTTTGTTTTTGATGATGGGTTCAAAAAAACGAGGACTTAGGATTAAAGCAATTAATAAAACAATACTTATACTGAAGGCAATTAAAAGAATCGTTTTTTTAAGTTTGAATTTTATGATGGTCTATTTTTATTGAAGATACGATAATTATGCATTCTTTTGGTGATTAATAATGCAATTGTTTGACAATCAACTGATACGATATCTCAAATATGTAATCAAAATACACTTTTCCCACTGTTTGGTAAAGGATAATTTTCATCCATTGCTTAGTATTGGTGAAGGTCATTTATTTCATAAATACGGGTATTTATCTATGATTAACTGAGCTATAGAAGCAAGATATTTCAACACCTCCGTTTTGGTCCATTCGATACTTTTAATATTAGACAACGGCAAAGAATTTTATGATTTAATAGCTTCAAATACGCTTAAAGCTGTTCAGTATTCTTGTGGCTTATTTCAGAAATACTTTATAATTCAGTTCAGATCTTTCAAATAATTTAAATAGTCCAATCCCCTTCTTTCGGCAAAATAATCAAGCAGCAACATGATCCCAGCTTGTATGATCAATCCTGTTCCTAAGCCTTTCAAAAACTGTTTATCGCCGCTCATAAAAAGCAATGCGAAGCCTGTAATAATCAAAGCCAATTCAGTGTAACGGTATATAACAAAGTTTTTCATGACGGTATTCATTCTCGGTATTTCTTTGGTTGGAATTTTTTGAGGCTCCAATGCAAACAAGTTTTCAAGCTTCAAGATGTCTTTTGGGCTTCGAAAATAGACTGTAGTGCCCACTGTGATCTGAATCATGGCAATCAAAACAAGCGGTATGGCAAGGCCTTTATAAAATGCTTCTTTGATAATGAACCAGCCATAGATGGCAACCATGAATGCTAGAATACCTACAATGATAAAAAATACACTTTCGTATTTTTCAGCATTGAAATATGTTGATACAAATTTCATCTTATTAATATTTGATACCTTTCTCTACCTGACTCCTTACAATTGCTGTGAACCAAGAAAATGGTAGCAACCATCTCAAAAACAAAAGCAATGGCCCTGAACCTCCAACTGGATACCGAAGTTTGTATGACGAATCATTGGCGGCTTGCCAAACTTTTTTTGCAACAATTTCTGCGTCAGGGGCGGTTTTATAATTGTCCAACATGTTTTGTTGGGCTTTTTGTGCATAAGCTTGATAGTGATTATTTGAAACGAAATCTATAGCGTTTTCAAATTCTGTCTTTATTGCACCGGGTTCAATATTCTTAATTTTGATGTTGAATGGTTTAAGCTCATATTGTAGTGATTCCATAAAGCCTTCTAATGCCCATTTGGTGCCGTGGTAAACACTGTATAGAGGAAAAGTGATCAATCCTCCCATGGAAGTGGTATTGATGATTGTTCCAGATTTTTTGGTTCTGAAATAGGGCAAAATTGCTCTGGTTACGTTCATGACCCCGAAAACATTGGTATCAAATTGTTTTTTGATTTGTTCATTGGTCATTGCTTCAAAAGCCCCAACCAAAGCATAACCAGCGTTATTGAAAAGTACATCTATGCTGCCAAAAGCTGCGATTGTATCGTCAATCGCTTTTTGGATGCTTGGTTCATCCATGACATCTAGAGAGAGCAATTTGAGGTTTGAATATTTTAAAAGCGCTTGACCTTTTTCGGTTGTTCTCATGGTTGCAGCTACATTCCATCCATTCTTCGCAAAATAGATTGCAGTCTCTTTACCAATTCCCGATGAAGCCCCAGTTATCAATATTGTGTTTGCCATTTTTTGTCAATTGATTTGTAATTGCAAAAGTAATTAATAACTTTGTAACTATAAAGTATGAAGTATAGTTAATAGTTTGAATTTTTTTAGATGAAGCTCGTTCACCAGTTATCAAAGCAGACAGGAATACCTATTGCCACTATTAGATTTTATGAAAAGTCTGGTCTAATTAAAGGCTTTAAGAACGAAAATGTCACTTCCAATAATTATACCTATTACGGTGAAGAGGTACTTGAAAAGTTAGAGCTCATAAACGATGCAAAATCAGTTGGTTTCACTTTGGCAGAAATTAGAGAAATCATCGACGCATGGTATAGTAGGCAAATTACCAAAGAAGAGAAGTTGGCCATTCTTGACAAGAAGCTGGATCAGATCGAAACCAAAATCAAGGAACTTATTGATGTTAAGTCCAGGATCAGTGATTTAAAATTGGAAGTTGAAGAATATGATTGTTGAAAATGTCTTTGCACATATAGGATGGTTAAGATATTTCGTCCGCAGAAAGTAATTTCATGCTAAAGAAAAAGGCTTCGTTTCATTAAAACGAAGCCTTATTTCTCTAATTAGCTATATTATGTTCTAAAGCACTTCAACTGACAAACTAATTGAATAAGTAGCGCACTCCAAACTGCATTTGCCATCTTGATGAAATATCTGCAATGTTCCATCCAACCGGATTGGAATTTCTATAAGTGAAACCTTTCTTCGATGCTTCATAGTTCAAAAGTGTAAGTGCCTGATTGCTTACAAAGTTTTGTCTGCCCCAATCTTTATTGAATAGATTTAAGATGTTGAAAACATCCAAAGTCAGTTGTAATCCATGTCTTTTTTTGCCAATGTTGATTCCCAAATCTTGATAAAGTCTCACATCAACTTGGTGTTCCCAAGGAGTAACTGCTCCATTTCTTTCAGCATATTGGCCTCTTCGTGAATTCAAATATTCATCATTTTTGATGAAAGCATCCAAACTGTTCCATTGATCCTGAACTGATGTGTTTGTCGTTCCAACAACCAAAGGAACTAGATTTATTTCATTTAAGCTCCTAGGGATATAGATCAAGTCATTTGAAAATGCTCCATCTCCATTGATATCTCCGCCTGCATACACATACGAGAAGGGTGTTCCAGATCTGCCTGCATAGAAAATACTGATGCCTGTGCCAAAGTTCTTATTTGTTCCGTATTTGATGGCATATCCCAATGAAGAGATCACTCGATGTTTCAATTCAAAATTGGAAATAGCTAAAGCAGGATTGTTGGCATTTTGAACAGTTTGAACAAATTCCCAATTCGATAGGGCAGTACTACTTACACCATCGTTAACGGATCTTGCTTGGCCATAGGTATAAGCAATCATTGCATTGAAATTGTTGTAAAATTGTTTTTGCAATTGTGCTGTTAAAGAGTACGTGTATCCTTTGTCTGTATTGTCAAGCAATATTACATTGGTAAATGCTTTGTTTACTTTATCCGAAGATTTGTAAACAGGTCTATTGTCAAATTCATTGCTGATAGCTGAGTCAATTATGCCCGTTGAATTTTTTAGATTCAAATCAGAATAGACAACATTATTGAGTGTTTTTGAATAGATACCTTCTAAAGTAGCAACTACTCCATAAGGCAATTTAAAGTCAAATGCCAAATTGAATCTTAGTACTTGGGGCAACTTGAAATTATCTGATACCAGATTAACTTCGGTAGTTGTCCCTGCCGCACCAACATTTTTTTGATTTGCAATTACTGGTTCGAAACCATTTCCGGCATTCACTTCATTAGTAGGTGTATTTACATTGTCTCTGATATCTACTGTTCCAAATAACTTTCCACTGTTAGAGAATTGATTGGAAAGCCAGACGAAAGGAACCCTTCCAGTGAAGATTCCAGCACCACCACGCGCTTGGATGCTTCTGTCTCCTTTAACGTTGTAGTTGAATCCTAATCTAGGCGACCACAATAGTTGTCCAGAAGGCGTATTGCTGGTGCTTAAATCACCAAATGTAGCCGTAGTGTCAATAGTTTGGTTGAATAAGGGTTTATCACCGATTATCGGAACATCTAAGCGAATTCCACCAGTTAATTTAAGCCTGTCGGAAACTGCATATTCATCCTGAGCGTAAAAGCCCAATTGCATTGCATTAAAACTCGCAGATGGTTTATCTTCACCTTCAATTAATGAATAAGTGGCCCTTGCTCTTGAAGGTTTATTATCAACAAAATCTTGCACGTTGTTGAAGTCCCAACGGCCGTTGTAGTTGTTGATGAATAGATTTCTAAATTGAAAAAATTCATTGTGGGTTCCTATCGTGAAATTGTGATTCCCTTTTGTAATTTTTAAGTTGTTTGTAAACTCGAAAATGTCTTGATCCAATTCATTGGCGGCAGAGGATCTTTGAGAACCGAATTCTGTGGAGTTTGTAGATTTGCCATCGATATTCTGTATTGTGATTTGCGGAAACAAATTACCTTCAGTTTCCCTTTTATCTCTTATTCTTGAATAACCTACAATCAAGGAGTTTGAAATATTGTTTGTCAACTTGCTTCTTAACTCTGCAACTGTTATGTTTTGAGTATTTGTAAATCGGTAAGCATTGTTGCCAAATCTAAAAAAAGTAGCTGATCTTGAAATATTGTCATCAAATGCATCCACATAATTATTTCTAAGGGATAATTGATGTTTGTCATTGATATTGTAATCAATTCTGACCAAATACTTATTGTTTTGGGTTAAGGTATTTTGTGGTCCATAAGAACCAACATCATATCCCCACTGATCCTTTGCAGTTTGAGCAATTAATTCAGCAGTTGCTAATGAAATTGCAGATCCTTGTTCTCCAGCGTTGTTGGAAAGTGGCACTGAATTTCTACCTAATTCGGCATTTACAAAATAAAATAACTTGTTTTTGATCAGAGAACCTCCCAATCTAAATCCAAACTGATTGTTGAGAAATTCAGCAGATTTTAATCCCGTGATAACGCTTTTGCCTATTGTGTTTTGGTTTCTTGTGAAGAAATAAACCGAACCTTCAGTATTATTGCTCCCAGATCTTGTGACAGCATTGATGCCACCGCCAGTAAAATTGCCATAAGTCACATCATAAGGTGCCAAAACAATTTGCAATTCCTGTATAGCATCCAACGAGATTGGTTGCGTGTTGGCCTGACCTCCCGGTGTTCCTGAACCACTCAACCCAAATACATCATTGATTACCGCTCCGTCAATTGTAATATTGTTGAACCTGTTATTGGATCCTGTAAAAGAGTTGCCATTAGCTTGGGGAGTCAATCGCGTGAAATCTCCTATTCCTCGTGACAGCGTCGGCATGGTTTCTAAATCCCTTTTATTGACATTGGTACTTGCACCTGTTTTCTTGCTATTCAATAAATAATCTTTAGTACCAACCACTGTCATTTCATCCAACTGAACTCCAGCTTCACTCATTTTTGAATTCAAAACAAAAGTTTGACCCAGGCTTAGATTGATATCATTTTCAATAAAATCTTTGAATCCCAAATAAGTGAAAGTGATTTCATAAGGGCCTCCTACACGCATTCCTTGAATATTGTACATGCCCGATTCATTCGATATAGTTCCGTATCGAGTACCAGTTGGAGTATGGACTGCAAGAACTGTTGCTCCTATCAATTCGCCTCCTATGTTATCAGTTACCTTACCACTTAAGGCCGAGGTTGTAACTTGCGCTTGAACTCCCAGCGCAAATAATAAGTAGAATAAAATGTGTACGACCGTTGTTTTCATATTAGATATTTTGGTGATTTCTATCAGGTTTAGTTGAAAAATAAGTTCCAACCCTGATTAAGAGACGAAGGTAGAAGTGTCAAATTAAAAATGCGTAAAGCATGAGTGAAGAAATGGTTATTGAATTGCCAATTGAGTGTTAACCCCAAATTCAAAGTTAGACGCTGAATCGACGAAATTTTTGGTTATTCCAGAAATTTGTCGGGTATGACTACTATACAAATTCAAAGATTTTCGTCCACTCATGAGTCTTTGCTCAAAGTTTGATAGCCTATGGTTCGTAAAACCCTAAGTCGAAAATCCACATTTGAATATTTTGAGCTTAGTTTATTGAATGCATAAAATTTATGTTTTGTATATACAATCACAAGAACCCACAAGCCTTATCAAGAGTATTTTATGGATATTTACATCAATTGGCTTTGTTTTCATACATTTGTTTTTATGAAAACGTATTTACCTACACTTTTTATATTGTTTTGCTTCCTTATGATTGCAAATTGTCAGCGCAGATCCCAAATTGCGTACAATGCTGCTGTGGTAATCCTACAAATGTAGGCTTGCCTGGTGGAAATTTTGAAGATCCACCTTTTGCAAATCCCATCATTACTTATTTTGCAGGACAAACCTATAGTACTTGGACAGTAGTCTCTGGATCAATTGATGTTCTTGGCCCCAATTACCTCAATTGGGCAACTGGCAATCCAAATGGAGCTTCACAATTTATTGATTTACATGGCAATACTCCGGGAACGATGGCTACAACTATGACCGGATTGACCGTTGGAGACGATTATACCATTGTACTTTGGTATTCAAAGAACGCAGGTGTTGCTTCTGCCAATTGTCAAATTCAAGTTGCTGGCGGGGCTTGGTTGGACGAAACATGGACTGCAACAAATAATCCTGCCATTGCGTGGTTACAAAAATGCTTTACGTTTGAAGCTCAATCGGCGTCGGCAGAGTTGAGGTTAAAGGGTTCAAGTCCAAGCCAAGCTCAAGGTATGCTGCTAGATGACATTAATTTGTACAAATGCCCAACCAAAAGTATTCCAATGGTCAACAATCCTCCAGATGATATTTCTGGAATTCAATGTGTGTCCAATATACCTCCTATTCCAGTACTTGATATTCAAGATGATTGTGATAATAATCCAATGGTAAGCTTTTCCAGCATAACTGTTGGGACACCTTGTAATGAAATAATAACAAGAACTTGGGTAATTACCAATTCTTGCGGAAAGATGGTGACAATAGAACAAAATATCAATGTAGAAGATACAGAAGCGCCAACAATAACAAAAGACCCTGAGTATATTGTAGTGGATTGCACAGAAAGTATTGATGATGCGTTTGATGCTTGGTTGTTTATAAATGGCGGTGGAGTAGCTATAGACAATTGCAATGGAATCGTTATTTGGTCATCCGATTATGACCAAGAACCAACTGTTCCTTGTAGTGAAACATTGGTTACTTTTTTAGCAGAAGACAATTGCGGCAATACAGCCTCTAAAACTGCAACTTTTCAAGTTGTAGATTTACTGCCACCTGCTTTTATATCTCCACCAATTGATGTAGACTTGATTTGCGCCAATAATCCTTATGATTCTTTATTAAGTTGGGTCAAACTTCATGCTTTTGCTAAAGTAGCCGACAATTGCGGTTCTGTTTCTTGGTCCCATGACTATGATGGCAACAAAACAAATCAAAATTATACCATCAATTTTATTGCAACTGATGAATGCAATAATAGCCTTTCATACGAAGCAACTTTTAAGATTATTCCTGGCGGAAGTACCAACTTCCTTCAAAAAACTTCATGCAATCTTCAGCAAATTGGTTTGGATACTGTTGTGTACAAGGTAAATTCTTGTGACTCAGTCGTAATAACAAATACCATATTTTCAGCCTCGGATACATTGAAAATTGATGGCTATACCTGTAAGTTTTCAGATGCTATCAAAGATACTTTGGTCTTCAAAAATCAGTTCGGTTGCGATAGTTTAATTTTTAGGAACATTAAGTATATCAAACCAGACACAACGATCCTTTTAAATAAGTCTTGTTTTCTAACAACCACATCAACCGATACCATAACACTGCAAGGACAATTTTGTGATAGTTTGATTCTGGTAAAGAATATCTCACTAGCTTCAGATACTTTAATGCTTCAATTTAATACTTGTGATACTGCCAAGGCAGGCACTTTCATCGCAAATTATTTCAATGCTGATGGGTGTGACAGCACTGTCATTACTAAAATGACCTATGCTGGTTTTACTTACAGCAATTTAACCATTAATCTCTGTGGCAATTTTGCCAATTATAAGGATACCGTAAGTTTCAGTACTCCAGAATGTGATAGTTTTGTTTTCATACAATATCAATACCACAAACTTGATACGATTAATTTGTTGCAGGGTACTTGTGATAGCAATCAGATTGGAACTTCAATGACAATCTTAAAGAACCAATGGGGTTGTGACAGTACAATATTTTTGACGTTGCAATTACTAAGCTCTGATTATGTTTTCCTCACGGGCCAAACTTGTAATCAGAACGAATCTGGAATATTTGTAACTCAATATACGAATTTGAATGGTTGTGATTCCATTGTGACCCTGAATAATATCTTTGTAAAATCTGATACTAGCTATGTAACTTTGGCAACATGTGATACCAAACTAGTAGGTGTATTTGCTACATCCTATCCTACTAAACTCTGTGATAGTGTTGTCATTACAAATCGAGTACTTTCAGCTTCATCGATTACATCAAAAAATATTGAATCTTGTTTGGTTACCTCTATTTCTATCGATACAATTATTTTGCAAAACAATGCTGGTTGTGATAGTCTAATAATTACTACCTCAAATCCTAAACCATTGGAAGCACATTATACATTGCAATTTGTATCTTGCAAAGGACTTCAAGATGGCCTTATCGTTATTGATTCAGTAAGTTTTGGAACAAGTCCATTTTCTTATAGTTTGAATGGAATTAATTACGGTTCAAGTCAAGTAATTGATAATTTGAAAGCTGGAAGTTACCTCCTAAATGTCACTGATTCTAATGGGTGTCTTGCAACAATAACGGATTTGCTTATTGAGGACGGAGAAGATTTTACTATTGAACTTGGTCCAGATCAAACTGTAGAAGAAGGAGAATCTGTTCAATTGGCGCCCTATTATTCTTCAACTCCTCAAAACATAAAATGGAGTCCGCCTTCCCTGTTCAATTGTTTGAATTGTCCTGCAAATACGATAAATATTGATCAAGATGTTATGATTTTTCTATATGCAGAGAATGAATCAGCTTGTCCATCAAATGATAGTATTTTCTTGAAATTTGTGCCAAAAATTGATGTTTATATTCCAAATGCTTTCTCCCCTGATTTAAATGGTATCAATGATTATTTTACAATTTATGGAGATGAACATCTTGTCAATATCAAGGAGTTGAGAATATATTCACGTTGGGGTGAAAATGTATTTATTGGAACCGATATTGAACCCAATAATTCTTTGCTTGGCTGGAATGGTAGATTTAAAGGTAAATTACTGAACAGTGGAATTTTTGTTTTTTATGCCATATTAGAATTTGATAACAACAAGTCGAAACTTTATAAAGGAGAAATCAATCTACTGCGTTAGCAATTTGCATGAAATTTGATTTTTAAGTTGTATTACTTCAATGTTGTAAAGCACAGTGCAAGCAATCCCAATAAAAAAAAAGACCTATCACGTAAAACGCAATAAGTCTTTTATCAATAAGCTAATAAGTACCCTAGTTGTTGTTCAGAATTAGTAATGACTTATTATGAACTTCTTTCCTCGTTTTGAGCTGAATCGTATAACTTCCATTCGGGAAATCTTTGGTGTCAATATCAATCGCATTTAATCCCGTAACGCTAAGTATTTTTTTATGAAAAGCTATTGAGCCCAATGAATTAAAAATGGTACAATCGACGTCATTCTTACTCAATGCTTCGAAGCTAATCGTAAAGTTTGTACTCGCTGGATTTGGCCACAGACTAAGACTATTCAAAATTGGAACATTTGAGTTACTGTTTTTGACACCAGCTTCTGATTCATTGTATGTATTATGATTGTCAGGATTACTGGCAATTATATCTCCACTAGTTAGCATGCAGCTCAAAGTTGCAGTGCAAATTGAATTACAACCAAAGGTATCTGTCATTATAAGTATAACTTCCACATCAGTCCAACCAAAATAAATTGTAATGTTAGGTGTGCCTTGTCCACCCTGAATAAAACATTCTGAACCTTTGATTTTCCATTCGTACGTAACAGGGCCGTGTCCACCAGTAAATATGCTGGTTATGATGTTGCCGTGTGAATTGCATTCAATTGGATCTGGAACTATAATGGTACACTCTAAATTAGAATTAGGTTCCCATCTGATGCGTTGAATAACAGTACTGATATTGCCACAACTATCGATGGCTGTCCAAGTTCGGGTTACAAGTAGTATCCCATATTCAACACTTGGTTTTATATCTTCAATGTAGGATAATAAAATTGAATGACCATCATCTTCAGCGTACATAAATGGCACTTCAGGTAAGGGTTTGCAAACGATAGTTAAATCAGAAGGGAAAGTTTTGAAAGTAGGTGGTACGTTATCAATAATCCTGAATGTAATAGATTTCGAACTTGAATTTCCGCACACATCAGTGGCTGTCCAAGTATAAATTCTTTTTTCAACATAGCCTGAATCAAGACAGTTTCCTGAACGAGTAATATTGACTATCAATACAGGTACGATTGAAGTATCACAAGCATCTTTAATCAAAACATGATCTTTACTTATTTCAAATAGGAAATCTTGTAGACCTATGTGGGTTATAAACACGTCATAATCGGACTGGTTCAAAAGGGAATCACCTGGAAAAGTGATAACTGGAGGAGTGTAGTCATCAATTATTATTATTTGACGAACCATGGTTGTGTGCCCACAAATATTTTTAGCAGACCAAATTCGTTCAATGATCAAGCCATCACAAGGACTGATTACGGTATCTTGTACCATCGTCACATCCACATATTTTCCTTCACAGTTGTCATAAGCAGTAACACTTGGGAAGCTTAGATCATTACAGATTACAGGAATTATGCCTTCGATGACAGGACCTAGCCCATCTCCAACACGAATGATTTGTTTCATTATGGTCGTATTGTCACACAAGTCTGTCGCCGCAATAGTCCTAAATATCGTGTATTCATAAATACAATCGCTTGTAATTACGCTATCCAACATGGTGGTTGTAATCTCTCCGCAATTGTCTGTTATGAAGAGTGCGGGTATGCTATCTTGGCAGCCAATAGTCATTTCAGAATTGAATTTTGCAAAAACTGGACTTGTTTCATCCACGACTTCTGCCAATATATTCAACACACTTGACTTACCACAAACATCAGTTGCAGTCCATTGTAAGAGTATTTTTGATACAAAACCATCTGTTTTGCAATTGCCAGTTTGTAATAAAATTTCTTTAAAATCAACATTTAATCCAAGGTTGCATGTGCTTTCTACCTTAACATCTTTTGCATTAAAATTCGTGAAGTTACCGTTGTAAGTTTCACAATTTATTTTCATTATCTCATCAAGTTTAAAGTCTAGCAAGAGAGGGTTAATAATTGTGATAATAGGTGGTGTCGCATCAATGTTCAACAATAATATTGTGTCTTTTGCAATATTTCCGCATTCATCCTCAGCGGTGTAAATTCGTGATATTGCTTTGCCATCCCCACATGGATTCAATACAGGGAAATCACTGAATTCAACAAATGTCTGACTGCACAAATCTGTTGCTTTGATAAGCTTCAAAGTTATATCTCCTTCACAACCAATATCCGGAAGTCCAACCAAATATGGTGCCGTTTTATCTATTAATCTTGCATAAAACTTGAAAGTGGAAATATTGCCACACTCATCTTTTCCTGTCCATTGGTATGTTCGTTGTTCAAGATATCCGTCCAGCTTGCAATTGTTTGTAGTCTGGTTTGTAATATCAAATGATACAACAATTGACGCGCCACATGAATTAGGTAAAATCATATTTTGGTCACTTAAATGGTCAAGATAGCCTGGATATCCTTCATTGCAATCAAACTCAAGGACTGTGCCATCTGGGATATTGCCAGAATCCGGTAAATTTACTTTCCACTCTGGCCCACTAGTATCAATAAGTGTAATCTTTTGTGATGACGTCGTAATATTTCCACATGCATCCTTAGCAGTCCAAGAGCGTAGGATTGTTTGACCGTTCATACATCCTGACAGAATATTGCTTTCATTGAAACTCAAAATACAAGCACAAAGGCACTCATCAGTTCCATAAATTACCGTGCCTACAATTGGTATTGCATCACATTCTACTGTTACATCATTTGGTACGCCATTAATTTTAGGTGCAAGGGTATCTACTAATGCCATGAAAATAAATTTACTGCTGGTATTGCCACATAAATCAGTAGCAGTCCAGGTAAGACGAAATAAATTAATATATCCATCTGCTATACAATCTCCCTTATTTACAAGCATCTTATTGAAACTGACCGTAACGCTTCCCGCACAATTATCAATAGCAATAATGCTGTTCTCATTAAACATTGGTAACATCCAATTAGGATCCTGACCATAACATTGCACATTGAATGTGCCGCCATTAGTTAAGGAAGGGTTGTTGAAGTTGATTACTGGTGGTAGATTGTCGGTCACGCTGATGTTCTGAACACAAATATTGTTGTTAGCGCAATTATCAGTCCCTATCCAAGTACGTTGTATTTGATAGGTCTGAGGGCAACTACCTGGAATAAGTACATCACTTGAAGTGAATGTTACGGAGGCACTGCAGTTGTCTGTACCAGTTGGTGTTCCAGTATTAGCAGGAAGGATACTCATGCTGCAATCAATAGATAGGTTTGCTGGGCAGATTATCTGTGGAGCTAAATTATCAATTACCGAAATTGTTTGGTTGCACATACTGGCATTTCCTGCCAGATCCGTTGCTAACCAAGTACGAGAAATTGTATAGGAATTTGGGCAAATTCCAGATAATATTACATCGCTGTATGTGATAGCAGGTGCAAGCGTGCAATTATCCGTTGCGCTCGCACTTCCTGTTGATGCTGGCAATGAACTTGCATTGCATTGAATGCTAAGACCTGTTGGACAGATAATATCTGGTGGTAGATTGTCGGGGTTAACAGCTATCAAAATACTACATGAACTTGTGCAACCTTGTGCGTTAGTTATTGTAACTGAATAATTCCCAGCAGAACCAACAATTATACAACTCGTTGTAGCAAGATTGCTCCACAAATAACTTGTTGCACCTGGAGTAGCACAAAGTGTTGTATTTTGACCAAAGCATAATATGTTATTGCCTGTTATTGAACAAACTGGTACAGTGCCACTTAATATTGTTTTGCTGCAAACACTTGTGCATCCTGAAGCAGATGTTATTGTTACTGAATATGTGCCTGGAACATTTATACTTATGCAATTTGTTGTTGCTAATGTGCTCCATAAATAACCTGCAGCACCTGAGGGCACACAAAGAGGGATGGACTGACCGGGACAGATGATGTCGCTGCCTGTAATTGAGCATGCAGGTGAAGTATTAATGCTTACAGTCCTACTACATGAGCTGATGCACCCATTCCCACCTGTTACCGTCACAGAGTATGTACCAGCAAGTGTAACGTTTATACAATTTGTGGTTTCCCCAGTGCTCCATAAATAACCAGTATAGCCAGAAGCTACACAAAGTTGGGTAGTTTCACCAGCACATATTTGACTTATGCCAGTTATTAGACAATCTGGAGAAGGATCAGTGGTCACGGTGATGTTTGAAACTGTTTCTCCGCAAGAATTTGTATTTGTAGTGAAGTAGGTCCCACTGGTTTTTACAGTAATGGATTCGGTGGTTTCTCCTGTATTCCACACACCTCCGCAGTTTCCAGAAAGAATAACACTGTCGCCTTCACAAAAAGTAAGCGGACCATCTGCTGTGATCGTGGAAGGAGTTGGCAACATATCAAAATCAACTAGGTTGTTGTGCATTGATATTGCACCGGCTACTGAAAGTCCACGGCCCAATAAGGTGGCATTCTGTCCAAGACTGATTGCACCATTCGCAAGAATATTTCCTTGAAACAATGAATTTTCTCCTAGTCCTACCGCTCCGTTTACCTGCCAGTAAACATTGCAAAGTGAGGCTGAATTAATCAGTATTATATTTGATAAATTGCTGGTCGATAGGGCACCATCTATTAAAAATATAAAAACAGCATCTGAATTGCAGCCTGCATCTAGGTACAGGTCGCCATTGATGACGGATGCAGCACCCAAGCAATATATATTAGGAGTGAGATACTGGTCATTACCCATCGTAGTGCCAATAACTAAACCACAAGTCAAAGCTGCCAATGATCCATAAGCAACGTTTAAATCTGCTGCAGCTTGGGCAGTGACTGGATTAGCGACATGAATAGACCCTACTACTATACCCGGAGGAAAACCCCCGAAGGCACCTACGTTTGTGCCAATATCTCCTGTCACTTCGGTTAATCCATCATTACTGAATGCACCTGCAGAGGTAAACATAGCGAAATTAGAGGCCGAACCAAGGTCAGGCACTTGTGCAAAAATTGTTTGAAACAAGCCTAAGAAAAGAACTGTGGAAATGATTTTTTCATATTTTTTCATGATGTTAATTAGTTAAAGTAAAAATTGCCTCAGGGGTCAAAGGTGATGGTTATCTCATACAGATGTCTTATACAATTTGGAGAATAACTTACATGTTTACCACATGCCAACCATATACAGTTCCATTTTATTAAACTTTTTAGTCACTAACCTTTTTATCTTAAACTGAACTTGTTTAAGTCGTTTTATAAATTTTGCTGCTCTCACTTTTCCTTAATCGAAAATTGAAATTTTGATTTTTCTCAATATTGATTCCTGCTTGAATTTGAATTATAAGGGAGCACTAACAAGGGATTTTTTTATTTTTCAAATTGGTAGATAATTATTAGATTTTGGCATAAAATACAATGAAAGCAATAGCCCATCATGAAAAGTGTATCTAACTTTGTAAACCACTGGAAAATTTCATTTCAGTTAAGAATTATTTATTAATCAAATAAATCAATCATGTTAGCGAGTGTCAATACCCAATATGGTCCACCAGAAGTTATCAAGATTCAAGAAATTAAAAAACCAGTTCCTATGGATTCTGAATTATTGATCAAGGTGTATGCAAGCACAGTCAATCGAACGGATTGTGGTTTTCGAAGTGCAGAATATTTTATTTCAAGATTTTTTAGCGGACTTTTAAAGCCAAAGTTTAAGGTATTGGGCAATGAATTTTCTGGTGAAATTGTAGAAGTAGGCGGTAATGTAAATATGTTCAAGGTAGGAGAGCGGGTCTTTGGATATGATGAGGTGAATTTTGGATCACATGCCGAATATAAAGTAATTGCACAGTCGGGATCAATTGTTACTATACCTGATAATTTGAGTTATTTGGAAGCTGCGCCCGTTTGCGAGGGGGCACATTATGCCTTGTGTATCATAAAGGCTGCAAAAGTAACAAAAGGACAAAACGTTCTAGTTTATGGTGCTACAGGGGGAATTGGTTCTGCGGGTGTACAACTTTTAAAATATTTTGGTGCTCATGTTACAGCAGTATGTCACGCCAATCATTTGAATATTGTAAATTCACTGGGAGCAGATCAGGTGATTGATTACACCAGTCAGGATTACACAAATACGGAGACTAAATATGATTTTGTCTTTGATTCTGTAGGCAAGACTTCCTTCGGTAAATGCAAACCAGCGTTGAGTGCGGAAGGGATTTATATTTCAACAGAGCTAGGTAAGAACTGGGAAAATATTTTCCTGGCTTTAAAAGGCAAATTAACAAAAGGCAAAAGAGTTCTTTTTCCACTGCCGACCATCGATAAAAGTGATGTTGAGTTTTTGAAGGAGTTGGTAGTAACTGGCAAATTTAAACCTTTGATGGATCGGGTTTACCCATTGCATGAAATAGTAGATGCATACAGATATGTTGAAACTGGACAAAAGCTTGGAAATGTTGTCATTCAGATTCAAAAGCAAACCAATTAAAGGCTATTGCTCAGCTATTATTAACGAACAAAGGACAACGAGCTGGTCATTGTCCTTTGTTTCACGTTGTAATTTATAAAGTGTGTAAGTTAGGCTACTAAGCTTTTAATTGGGAATACATAGCTTATTTGCAGAGAGTTCTCCACTTGGAATAGGCCATATATAGTTCTTGGCTGTAGGTAAAACTTCGGGTGCCGTGCCTATGCTTCCAATTTTGGCAGGCAGGGTTTTGCCCTGACGTTGTAAATCTTGTAATCGAAAACCTTCACCCAATAATTCTATCCTTCTTTCAGTTATGATAGTTGTAATGATGTTATCTGGAAATTGCAGGTCGTCACTTGGAAATACAAATTCAGGGTTAGATCGGTTTCTTACAGACTTTAATAAGTCAATTGATTTGGTTTGGTCTCCTATTTTAGCTGCAGCCTCAGCATAATTCAACAATACTTCAGCATATCTAATAACAGGCACATAATCCCTAAATGGAGCTGTAGTTAAAGCGAATTTTTTTAAGACCTTATGGTTGGCAGCATCCAAACCTATAAGCGCAGCCCGCGCATCCGAAGGGTCTTGCAGGGCAATGTTTGCCACAATTCCGTTGTTCGCTAAGAAAATGATAGGTTGCCCCAGATAATTAAAAGCAAGGGAGTATTGAGATGCTGGAGTTTCCGTAGTAGAATTGGCAAAAGGCATCGAAAGAATTGCTTCGTTTCCTGTGTAACTGCCACCAAAGACAGTTGCAATGTTGTTTTCCAACTGAAGGCTCAGTGTTCCTGAACTATAGAAATAAGGACTGAAATTCGGGACAATTTTAGATGCTTCTTCAATTACTTTCTGATATTGTGCTTGGTGCAGATATATTCTGGTTTTTAAGGCAATGGCTGTTGATTTTTGAGCTCTTGTCTTGTTCAAGTAGGAAGTTTTATAAGAGTTTGGCAGCCAAAATTCTGCATCGTCTAAATCTTTGATGATCTGGGTGTAAACTTCCTCGACAGAACTGCGTGCAAGGTCACTGGAACCAGCTGTAGTTACGGCAACCAATCGAAGTGGCACTCCGGGAGCTGATTTGTCTATATTGTATGGCTTGGCGTAGGTTTGAACGAGATTTAAATAACTCAGGGCTCTAACAAACTTGGCTTCAGCGGTATATTGTTTGATTGTGCTGTCGGGTATGACGGTGCTGGATTCCAATTTTTCGATTAGGATGTTTGCATTATTGATTGCAGAATAGGCATTGGCCCAAACATCGTTGATGTATTCATTGCTTGATGCTACATTTTGATTCCATACAGCAGAGCCAGTAGCTGCATTTCCATCATTTTGACCAAACTCATCACCACGTTGTTCGTTGAAAACGATCAGTCGTCCTCCATATAAATTTTGATTTTGTAGTCGGCCGTACAGATTATTAACTTGAGCCAATATCTTGGCAGGGGTACTGAATGCTTCAGCTTGATCTATGCTTGTATTTGGAACTGTATCTAAGAAATCCTTTTTGCAACTCACCGTACCGATAGTCAGGATAAGTAAAAATGCAAAAATACTATTGTTGATTGAGGTATATTTCATGTCAATTGTATTTGAAAATTTTATGAATAGCATTGATTTAGAATCTAACATTTAAGCCGCCAGAGAATACCTGCGCATTGGGCGGTACATTCTGATCCTTACCTGAATTGATTGAGTTGCCATTGATTGAAATTTCAGGATCTGATCCACGGTATTTGGTAAATGTGTAAAGATTAACTGCTTGCAAGTAAAACCTAACTCCAGAAATTCTATTTTTAAATAGCTGGTTGTTCATCGGAAGGTTATATGCAATAAGCACGTTTTGTAGTTTGAGGTAGTCACCTTTTTCAACTTTGGAAGTGGCTGAGAATGAAAATCCAGATGATACATTGTCCCCGTATTGAAGTTTGGCGATATCTGTTTGTTGTCCAGGTGTTGTCCAACGATCCAGAATGAAAGTGCCATTGTTGAAATAACGTTGGTCTGAATTGGTAGCCCTTGTTCCGTTGTAAAGTTTGTTACCTGCCACAAAGGTAAAGTTGAAACTCAGTTCAAAATTCTTGTAGCTCATATTGCTGTTGATGCCACCAAAATACTTAGGCAATGAAGGTCCCTGAATAACTCCATCCTTGTAATTATCAATTGCAGGGGCAGCTGTTCCATCCAGATACGTCCAGCGAGGTGAACCAATGTGGTTGTATTGTACAATTTGACCAGCGCTATTCTGAAACATCATCAAACCGTTATCAGGATTCACACCAACAGCAGGTACTGCAAACAGTGAGCCAACTGAATAACCAACACGTGTCATATTTTGGACCCCAAAAACACTTGGAACATAGACATCACTCAAAAGTGAAGTGACTTTGTTTTCAAGCGTTGAGAAGTTTACATTCATATCCCAGTTGAAGTTTTTCGATTTTACGACAGATGCTGTGATTCCCAATTCAATGCCACGATTGTACATACCTCCAGCGTTTCGATTGATGAAATTACCAGGTATTCCTGCCGAAGGAGCTTGTGGTTCTTTGAGAATGAGTCCGTCAATGAGGTTGTTGTAATAACCAAACTCAACACTTATCTTGTCATTAAATAGCGTAAAATTCATACCCAAATCCAATTTTTTACTGGTTTCCCATTTCAAGTCAGGGTTTCCAGCTTGCGCAAAATTGAGCGTTGGAGCACCACCATAAGTATTTGAGACATATGCTCCGATAGCCGGGTAATCACCAATTTCACTGTTTCCAACAATACCATAACTGGCCCTCAGCTTGATGTTGTTGATGATATTATTACTCAATAGATTCTTATAAAATGATTCATTACTTACATTCCAAGCGACTGATCCTCCACCAAAGTTTCCAAATTTATTGCCAGGAGCTAATGCCGATAATCCGTCTCTTCGGAAGTTAACAGTTAAGAAATATCTTTTGCTGTAATCATAGTTTACATTAGAGAAATATGAAAGCAGGGCGTTGTCACTCAATACATTCCCAATTGGTGCAATATTGACAAATCCTCCTTGATAATTTTTGTAGTAATTATCTGTGATATTGGAACGTTGAGCACCCCAAGAGTTGATGGTTGTTGCAATCATTTCATGTCCAATCAATGCGCTTATGTTGTGCACATTATTGATGCTGGTGGTGTAAGTTAGTGTATTGGCCCAGTCATTTCTGTTGTATTTGGCAAAGATATTGGTGGCAATTCCATTGGATGCAGCTCCTCCTCCATGAATAGGGTTGAGGAAGGAAGTGTTTACGTTTTGAAGTTTGTTTATACTGTAACTAGTTCTAAGCTTGAATTTTTTGAAAATGTCCAATTCAGCATATACACTTCCCATAATGCTGTTGTTCTCTGATGTATTTACGTCATTTTCTTGCACCCAAGCCAAATTGTAGGCATTGATGGTTCCAATTGTAGCTGGGTTGTTCAATCCATAACCTACACTAACCCCATTTTGAATTGCATAGCTTCCATCTGTGTTAAAAACAGGAACATTAGGAGGAAGTATATACGTCATCCTTCCTAGAGGTTCATTGGTGATGTATTGCGAATTATAAGTAGAAGAGGACAAAGTATTGCTTGGTATCGCACCTGTGTTGGGGCCTGTATTTACTCCGTTTGAATATGCAATGTCTGCACCTACTCTGAAATTCTTAGTGATACTATTTTCAATATTTAATCGGGTAGAGTATCTTTCAAAAGTATTGTTCTTAATAAAATTATTCTGGTCAGTATATCCAAATGAAAAATAATAGGAAGTGTTGTTGTTAGCGCCGCTGACATTAAAATTGTGACCTTGTGACCAAGCTGGTTCATAAGCTACGTCGTACCAATTTGTATTCACGATAGAGCCATCAGGATTGGTAATCAATTTGTAACCAGGTTCTCTACCAGAATTAACCATAGCTTCGTTCTTGATTTTTACGTAATCTTCAGCTCCAAGAAGTTCTGGCAGATTGAAAGGAGTGGACAAGCTGACCCAATTGTCATAATTGACTTGTGTACGTCCTTTCTTTCCTCTTTTGGTAGTAATGACCATAACGCCATTGGCCGCTCTTGAGCCATATATTCCGGCTGAGGCAGCATCTTTAAGTATGTCAATAGATTGAATATCAGCAGGATTGATGTCTGCCAATGGATTGTTACCAATGACACCTCCAATATATCCAGTAAATAAAGCAATACCGTCAACAATAACCAATGGGAAAAGACCAGACGTAATTGAATTGATTCCTCTAATTCGCATTACTGGGGTATTGTTGAGTATATTGGTTGGCTGAATCACATCAACTCCTGGAGCCAAACCTGCTAGCAATTGATCAAAGCTTATAACGGGCCTTCTTAATATTTGCTTGGCACTCAATGTTGAAACGGCACCTGAAAAATCACTTTTTCTCTGTTTGGTATAACCGCTGACCACCAAAACTTCATCAAGGTCTTTTATTTCCTCTTCCATTGAAATATTGATAAAATCTGGAGTGTTAATTACCAGCTCTTCACTTTTATATCCAACCGAACTTATCAAGAGAGTCATAGGGAAACGAAGTGCCACTGCCAGACTGAACTCACCAAGGACATTTGTTTCAGTGGCAATATTGCTGTCCTTTAATTGTATGCTTACATTTTCAAGGGGGAGTTGACTCTTGCTTTCAATTACTTTTCCGAAGATATTTTGCTCTTGCATTTGGCCCATTAAGTTATTGGACAAGGACAAGGTAAATAGGATAACAAGAACCAATACGGTCTTTGTGGCCTTCAAGATGTTCATAGGTTTATGATTTCAGTTTTTGTGCTGGCAAGTGTGCGGCATAACAAATACACTCAATGCCTTTACAAAGAATTACATACGGGATTAATAATGCAATTCTAACACCAAATTGAGTCTTTTCTGAAGAGAAGTCATCAAATGCTTCAAGCGATTGACGAACTATGCATTTTAATACATGAAATGAAGAAGAGTAGAAGTCAATTCTAGAGTTCCACTTTTTTTATTTGGCGGTTATTGGTATGATTGTTATGTTGGGCCTTGGGCCTTGGGTTATGGGTTTATGGTTTATGGGTTTATGGTTTATGGTTTATTCAAAAATTGAGAGCATTAGAAATCCTAATAATCATTAAATCATAAAAATCTTAGTTCAGACAAAGGGGTTAATTGTTAATGGGTTTATGGGTTTATGGGTTATGGGTTATGGGTTTATGGGTTTATGGTTTATGGTTTATGGGTTTATAGTTTATATGTTTATGGGTTTATGGTTTATGGGTTATGGTTTATGGGTTAATGATTAATGGTTTATGGGTTTATGGGTTATGGTTTATGGGTTTGTGGGTTATTCAAAAATTGAGAACATTAGAAATCCTACTAATCATTTAATCATAAGAATCACAGCCTGTCCTGACTGGACACACGTCAGGATTCAGACAAATAGAGGCTGATGTTGAGACCGATGTTTTTCCTATAATGTTTTGTTTGTACCTATATCAATCCAAATTCAGCTTTAGACGCTGATTCGACCTAATTTTTGGTTATTCTAAAATTTTGTCGGGTCTGGCGACTCCTATAGTTGTATCAGACTTTTAGGAGGTTTAACACCCTAACAATTTTTTAAATATCAGGGCTTTAAAGTCGAAAAATCAAAGATTTCCGTCGACTCATAAAGCTTTGCTCATAGTCTATCAAGCCTTGACTCGTCAGACCCAAAGAGCAAAATACGCTTCAACAGATTCCGGGATTAAACAAAAACACAAAATCTTAAACAAAATCTAAACCTATAGGCTCTGATCTTGTTTCTCTTGCAAATCTTGAAATTATGAGGCTTATATTGTTTGCTCTGAGTTTTGCTTCAGGAATGGCGCTTTTTGCCCAATCGGGAATTATAAAGGGCTACGTGCGAGATGCTTCCAGTAATTCTCCGATCGATTTTGCAACGGTTCAGATCATGAACACCACTTTTGGTGCAAATACAGATGAAAATGGATATTTTGAAATAAAGGGAGTCAAGCCGGGTACTTACGATATTAAAGCTTCCATATTGGGGTATGAACCCAAGGTAATAAGTGAAATATTGATATCCAACGTTAGACCAAGTGATTTGGACTTTACACTTTCTGTCACTTCATCCAACTTGAAGGAAGTAGAAATCAAAGCTGCTTCATTTACTCGCACTGAAGAGAGTCCAGTTTCACTCCGAACCATTGGTGCTACTGAGATCCAGAGAAATCCTGGGTCAAATCGAGATATTTCGAAGGTGCTACAATCTTTGCCTGGTGTTACGAGTACTGCTTCATTTAGAAATGATTTGATTATTCGTGGTGGCGCTCCCAATGAGAATAGATTTTATCTGGATGATGTCGAAGTACCTAATATCAACCATTTTGCAACTCAAGGATCATCAGGAGGGCCAGTAGGCTTGATCAACGTTACCTTTATTCGTGAAGTTGATTTCTATTCTGGCGCATTTCCTGCCAATAGGGGAAATAGCTTGAGCTCGGTTCTCAATTTCAAACAAAAAGATGGTCGTGATGATCGACTTGGATTTACTTTTACCGCTGGAGCATCTGATGCAGGAATTACCGCTGAAGGACCAATTGGTAAGAAAACCACCTTTATAGCCTCAGCAAGGCGTTCTTATCTTCAGTTTCTTTTCAAAGCACTGGAGCTTCCTTTTCTGCCAACATACAATGACTTTCAGGTAAAAATCAGAACCAAAATTGATAAAAAGAATGAGATTTATTTTACAGGCCTAGGTGCTGTCGATCAATTTTCATTGAACAAAGAGGCAAACAAAACGGAGCAGCAGCAATTTATTCTAAACCGTTTACCTGTTTCAACACAATGGAATTATACCAATGGTCTGGTGTATAAGCATTACGACGATAAAGGGTTTTGGACTTTTGTTTTAAGCCGGAATATGCTGAACAATGAAGCAGTCAAATACAAAGACAATGATGAATCCAACCCGAACAATAAAATATTGGATTATAAGTCGCAAGAAATTGAAAACAAATTTAGAGCGGAGCGCACATTGAGGTTTGGCGACAATAAACTGACTTATGGCGTGCTATATGAATTGGTAAAATACAACACCAACACTTTTAATGTTATTCCGATAAGTGGGGTGCCTACCACCATCAATTATCAAGGTGATCTGAGCTTTAATAAGTATGGAGCTTTTGTTCAATACAGCCGTAAATTCTATTCTGATAAATTGAGTCTCAGTGGAGGCTTGCGCACCGATGCCAACAGTTATTCTGCGCAAATGAGTAACCCTTTGGAACAATTGTCTCCAAGGGCATCACTCTCCTATTTGATAACCCCAGCCATTGCCTTTAATGCCAATGCAGGTTCGTATTATCAGCTTCCAGCCTACACCTTGATGGGTTATAGAGTGAACAATGAATTGGTCAACAAGGCCAATGGCTTAAAATATATTTCTAACCGACATTTTGTTGCTGGATTTGAATACAACACCCAATCCAATAGTAGAATTTCAGTTGAAGGATTTTATAAGTTTTACCAAAACTACCCAATGTTACTCAGAGATAGTCTCGTTTTGGCTAATATTGGTGGTGATTTTGGAGTGGTTGGCAATGAGCCGGCAGTTCCGTTTGCCGATGGCAGAACTTATGGAATTGAACTCTTGTTTCAACAAAAATTGTACAGAGGATGGTTCGGAATTGTGGCATATACATTGGGTTGGAGCGAATTTCAAGATAAGAATAAAGTTTACATTCCATCAGCTTGGGACGCTAGACATATTGTTAATTTGACATTGGGAAAGAAATTTAGTAAAAACTGGGAAGTAGGTATCAATTGGCGCTTCCAAACGGGACTGCCAAGAACTCCAGATGCCGAGAATTCATCACTCAAGCAAATATGGGATTTGACAGGGAGTGCTATTCCAGATTATAACAGACTGAACGCAAATAGACTGGGAGCCTTCAATCAAATAGATCTAAGAGTAGACAAAAGATGGTACTTTAAGAAGTGGAACTTGAACGCATACCTCGATATTGAAAACTTAGCAGCTACAGCAATTGCCAACCAAGTTACCATATTGGATCGCCCTCTTGATGAAAACGAAACTCCCGTGGGTGGTCCAGTTATTTCTAACCCTGATGCACCCATTGAACAACAACGCTACCAAACAAAACGAATCAGTGATGCCATTGGTACACGTATTCCAAGTGTGGGTTTGTTGATTGAAATCTAAGTATTTGTGCATTCTATTTGTTTTTACCTCAAATAATCGTCATATTCGTGTCTTATGAAAAATTATGGCGGTAGCGAGTATTAATGAAAGATTGATTTTTGGCTTGAAATTGAAATTTTTCAGGCAGGCCAGCGGCTTCCTGCTTCAAGATTTGAGCGAGGCAACGGGTATATCAGTCTCATACTTGAATGAAATTGAAAAGGCTAAAAAATATCCACGGCCTGACAAAATTAATGCCATTGCAAAGGCACTTAAAGTTACTGCTTCCGAACTTTCTAGCAAGAAATTACCTGTTCATTTAACACCAATAGCTGAACTTCTGGATTCGCAATTTCTCCAAGAATTACCCTTAGAGCTGTTTGGAATAGATATTGTAAAAGTAACGGACATAATTGCGGAATCTCCAGGCAAAGTTGGAGCCTTCATCACTGCAATACTTGAATTGGCAAAGCAATACGGACAGGAATCTGAACATTTTTACTTGAGTGCATTAAGATCCTATCAAGAACTGCACAATAATTATTTTCCTGAATTGGAAGCAAGCGCTGCAAATATTTTGCTCAGCCTCAATGCGGATACAAGTGTCAATAGTTTGCAACTCTTCCTAGGTCAGCACGGAATTTCATGCATTGAAACTGATTTTTCAGCCTTTCCTAAGCTTAAATATTTTAAGTCAATTTATTCTGAGAATAGCAAGACTTTGAGTATTCATAAGGATTTGAATGAGAGAGAGAAACGATATATTCTGGCTCGCGAAGTAGGGTTTCAGTTTTTGGGTTTGAATCCAAGGCCCGCTACCAATATTCCCCTAAAGGTTTTAAGTTTTGATATTTTGCTCAATCATTTTAGTGCAAGTTATTGCGCCATGGCATTGTTGGTACCTGAAACCGAGTTCAAAAAAGACCTTAAAAGCTTATTGGAATTGCCAACATGGCAACCATCAATTTTGATTCAGTGGATTGATAAATATGATGTCGCTCCTTTTATATTAATTCACAGGTTCTCATTACTTCCAAGGATTCTAGGGATTGATAACATATTTTTCCTGCGCAGTAAGTTAAATCTGCAAAGCCAACAAGTTGAAATTGATAGGGAATTGCATTTGAGTCGACGGCACGATCCCCATGCCAACAGACGCAGAGAACACTATTGCAGAAGATGGCTTGCAATTAGGGTTTTTGATGCATTTCATGAAAATGATGAATCGATTATCATAAAAATACAAAGGTCAATTTACCATTACAGCGGCAATGAATACTTGTGCATAGCTATAGCCGAAAAGAAAAATGATAAAGAGTGGATCAGCCACACTGCCGGCATGCTGCTTGACATGAAATCAGACACGCAAATTAAATTCTGTCAAGATCCTGAAATAGAACGAAAAATAGTCAATGTTACCTGTGAACGCTGTGATATCAAAGATTGTATAGAACGAGTAACTGAACCAATCATTCTAAATGCCAAAGATAATTTTAAGCAAATCCAAAGACAGCTAGATAAGTTCTTAAATACCTAATTCAATTTATCTGAAAATATTCAAGTCACCTTTGAACACTTTGGTCTGCCCATTTTTGAACTCAATTACCACGTAGTAAACTAAAACACAAGGATTCAGATATTTTCCATTGAATCGTCCATCCCAGCCAAATTTGTTGTCATTGGGTGGGAAATTATTCTGGTACCATATTGATTCTCCCCAGCGATCAAAAACGGCAGCTTCCTTGATACTTTCGACGGTGTTATCACTAAATATGACCCATTTGTCATTGGTTCCATCGGCATTAGAACTGAATACATTTGGGATGAAGACCGAAGTCTTTTCTATTACTGTTATCTTAATATTATCGGAAACTACACAGCCATTGTCATCAGTTGCCTGAGCAGTATAAGTGGTTGTTTTAGTAGGTTTGGCTTCAGCAATAGTGCAGTTAGCCGGACAACTGATGGTATTAGCCGGCGTCCAAATAATGGAGGAAATAGTGAAGTCAGTGTTTATATTGATAAAATAATTTTCACCTAGATTTATTGTGACGTCGGGACCGAGATCCAAACTGATGCTGGAAGGGGCGACTAAATTAGTTGATCCACTTGTGCTACAACCATTTTTGTCCGTCAATACGATGTCATAATTGCCAGCTGAAAGATTGCCTATGTTGAATGGCAGATTATTGATAGTAACCTCTGCTTGATTATTGACTTTAACAGCAGCTGGAAATTGAATTGATTGGCTGGAATTAATCACAATTGATCCACTATTGGCTTGGTCACAACTTGGGTCTTGGCTTGAAATATCCAATGGTAAGAGTGCTTCATTGTTGACATTGACACTTGCTTGACCTGAACATCCTTCTGAATCGGTTACGATAACTGAATAAATTCCAGACAAATCACCATTAGCATTTGCACCATTTTGATTTCCTGATGGAGTAGTCCACGCATATATAAATGGCGATTTTCCACCGGTTAACGAGGAGATGACATCAAAGCCCCCACTACCACATAATAAATCAGGATCCGTTTGGAGGTCCACAATCAAACCACTTTGGGAACTTGCAGTTGTGCTTTTACTTGCAGTACAAGCTTTTGAATCAATAACGCTTAGTGAAATTATGCCTGATTGATTGATGGTAAAAGTATTGCCATTTGCAAGGCCATTACCAGTCCATGTGGAAACAAAAGGAGGATTTCCGGCAGTAATTGTTGCTGTTATATCAGTTGATGTTCCTTGGCAGAACAGAATAGGATCGGGACTTAAATTGATTATTGGAGCAGGCCATTCCGTAACTTGAAGATTTACCAAAGCGCTGCAACCAGCTGAATTTGTTACCACAAGAGTGTATGCACCTGCTTGGGCGTTGGAGATATTTTGTGTTACAACCACACCTAATGGGCTTGTCCAAGAATAGCTAAGAGGTGGCAATAAATCTGTTACTTTCGTTACAATATTAATAGATTTTCCAAAGCAGAAACCAGTATCAGGGAGCGCCTCAATAACAGGATTGGTAAATTCATTGACCAAAACTGCACCTTGGCCTTCACAAGCTTTTGAATCTTTAATGATAACAGAGTAAACACCAGCTTGGTTAACCAGAAATGAGGCAGTTGACTTAGGTCCTGCAGGTGTTGTCCAGACATAAGTGAAAGGGCTGGAGCCTCCAATTGGAGTGACACTCAAATTAATTGATTGCCCTTTACAAAATCCTGGAGGTGCAGGCGAAAAAGACATTCCTAGTGTATTGGATTCGGATACCGGAATACTAGCAGTTGCCACACAACCTTTGCTATCGGTCACTGTCAAGACATAAATGCCATTTAAGTTTACTGTGATGAAGGAAGTGCTGGCATTGATTGATGGTCCAATCCATTGATAAGAGTAAGGCGCGCTACCTGTTACATTGGCCGAAAGATCAACAGAGCCACCAGTACAAAAACTTGCCGGATTTGGATCAATACTCAAAACTGGCAAAGCCAGCTCTGTAACATCTATGTTCGCAATACCACTACATCCTGAACCATTGCTGACGGTTACAGTATAATTGCCAGCCATAATAGCGGTTATACTTGCTCCCGATAGATTAGAGCCCCCTGGCAAAGTCCATAAGTAGCTCAATGTTCCACCTGCTGGTGAATCGGCTGTTAGGACTATATCCTTTCCTTTACAGAATTCGGCTGGCGCAGGAAGGATATTCACAGGCAAATTGGAACTGATAGTTACTATTGTGCTGGCGGTTCCAGTGCAACCATTGGCATCCGTCACAGTTACAAAATAGCTTCCCGCTAATGTGGCACTCACTACTGCATTGGATGAATTGCCGGAAGGGGTTAACCATACATAACTATAAGGAGCGCTGCCGCCATTAATCTTTGTGCTTAAATCTACACTTCCACCCAAACAAATAGATGGATTGATGGGTTCGATTTCTATGATTAACTGTGCTACTTGGGTCACATCAATACATTGGATAGCTGTGCATCCCAAGCCATCAGTGACAGTTACACAATAGTTTCCAGCTGTACAAGCTGAAATTGACTGCAATGTTTGGCCGCCAGACCAAAGAAATTGATAAGGGCTTGTCCCGCCAGTTGCACCCGCATTCAAAGTCACACAACTTCCTGGACAAAAACTTGGATTGGCAGGGGTTAGATTGATGACAATTTCCGTGTTGACAACAATGGCAATGGTATTTGTTCCAGTACAGCCGTTTGAATCTGTTGAGGTAACTGCATAATTGCCTGATACATCAGCGGTGATTGTGTTACCAGTTTTTGCTCCTCCCGGAGTATTCCAAGAATATGTAAATGGGCCAACTCCATTTATAGTAGTTGCAGTTATATCTAGTGTTTTGCCAAAACAAGCATTCAATGTTGTGGTAGACAAATTGACATTGAGCTGAGGGGATACAGTGACATCAATATTGGCAACACTAGTACAACCTTTGTTGTCTGTCACCGTCACTGCATAGTTTCCTGCTTTATCAGCCGTAACAGTATTGATCGTGAAATTGCCATTAGGGGTTTCCCAATCATAAAAGTATGGTGGTGTTCCGCCCGTGACATCTGCTGTCAATATTTTCGATTGTCCAGCGCATAAACTAACTGGATTGGGTGTTATCGATACGTCAGGCGAGGGATTTTGATTGACGTTGATTGTTTTGGTTTTGGAACAGCCCTCTGAGTCCGTTACTATTAAAGTATATATTCCGACAACCCCAGCATCAATCGTTTGACCTGTTTCTGTTCCACCTCCTGGAATTTGCCATTCGTAATCAAAATTACCTGAACCACCTGCAGCGGAGCCGTTCAGAGTAACAGTATTCCCTGCACAAAAAGTAGGATTTGCCGGTGTTATGGTCACTGTAATATCTGGATCTACCACAATATCGATAGAAGTTTTATCTGTACAGCCGGCAGCGTTTGTTACGGTCAAGTTGTAGGTGCCTGACTTGAGTAAGGTCAAATTTGATATCACAGGATCCTCACTTATTGAATTGAATCCAGCAGGACCTGTCCACACATAAGTGCCTCCTCCTGAGCCATCCAAGGTAGCTGACCCACCAAAACAAAAAGGTCCATCTGCTACAATTGCAGCTTCGGGGCAGACCACATTGAATACAAATTCATTGGTATATTCATCATCACAAGGAGGAGTGGGTGCAGGATTAATAATGCCAACTATATAATAAGGGCCACCATTGCATAATAATTCTGATATGGAGAGTGTAACATCGTCCACGGAGCTGGTGGTTGGAACTGGAGTTGCTGTTACTACTGGTGAAACGCAGCCTCCATTGCCATCAGATCCATCTGCCAAAACATAATCTCCATTCATGGGAGGATTGAAGTTCCCAAGATCGTAGGTTATTGCATCGGTACATGGAGGGGTACAACCACCAATTGTGATGGATGTGGTTCTAGTTCCGGGGCCAGGACCATTTGTAAACGCCCCAATAGTCCGGTTGCAACTGTTTTGTAAAACATATATTTTTTGACCTGTTGCGCACAAAGCATCAAAATCATAGGATGTTGTAGCATTTCCTGAGGTAAAAATAAGCACGATAGCTCCAGCTGGAACACTGCCACCTGGTCCAACTGGAATCACATTTGTTCCGTCACAATTGGCAGAGGCTTGTATATTTGCTATCAATGTAGCATCGGGAATTTTAAATCCACATGGAGCAGCGTTGACATTTATATCATTGTTGGTTGCGCCCATAGTATTGTTTTGGGTAGCAAAGTCGATTTGTAAACTATTGACATTGAACCCACTACCAGAGCCCAAAAGCATGAATTCATTTGGACCTTCAGGACCGCAGGCATCTATA
>JBBQJT010000025.1:0-46998 GCA_038326165.1 Chitinophagales bacterium | reverse complement strand
ACTCACACCATAGACTACCAACCAAAGGAGGTATTAGATACAGTGATGGTGTCAATCAAGATGAAGTAATGGCTTTGGCTGCGCTAATGACATACAAATGTGCTATCGTTGATGTTCCTTTTGGAGGTGCTAAGGGTGGTGTAAAAATCAATCCAAAAAATTATACCGAAAACCAATTGGAACGTATAACAAGAAGGTACACAACTGAATTAATTCGAAAAAATTTCATAGGCCCTGGTATTGATGTTCCTGCACCAGATTATGGTACAGGCCCACGTGAAATGGCTTGGATTTTAGATACATACCAAACATTTAAAAACGGCGAGTTAGATGCTGTTGCCTGTGTGACAGGAAAACCAGTTTCGCAAAACGGTATACAAGGTAGAACAGAAGCAACTGGACGTGGCGTTTATTATGGTATCCGTGAAGCTTGTAATCACAAAGATGATATGAAAGGCCTTGGCTTATCAAAAGGTATTGAAGGCAAAACAATGGTAATTCAAGGATTGGGAAATGTAGGTAGTTATACCGGATTAATTTCTCAAAATGAAGGTGATACAAAAATTATTGGCGTAGCTGAGTTTGAAGGTTCAATTTATGATCCTAAAGGTTTGGATATGCAAAAGTTGCTGGATTTTAGAAAAGAAACGGGAACCATAATTGGCTTCCCAGGTTCAAAAACTTTGAAAGACAGATATTCTGCTCTTGAATTAGATTGTGATATATTGGTTCCTGCAGCTTTAGAGAATCAAATTACAATGGCCAATGTAAGCAAAATCAAGGCAAAAATTATAGCCGAGGCAGCAAATGGGCCTATTACTTCTGAAGCAGCAGATGTATTGAATAAAATGAATGTGATGGTTATTCCAGACATGTTTATCAATGCAGGCGGTGTAACAGTTTCTTATTTTGAATGGCTTAAAAATTTGAGTCACATGCGCTTTGGTCGTATGGAAAAAAGATTCAACAGCAATACTTATGACAATATCGTAAAATTGGTTGAGCGTTTGACCGGGAAGACAATTGGTGACATGGAAAGAAATCTTTTGACCAGAGGGGCCGAAGAAGTGGATTTGGTTAGATCAGGACTTGAAGAAACAATGGTCACTGCTTATCAACAAATTCGTGAAATAAAAAAGAAAAGACGAAAAATTGAAGACTTGCGAACTGCTGCATTCGTAAATGCTTTGCAAAAAATAAGTAGTGATTATGAAAACCTTGGAGTTTTCCCATAATCTAATCATAATATAAGAGTTCTAAAGGGCCTACTAAATTGTCTGCCCTTTTTTTTATTTCTATTTCCAAATAATAGAAGGAACGCAAAATATTAAAAATTAATGAGTGAGAGGCAATGCAAGCAAATTATATTTGGAAACCATCCCATTAAAAGGCCCCTGAGAAAATTTTAACAAATAATTTATGCTAATTACTTAGTTTTTATTTGTCACATACCATAACTTTGTGTCATCTTTAAAATAGTTCATTAACACATAAATTCAAACTCAAATGATTTCAGACAAATTGGATCAGCAGGATATGCAAATTCTTCAAATCCTTGGAGAAAGCAGCAAAATTACAAACCTAGAATTATCAAAAAGAGTAGGATTGTCCCCGGCACCTACATTGGAACGTGTAAAAAGACTTGAAATGTCTGGTATCATAGAATCGTACCATGCTAAGTTGAACCCAACAGCAGTAGGTTTGAACGTTAAGACTTTTGCTATGGTAACTTTAGCTTGGCATAAAGAAAATGCCCTTAACAACTTCTTGAATAAAATTCGTAAAATCAGTGAAATTACTGAATGCTACATCATTACAGGCGATGCTGATTTGATGATGAAGATTGTTACTAAAGATATTCCTGCTTATGAGAAATTGTTGTTTAAAACATTGTCTCAGATAGAAGAAATTGAGCGTATCAAAACTTTGATGACTTTATCAACTGTGAAGGACACACAAATACTTCCTTTCAGAGTAGACTAATATTCTCGGTCAACAAAACATTGTGAGGGGCTGTCTAAAAAAGAAATTAGGCAGCCTCTTTTTTATTCAACTCAATTAAGTATAAAATCTACCTTATCCCAATCTTCTTGAGTTAATTTTTCTAGTAGGTCAAGGGCTTCAAGATTTTCAGTAAGCTGGTTCACAGAAGTTGCCCCCAAAATGACACTGGACACATTTTGGTTCTTGGCACACCATGCAATTGCCAATTTGGCCAATGAAGTTCCTATTGACAGAGCAAATTCATTTAACTTTTTAACCATTTTGAGTTTTTCATCAATTAAGGTTTTGTCTTTTAACCAGGCATATGAGGCCAAGCTCAATCGGCTGTCTTTAGGGATTTCATCAAGATACTTTCCAGTCAATAGCCCTGAAGCCAATGGACTCCAAATAGTTGTTCCCAATCCCACATTTTTAAATATTTGTTGAAATTCAAGTTCAATCTTTTCTCGCCTGAACATATTGTATTCAGGTTGTTCCATAGTTGGGCCAATCAAATTGAGTTGGGCTGCAACCATATTCGCTTCCATAATTTCTTGAGCGCTCCATTCAGAGGTACCCCAATAAAGTATTTTGCCTTGCTGAATAAGGTGATTCATAGTCCAGACAATTTCATGCATTGGAACATTGTTGTCGGGCCTGTGACAATAATAAAGATCCAAATAGTCCATTCTGAGTCTTTTCAAAGCAGCTTCACATGCTTCACGTATATGTTTTCTTGATAAACCAGTTTGATTCGGCAACTTTCGACCATCGCCAAAAAACACTTTGCTACTTACCAAGTAACTTGTTCTATCCCAGCCTGCCTCAGCTAAAATCCTACCCATCACTTCTTCTGACTTTCCATTTGCATACACTTCAGCATTGTCGAAAAAATTAATGCCAGAATCATATGCTTTGTGCATTAATTCTCTTGAAATATCATCGCCTATTTGATGTCCAAATGTAACCCAACTTCCAAGGGACAAAAGACTGACTTGTACACCGCTTTTACCCAAATATCTGTACTCCATTTTTATTTATTTTTCAATTAAAATACGAACCCCAAATTCAAGTTCAAAATCCTGTTGCTCCCTGGAGAATTATTAAAGAAATCTGTTAAATAATACTCGTAGTTTATTCCAGCATGCAAAAAGAAAATATCAAAACCAACTCCTCCATTTACTGCAAATTGAAAACGATTGAAATTGGTAGGTTTCAAATCAAATTTATCAGGTGATTTTACACCCAAAATATAAGCTGGCGTAATTCCTCCATGAATATATATTCTAAGAATAGCATGATCCTTTCCGGTTAGATACATTCCTCCGTTGAGTGGCACCAGAATTGATTGGATTGTAGTTTTTCCAGTTAAATCGCTAGGTTTAGAAGGATTAATATTTACTGCCTTTATGTCTGCAGAAGTAACGCGATAATGTACGCCAGGTTGGATAAAGAAAATCCCATTACCTTTGCGAATATCGATTCCCACTTGATATCCAACTCTGCTATCCAAACTTGAAGTGTCATTAAAGTTCCCAGTGAAAGATGAAATGTGAAGGCCTACTTTAGGATTGTAAGATGTTTGTGCCTTTAAATTGAAAGGGTTGAAGATTGCTGCAATAATTAGCAGATTAAGAATTCCTTGCGTTTTCATGAACATATCATTTATTAATACGTAAAACTACATCCAATTGGGATACTAATATATTTTTAAATAACATTAAGGCTTTTTTATGAAACAGTTTACATTTGTAGTTCTCATTTCTTTTATGCTTATTTCGTGTCAACCAGAGCGAAAAGAACTTATGGTTGGGACTTGGGAGTATGACACCAAAGAAATGTATGATGTTACAGCAAAGAATCTTGAAAAATTCGAGAATAAAGTTAGTGTTCTTGGAGGTTACAAACAAATGCTAGGGCAATACGCAAATACGAATCTTACATTTGAAAAATCAGGTAAGTTTATCTGGAGAGATGAACAAAATATTATAAGAACCGGCCAATGGGGACTTTCAGATAATGACAACATTATTCAAACCGATGCTGATTCAATTAAGGTTGAATACAAAATCGATCAATTAACTAAGGGCAAGCTTGTTCTTATTGATAATGTTGTTAATGACAATAAGCAATTCAAATTAAGCACAAGAATATTGAAGCTGAAGAAGTAATTACTTAGAACAACCTCGGCCACAAATGCATGAAGCAGGCATAAAACTTGAGGTTTCTGCACTGAAAGGGTAGTTGTTGCCAGCTCCTTCCATTTCCCAGTAAAATTTCTTTCTTTTGGTCTTTTGGCCATTCAATTCATTCATGGTATTTGGATCAAACAAGCTTCCGTTAGCAACTACATTCGCAATTGCTTCAGTGTTGCGAATATCATCCAGCGGGTTTTTGTCTAATATAATAAAATCAGCAAGTTTGCCAGCCTTCAGACTTCCTATCTGAGCATCCATCCCGAGGTATTTAGCTCCATTTAAAGTTGCACAACGTAAAGATTGCAAATTACTCATTCCACCTTGTTGCAGCATCCACAATTCCCAATGTGCTCCCAATCCTTGAAGTTGACCATGAGATCCTAAGTTGATATTAACTCCAGCATCTTGAAGTTTTTTACAAGATTTAGATGTCAAAATATGCCCCGTCTCATACTCTTCATCTGGAACCATAGTTCTGTGTCGGGAACGGCTATCAACAATGGCACGAGGGGTGAAGGTCAGAAGCTTATTGTTTTCCCAAACATTGGTATTCTGATACCAATAAACTTCTCCGTTCATTCCCCCATAATTCACAATTAATGTAGGGGTGTTATGGGTCTTGGTTGCAGCCCAGAGATTTATCACATCCTTGTAGAGTGGTGCCACCGGAATATTGTGTTCTACGCCTGTATGTCCATCGATCACCTGTGTCATATTGTGATAAAAAAATGAACCACCTTCAGGTACAACGAGCATCTTTTGTTCTCTAGCTGCCTGAATAATTTGTTGCCTTTGATCCCTTCGAGGCTGATTGTAGCTTTTTACCGAAAAAGCTCCATATGCACCAGTTCTTCTCAAAGTTGATCTGGCATCCTCTAAGGAATTAATAACGGCCTTGAAATCTCCGTCTGCACCGTAAAGAATGGTTCCTGTGCTAAATATTCTTGGACCTGTCATGATGCCATATTTTACCATCTCCGACTGAGAAAAAGCCATTTCACTATTGGATGATGGATCATGGGTGGTTGTAACTCCATAGGCCAAATTGGCAAAGTATTGCCAGTGTTGTTGTGGACTTATTCCATACCTAAAAGCACCCAAATGCGCATGGACATCAACAATTCCTGGCATAACTGTTTTGCCAGAACAATCAATAACGGTAGTTTGTGAGTTTAAAACAGGTGTACCACTTTGAACTGATTCTATTATGTTATCCCTAACTATAATTGTGCCTTTTTCAATCACCTGGTCTCCTTCCATTGTAATTATTCGAGCATTTGTATATGCCATCAAAGCTGAAGGCTTGTAAGACTGCAATTTCATGTTTATAGTAAGGCCTAAACTATCCAAAGGTGGGAGACTGTCAGGTGCGCCTTGCAGAAATTTGAAGCGTTTGTTTAGGTCTGTTTTAAAATATTGATTTCCCAATACCCACGACAAACTTTTACTGTCTTTGGACCAATCCAGATTAATGCCAGCATCTTTGCTTACCTGTGCTACAGGAAAGGCTTTTGTATCACCACTCAGGCCAATTGATTGTCCTGATTCAGGCATTGCAGCAATATAAACTTTGTGCAAATCGATAAATGCAACCCATTTGAAGTCAGGGCTAGGCGTAAACTGAGTGGCATATGTTGTGTTGAAATAAATTCGCAAATCAGATCCATCTAATTTAACAGATTTGAAAGCTTTGGTCAAACTTCCAAACAGAAATCCTCCAGTTTGATAATAAATTCTTCTTCCATCAGGTGCAAATATTGGACTTTCACCTTCCGCACAAACAAATTCTTCCTTTCTGTCACTCAAATTCAAAGTATAAATCCCTGGCTTAAGCGTAAAAACATAGCCTTGGTTGGTATTTCCATCCTCTTTCCGATAAACGATTTTACTGCCATCACTGGAGTAACTGGGAGTCCTATAAAGTCCTTTTGCTTTAGTAAGGGTTTCTGATTTGCCAGAAGCAAGATCCATTTGTCTGACATTGCCTAAATTGTAGTCACTCCAACTCACATAGAGTAAGGATTTACCATCGGGACTAAATGAAGGTTCAAAGGCAAATAGTGAATCCTTTGTCAATTGTTGAAATGTTTTTTCTTTAAATTTATACTTCCAAAGTTGACCAAGAGCACTATAAACACAGTAATTACCATCGGGAGAATTTTTTAAATGTCTGAGTACTTTGACTTGGAATGAATCCTGAAAGGCAGAATTTTGAAACTGAAGGGTTTCAGCGACTTTCATATCCACATTTACTTTAAATGGTACATCAACAACTGCCTTAGTTTTTATGTTAATTTTTTTGATTTTTCCTTGTGCCCAAATATAAATGAAGGAATCATCAGGACTCCACGCAAAACCTGGATTTACACCAAAAATAGCCCATGCCTCTTGCTGATCTTTATCCAAGCCATCATACAGGGAATATTCTTGACCTGTTTTTAGATCTAAAATACATAAAACGGATTTTGTTCTTACTCTGCGAACAAAGGCTAATTTACTATCATCGTGGGATATTTCTGGCCTAACTGCTCCACCAGGCCCTCCGACTATTGTTTCTGTTTCACCTGTCAAACGATCGTACCTTTTGATGACATAAATTTGAGAATTGGGGTCTTTGTTGTATTGAAAGTAGCCACCATCATACATATCTTCGCTGTAGTACAAATATTTTCCATCATGAGTAAAGCAAGGCTCATTAACGTCTTGTTGATCATTTTTCTTTTTTGTGAGTTGAATCCCTGAGCCACCAGAAATGTGGTACATCCATATTTCGCCAGCACCTAAAGATCTTGTGGAAGTAAAGTGCTTGCGGGCCACAATGAAATCCGTGCCGGGCACCCACACTGGATTGTTCAATAAGCGGAAATCTTCTTTAGTGATTTGTTGTGAATTTGTACCATCTGCATTCATCATCCAAATATTATCACCACCACCTGCATCAGAGGTGTAAACCAATTTAGTTCCAGTATTATTAAATCTGGGTTGTACATCATAAGAAATACCTCCTTTCAAAAGTTGAGCTGTTCCTCCAGATGATGGTATCGAATAAATATCACCAAGCAGGTCAAAGACTAAAGTTTTGCCATCAGGGCTCAGGTCCAAGTTGAGCCAAGTTCCTTCATCTGTTGAAAATTTTACTGATTTCCATTCCCCTTCAGGTTTATTAACGTCCCAAGTTTTTTTATCTTGCGATGTGGCAAGATGTGAAAAAATCAAGCAAAATAACACCAAACTCAAGTTCTTTTTATTCATAATAAAGCAATTATTCTGATTTCATGTGCAAGATATGTAATATTGCATTTTTAAGCAGTAAATTTATTACTTATGATAGTTGGCATTACTGGTGGCAGTGGATCGGGTAAAACAAGTTTTATACGAAAATTAAGAGAAGGGTTTACAGAAGACCAGTTATGCATCATTTCCCAAGATGATTACTACAAACCCAGAAGACTACAGCAATTGGATGAGAACGGTGTTCACAATTTTGACATACCTTACGCCATCGACAATGATGCTTTTCAGTATGATATCCAAGCATTAAAGGCGGGTAAGTCAATTACTAGGGAAGAGTATACATTTAACAACGAAATGGCCACACCAAAGCTTATTACCTTAAAACCTGCTAAAATAATTTTGGTAGAAGGTATTTTTATTTTTCACTTTGAAGAAATAAGAAAATTACTTGACCTTAAGGTATTCTTACATGCAAAAGAAAATCTAAAGGTCATTAGAAGAATTAAAAGAGATCAAATAGAAAGAAATTATCCTTTAGAGGATGTTCTATACAGATATGAACACCATGTTATGCCAACTTATGAGCAATATATTTTGCCTTATCGGGATGAATGTGATATTGTTATCAACAACAATGGTCACTTTGCTAACAGTTTGGAAGTACTAATTGGGTACTTTAAGAATATGATTAAATAATGTCTTGATCAATGATTTCTTTTTGTGCATTTTGCCACCTTTGGTATGCTTCTGCTCTATTTTTTGACATTTGCTCAAAGGTAGTAATAGTGAATTTCATAAAATCAGTATCAAACAATTTGTCCAACTCTTGAACCGAATCCAAATGGATATCCTCCCTGAATTTATAAGTTTGTTCAAGCATATCACATTCTAATTTCACAAACATTTTATTGTCATTGGTAAAAACGGTAGCTGTAATTCCACCTCTATCCAAATATCCAGCAATTCTCATAATTCAAGCTTTGGGTTTATTATTTTAGTTAAACTTTTGTACAATTCAGCCAATGGGGTGTTGGAGCCAAGAAGTTCAATGTGGTGATTTATTGTGCTAATATCGCCTCTTATTGCAGGTCCTGTTTGTGCATTACGAGGTGAAAGAACATCCAATTTATTGATGGTTTCTTTCATTAAAGGCTTTAAAAGCTGGAAATCCAAATTATTAGAATCTAGTAATTGAAAGGCTTCATCATATAGTTTATTGGCAAAATTGTTAACCAACACGGCAGCAACATGAAGTATCATCCTATCCTGTTCACTAATTTGAAGCACTTTGGAACTAATCTTACTTGCCAATAATTTTATCAAAACTAAGTCTTTCTCAGAGTTTGAGTTTATGAGTAAAGGTATTTCCTTAAAGTCTACGCTTCGGCCAACTGAAAAAGTCTGTAAGGGATAAAATAACCCATATCTGTCTACTTTACCGGAAAGTATGCTGCTACTTGTAGCTCCTGAGGTATGAAGGAATAAAGCATTGGGAAAATGATCTGCTAAATCTTTTGCCACTTCTAATATGGCATGATCGGATACACAAATAATGACAAGTTCTATTTGCTTAGAAACATTATTAGGTAATGCGAATTTTTTTTTTAAATAATTTACTCTACCTACATTTCTACCAGTAATAAAAGCTTTAATGTTACCTAGTCCCGAAAACTGAGCAATCATGTTTTCAGCAATTTTGCCACTTCCAACTATAAGAACTTCTGTCATGAGTAAGCCTTAGATAATCTTGAAAGTTTGATTCTTTGGGCAATACTAAATGCAAGACCTAATATCATGAGCAAACTACCAGCCCAAACCAGATTAATACCAGGAAAAACAATCGCTTCAAGTACTACAAAGTCAGAACGTTCAAAATTTTCTGCTATTTCAACAGAGCAAGTCATTTGAGACTTTTGCAATTTTTGACACTCTAAGGTTATTTTTCCTGACTTTGGATCAATATTTAGAAATCCTACACCCAAGCCTAATGGCAAAATGTTTTCTCCGATGTTGTATGGTTTATTGTCTCTAATAACGAAAACAGGCTCTGCAGTATAAATTTGATCGTCTTTTTTCAGTTCCAAGTTAGCAGATACAGCAATGTCTCCGCTTCTGGCTTTATAAAGTTGTTGCGATATATTTTTGTTTAGACCGATTAATTTAATTTGAATGCCCTGATAATCAACAACTTCACCTGCATTCAAGTTTAATCTTGTAGTTTCTGATGTGTTTTGAGAATTCAAAAGCGCGTTAAATATATTTTCTTTCAATTTAATCTTTACACCAGTCTCATTTTGCTCGGCCGGAAATTCATAAACCAATTGTTCTTGCAAAATGATTGAGGGCCTAGCTATGTAGCTTACTCTTGTTTTACGATCTATGACTTTCATGATGATTCCTAAAGAAACGTCATTTGAATCAGGGGTATAATTTCTTAAAATTGGATTTTTATCAACATTCAACCAAGAGTAGACATTTTTATCAGTAACAATTGAATCGCCGTATGAAAGTGTATATAATTTGTATTTCAAACTATCTTCTTTTGCCTTTGCAGCTTCAGGCTCCACTTCTTCCTTGGGTAGATTGCTAATGGTCGAAAATATGTCCTTATGCCAATAATGTCTGGTTGATGGATTAGTTGAAGCTAACTTACTAAAATCTTGATTGTAAAGAACATATGGATTGATATTGAAAGATTCAGGATTTTTTGTAGTACTATCTAAGGATGTGTAATTGACCCGGAATTCACGGGTATGCCCAAAAACAGTATCACCCAAATAGGTAACTTCGTAACCTGACATCTCCATTGGCATGTTCTTAATCAAAACTACATTTTTGCCTATGTCTTCCTCATTTAACAGCCCTTCGAATGCAAATCTATTTTGTGAAATATGGTGCTTATTCAGACCGGATGCCAAGCAGCCTAGCATTAAGACACCAAATCCTATGTGACTAAAAGCTGAACCAGCCATTTTCCAATCACTCTTTATAACGCTGAATAAATAGTTAAAATTAGAGACAATTGAAAAGGCAGAAGAGAAAAGAAGCAGAAAATGTTGCCAGTTGTGCAAATCTAGCCACAAATTTGTGAGCCAAGTTAAAAGGAGTGATATGCCAAGTGAGATTCCGATCCTGGTTAAAATTTTTCTCCAGTTTGAAGACCAGTTTAAACCATTAAATCTTAAATATTGGGCTGTTCCTGCCAAAAATCCTATAAATATTCCAATCCATAATTGGTATTTATTATAGTGAGCTACTGCATCAGTTGGTGCAGTTCTGTGAAGATATTTTAAGTCAGTGTTGATAATTGACCCGATTCCATCAAAAACCTTATTAAACACTGGAATGCTTGTTGAAAAGGTAATAAGGACTGAGGAAAACACGAGAACCAATGTTCCCATAAAAATCCAAAACTCTTTGCTGTAAAGTGATTCTTCAGATTTTATTCTCGGTATTTGTGATCTATTCTTTAAATAGTAAACCATAAATAGAACCAGAAAGAATCCTATAAATAAAACCAGCTGCCATTCTAAGCCCATTTCAGTAAAAGCATGGACGGACGTATCACCCAAAATGCCACTCCTCGTCAAAAAGGTAGAGTACAATATGAGCAAAAATGCCAAAGCGTACAAAATGAATGTAGCATTTATTGATCGTTGAGTGGCATTGGCAATAACATTGCTATGCAAAGCAGCTACCATCACAATCCAGGGAACCAAAGACATATTTTCAACAGGGTCCCAAGCCCAATATCCTCCAAAACTCAATGCCTCATAGGCCCAAGCTCCTCCCATCAATATACCTAGGCCTAATATTGCTGATGAAAATAGGGCCCAAGGCAATACAACTTTTATCCATCCAGTAAAATCTTTTCGCATCAATGCAGCAATAGCAAAACAGAAAGGAACAACGGTGGATGCAAATCCAAGGAATAGAGTAGGTGGGTGAATGGTCATCCAATAATTCTGTAGCAACGGATTTAATCCTTTCCCCTGTATCAAACTAAGATAGTCGGGTTTTTGAAAAATTGGGGCATTCATTGTTTCTCGTAACAAAAGAAACGGACTGCTGCCGATTCTGTAAATATGCTCACCCCAGCCAAGATTTACACCGAGGATCATTGACAAAATGAATAGTTGAACCAACAACAATACAAAAAGTACTGGTGATTCCCACTTTCGTGAAAATTTAATCAGAGCCAATCCTAACATGGCGTGCCAGAACATCCACAGCAAAAAACTGCCTTCTTGTCCTTCCCAAAATGCGGAGAGTAAATATCGTTGTGATAACTCGTCATTAACATGTGAGTAAACATATTGATACTCATAGCGATGAGTGTACATTAAGTAAAATATCAAACCAATACTTATCAATAAGCTACCAACATGTATTCCAAAGCTGACTCTTGCAAGACTTTTCCAACTATAGGAAGTAGAAAGTTCATTTTTTTCTGCTTGCCAGTAACTATAAGCAGCCAGCAAAGCTGAGCAAAAAGAGAGAAGAATTAAGAAATGTCCAAAATGACCGAAGAGTGGATTTTCTCCTATATAGTTTATTTCATTCATTGAGAAAGGCTATTTTCTAGCTTACTGATTTGACATAAATTTCTTCATCCTTGTATTTGCTAGGACACTTTAACAGCATATCTGATGCAACAAATTGTTTGTCATTCATCTTTCCTGTCAAAACGATTTGCTCAGATCGTTCAAAATCTGTTGGCTTAGGGCCTTTTAGGATGACCTCACGAATTTCACCACTTTTATCTTTGACATAAAATGACAAGTAATTTGGGTCTTTGCGTGGGTCGTAGTTAATCATTTTATCCTTACAGAGAGTACCAACAATCTTCACCGTTTTATCGGATGAAGAAGCGGATGCAAAACTGGCATATTCGCTAAAATCCTTTGCAGCTGAGATCAAACTTATAATAGCTGCTGCTATTAATATTAAACCAACTAAATGAATCTTTTTCATTGATTGTATCATTCTAAATTATTAACAAAAGTAATGACTTTTTAGGGCATTTTGATTTTTTTCTTGTAATCTAATTGTCATTTGATTGACTTCATTATTTGCTAAATATCTTTTGTGACTTGGCTAATATTGAAAATCAATCTCTTAATATCAGAACACTTGTTAACTTTGTATGTTCATGAAAACAATAATAATATCATTCATGATTTAAGTGTTCCATTTTTTATGAATTTAAGTCCCGAAAAGTTAAACTGGATAATTAATAAATCACAGTTAGAAGAATTTAAAGAACGGCATAGCAAGGCCACCTGGATTGCATTTGATACAGAGTTTATTGGAGAAAGAAGGGACCAAACACTACTTTGTCTGATCCAAATAGCATCAGATTATGGAATCTATTTGATTGATACCATCCAACTAGAAGAAATAGGAATTTTTTTAGAAATGATTGCTTCCGAGTCTATTCTTAAAATTACACATGCTGGGGAAAATGATTACAAGGTTTTTTATGAACTGTATCAAATAATTCCTCAAAATGTAATTGATATTCAAGTAGCAGCTGGATTTTCGGGATCTAAATACCCTGCAAGTCTGGCAACACTTGCCTTGGATTATGCGAAGGAAAAGTTAGATAAAAGCCAAACTATCATTGACTGGGCTGTCCGGCCTCTAAGTCAGGCTTCGATAAAGTACGCTGTAGAAGATGTTCTGTATCTGAAACAGATCTATGAAAAGCTGAAGTTGATTTGCTCTGAAACAGGGAAATGGGATTGGATTGTGATTGAATGTAGCCAACTTGAAAATGCAAATTACTACGTGCACACACCTGAGGAGGAAACAATGTCTATAATAACAAAAGGGCAATATTCAGCTATCGAAAAAATTAATATTCTTAGAGTATTTCGCTGGAGGGCTGAAAATGCTGGAATGTCAAACAAAAAAAGAGAAAGGTTGCTCAGCAAAAAATGGGTTCCCACCGTTGCCAGGAAATTTGCACAATCAAGAGAAGAATCTTTAACGATAAGGATGCTTCCAGCTTGGTTTATTAAAAATCATTATGAAGAACTCAACCAGCTATTGAGGGAAGCGTCTACGAAAGAAGAACTTGAAGGTTATTTTTCTGATAAAAATAGAATTAAGTCCAATACAACCGATAATTCAGCTGAGGAAGTGATCAAGTCTGTTTTTAATCATTTTTGTCGAGAAAAGGGTATTGATCCTTATTTGATTGTAAGACCAGCATTTGAACGAAAGTATTTTTCTGATGAAGAACAACAGTATGAATGGATGTTCTCAACGTGGAGAAAACATGTCATCAATCTTGAATGGATTGAAATGATGCAAAATAAAAAGCCTTTGGATATTTCTTTTGGGAATGATGAAATTATTATAAAAAGAAAACATTAAAGGTTAAAGTGTATTTATCTTGCACCCAAATTCGAATCCTAATAACTGAACATTATGCGAATATTTTATGCTGTCACCGCCGTAGTTCTGGCTCTCAACTTAAATGCACAGGCGCTCAACGTAAAATGGCAAAAATGCTTAGGCGGGCCTGGATCTGAAAATTCAGCATTAGTTGTTCCTAGATCTGATGAAAGTTATACCATTGGCTTTACCACAACTTCTACAAATGGTGTTTTTTCAGGTAATAAAGGTTTAATTGATTGGTACTTTACTAAGTATGAGAAGGATGAAACCGTTTCTGTTAATAGGATTTTGGGTGGTAGCATGACCGAAGAATTGAGCAATCTTAATGAAAATACAGATAAGACTTATTTGGCAATCGGTACAACCAATTCCAGTGATGGAAACATAAGTGGTTATAAAGGTGGAGGGGATTGCTGGATGACCAAACTTGTAAGTAATTGTAATATTCAGTGGAGAAAGTGTATTGGTGGGACCAAAGCTGACACTGGCAAATATGCAATTCAAGATTCAAATGGTAAGTATCTAATCATAGGCTCTACCGAATCAAATGATGGTGACTTTTCAAGTAATGCAGGTGGTTCAGATTTCTTTTTTATCAGAACTGATTTGAATGGAATATTTGAATTAACTAAAACTTTTGGTGGGTCAGGAAATGATGTTCCTGTATCAATAATTCAAGTTACTGATGGTTATATCATCATCGGAAACAGTACATCGACAACTTTATCAGGATCTAACAATAATGGTGCTTCTGATATTTTGGTAATCAAAGTTGACAATTCAGGCACTCAACAATGGACAAAATTCTACGGCGGCAGTAATGATGACTTTGCAATTGCCGCAATATTAACTGCTGATAATAACATACTGATCAGTGGTACCTCCAATTCTTCAAATGGCGATCTTACTGGAAATAAAGGGGGATCAGATTTTTGGCTTTTAAAAATCTTTAACTCAGGAAATGTCCAGTGGAGTAAAAATTATGGAGGAAGTGGCAATGAAACTGGTGGCAGAGTAGTAGAAATGAAAAATGTGAACAATTATTTCATGATTGGAACAACCAATTCAAACAATGGCGATATCAGTTCTCCTAAAGGGGGAAAAGATGTCTTTGTAATTCGCACCAACAGCACCGGCTCATTAGTTACCTCCAAAACATTTGGAGGAAGTTCAGATGATGAAGGCTACACAATAAACCTTACTGCCTCAAATGATTTGTTGTGTAGCGGCAAGACAAGTTCCAATAATATAGATGTTTCAGGAAATAATGGAGCCGAGGATGCTTGGATTTTTCTATTGGCAAATCCCACATCCACAAATGAAATTACGTCGAATCATTCCATAAAAATAGGGCCAAATCCGGCAAGTTCCTTTATCAACATTGACAACACTGATTTTGATATCAGTGAAATTCAATTATTCGACCTTCAAGGAAGGCTTTTGAAAGGATGGAATATTAATTCTGGAAATGATAAAATCAACTTGGGATTACCTGAATTGGTTAATGGCAGTTATTATTTATTGATCACAAAAGGGAATAAGAGTTTTTCACAAGCCCTTACGATTCTTCGTTGATAGTAACCTCGTCTTGGTTTTTCTTTCCTGCGTACATTTTGAATCCGTGCAACTTGCACTCAATTTTTCCAGCATATAACTGAAGTTTCAAAAAGGTCTGTAGTCCTATAAACTTCATCAAATCGGGATTTCCACTTAGCACGAATGCCTTGTAACCTTTGCATCTTTTCTTTAAAAAATCGCCTATGGATGCGTAAAGAAATTTAAGGTCTTCTGCCTCTCCCAGTCGTTCGCCGTATGGTGGATTAAAAAGAACGATCCCATTTTCCGCTTCTGGAACGGGACTTTGCATGAAGTCACCTTTTCCAAAAGAAATCAGATGACGTACACCAGCCTTTTCTGCATTACTCATCGCAATGTCGATTGCTTCTGAGTCAATATCAGAGGCAATGATGCATTTTTTTGCTTGCAAATCAACAATGTTCCTGATTTCTTCAAGCTCAGATTCATAAAACCCTTTTTGATATCCAAGAAAATGCATAAAAGCATAGTTGTTCCGGTTCAGGCCAGGATACCTTTTGGATTGAATCATAGCTGCTTCAATTGCTAGAGTCCCAGATCCGCACATGGGATTTAGTAGGGTAGAGCTGCAATCCCATTCTGAGGCATAGACTATAGCGGCCGATACTGCCTCTCCTAGAGGTGCTTTTCCTGGAAACAAACGGTAACCGTGTTTGCCCAAGGAGTTGCCAGAAGTGTCAAGGAAAACCGAAACCTGATTATTTATCCATACCCAATTTACTACAGAATAATCTTGCTTGGGACCGGCGTCTGGTCTGTTATCCGTATTTTCTTTGATTCGGTCACAAATTATATCCTTCACAAATTGATTGGCAAACATCGTGTTATTGATTGAATCATGACGCGCAGAATTCGTAACACTCACATATCCGTCAGAGGGTATCAAGTCTTCCCAAGGGATCTTCTTCATCATTGAAGATACATGTTCAATATCATTTGCATCAAATGCTGCTATTTCAAACAGCACTTGGCTAGCGCATCTCAATCTTAAGTTTAATCTTATACAATCGGCCATACTGGCTTTCAATTGGATCCCTGTAACCCATTCGCTTGTAATATGATAGCCCAGAGCCTCAACTTCTTTACGGACAAAGGGAGCTAAACCTTTGAGACATGTTATTACTACATAGCTCTTATATGACCTAAAATTTAAAAGACCTTCGTTGTAAATATAATTCAAGTAACTTTTATTTATGCGTGTACTTTGTAAATGATTTTGAGAAACTAGCATCTCCGGCTGCATCTAAAAAATAAATACCGTCTGGAAGGTTTGTTAAATTTAAAGTTGTAAGTCCTGAATCATTCAAATTACCTGTTCTTATTACCTGTCCCAAGGCATTCGTAATTTTATAAGTTCCTGATTTCTTTTTCCCTGAGATTTCAATAGTTAAATTTTCATAAATTGGATTTGGAAATATCTTCACCGCATAAGTATCTGGTTCGATGGTGCTCGTAATACTGAATGATTCTTCTGTAGAACAACCACCAATATTTGTTGCAATAACCGTGTAGGTTCCATCTCCAATTATATTGCAAGTGTTTCCAGTAATAGTTGGCAATAGGATGCCGTTAAAAAGCCATTTATAGGTAAAACCAGGTGTTGCAATTAAATTGCTACCTTGTTTGTCAATTGAAATAATAGGATAGTCGTAAAATACTATGTTGTAAGTTGGACCACTAAAAGTGCAAAAGGCATCAAATACAATCGGCGTATAAGTGCCAGATTGAGTCACTTGGATTGTTACATTGTCTTTATCCGAAAAATTTCCGGCACTACTTACCCATGAAACATCGTTTCCCTCCGAGGTTAAGCTCAATTGTGCTGTTTCGCCTGTACATAAGCTGGTATCAGATACAACAATATCTGCTAGAGGCAATGCCTTTTTTTCGATGTTTACAGGATCTGAATTCAAAACACATAAGCCATCAATGAGCTTAGCAGAATATACTCCACCTTCAATAATAGAAATACATGAAGTCTCAGATAAAAAACTATTATCCAAACTCCATTCCAAATTGACATTAGGAACAGAATTGCAAAGCACTAAGGATTCGCCTTCACAAAAATAATCCTTTCCGGCAGGAATTTCGATAATTGGTTTTATTGCAGTACTATAAATTACATTAACAATAGAAGATTCTGCAACATTGCCTTGATTCCATGCTACAAATTTATAATCACCTGGTTCTGATATTTCCAAGCTCAAATCACTCGAATTAATCATGTCAACACCCTTGTACCAATTTATAAATTGTGCGCTAGCAGGAGCAGTCAATGTAAAGGATTCCCCTTCGCAAATTCTAACTTCGCCAGAATAGTTAAGCGTTACGTTTGGAGTGGTAGGGGCAGGCACAGGGGCCAAACTGATTCCATCCAATTTCACGACAAACAAACCTTCAATTAAATCAGAAAGTATCAGTTTCTCAGATGGAAAAAATGGAAATACACCCCAACAACCTTTAAAACCAGTGTAAGAGGTACTTACTAAATCGGTGTCATAGTAAGCAATGTTTTTGATGTCACTGTAATTACTGATATCATAAATTTGAACGCCGTCTTGATAGTATGAAATAATTGCTTTGTCTCCTCTCACATACGGATTGTGCCCAAGTGATTTGAGATCAGCAGGGGCCAACAGCGTACTTCTCCATATTTTATCTACTTTAATATCAGTAAGATCTTTGATATTGACAAGTTTTACTCCTGTATCATGAGATTCATCACATTGAATTAGATAATCTTCATCAACAGTAAGCCAAGTGCTGTGATTATAGCCCGCTTCAGGATACACAGTCATGTTTCCTAGCAACACAGGAGCAGTAGGAATGGTAAAATCATAAACCCAAAGGCCATTAAAACCGTGAGAGCAATATGCGATATTATCTTTTACATGGACGTCATGAATGTATCCTCCAGGTAAAGGAACAGAAGCCAAAAGGGTAGGGTTATCTGGGTCTTTCGTTAGGTCTAAGACCATTAATCCATTATTTTGTGCACTGGTTCCAGCTAAATATAATCTTCCATTTTTCTCATCAATAAAGGGCATGTGCGTTCTCGCAGTAATATTGAATATCTGATTGCGTAAAATAATCTCAGAAGGTGCGTTGCTCATATCAAAAATCATTATACCTTCATTTCCCTGATCAGCAACTGCATAGATGCGATTCTTATAACTTTTAAATTCTCGCCAAAGGGAATTGCCGCCACCTTGAAATTGAGTAATTTCGACCAAGCCGTCAGTAATGTCGAAAAAGTGTATGTATGGAGTAGAACCTAAAATTGCGTATTCTCTGCCATCTGGGGCAGTATATCCCCAACAGTCGCTGTAACGGCCAGCAAATACGATGGGAAATGTATCAACTTTATATTGATTCAACAAAACCATGTTTTTACTTACAGGAGTCTGCGAAAAAACGGACCAATTTGAAAGACCCAACACGATAACTAAAAGTACTAATAACTTATTCATCTAGATTATATTATGCTTCAAAGTTAATCTATTTAATAAACAATCAAACACTAACAAGTCTTTCAAGTTTAAATTATATAAAAAATCTTTATATTTTGATGGCTTTGCTTACATTTGATAGATGAATTTAAGAAAAAATGAAGGCGCAATTCTAAATATTGAGAATCTGACTATCTCAAATTCTCGAGGGAAAGAATTGGTGTCTCATGTCAATATTACTGTAGAACTTGGGCAAGTAGTAGCCTTAGTTGGTGAATCTGGTTCTGGTAAATCTCTTAGTGCAGCATCTATAATAAAATTACTACCAAAAACACTGATCAATAAAATTGGTAAAATTTACTTTTGCACTGATCAACAAACTGTTGAAATAAATTCACTATCGGAAAAAGAGCTTTGTCGCATCAGAGGTAAGGAAATTGGATTCGTTTTTCAAGAACCAATGTCAAGCCTAAATCCTGTAATGAAATGTGGTGAACAAGTCCGGGAAGTATTTCAGATTCATAAAATTGCGACACCTAAAGGTCAAGTTGATAAAGTATATGACTTATTTAAGGAGGTGGGATTGAATGATACTGTCAGAATTTATAATTCTTATCCTCATCAATTATCAGGAGGCCAAAAGCAAAGGGTTATGATCGCTATGGCTATTGCCGGTGAACCTAAGTTATTGATAGCGGATGAACCAACAACCGCATTGGATTCTACCGTGCAGCTTAAAATCATTCAACTTTTGGATGATCTGAGGAGAAAACGTAATATGTCTATATTATTCGTATCCCATGATCTAAATCTGGTAAAAGGTTTTGCTGACAAGGTATATGTGATGAGATCTGCAAAAATTGTAGAATCAGGCCCAACAGATGAATTATTTAATAAACCTAAAGATATTTATACCAAATCTCTTTTGTCATGTAGGCCATCACTATCCAAAAAATTAACAAGGCTACCAGAGCTGAAAGATTTCGAAAATCCAGAATCCAACTCAATTTTTAAAGATTCGATTATTTCAGATGGTGATTTGAATAAAAAGATAGCTGGTTATTCAGCATTGCAGCCTCTTTTGGAAGTTTCACAATTGAATGTACAATTCCCAAAGAAATCTGCATGGTTCAAGAAAAAAGCTTTTAATAAAGTAGTATCTGATGTTAGCTTTAAAATTTTTCCTGGCGAGGTGCTGGCTCTTGTGGGTGAATCTGGAAGTGGTAAATCTACCATAGGTAGAGCGATTGTCAATCTTTTAGACCAAAAATCTGGAACCATAAAATTTCAAAATCAAAGAATAGATGACTTGAATCCTTCTGATTTTAGACATTTTCGAAAACAAATACAATTGATTTTTCAAGATCCATTTGCTTCCTTGAACCCACGAATGAAAATAGGTGAAGCGATTGCAGAGGCTATGTCAGTGCATAAAATCTATCCCACTAAAGCACAGACAAAAACAGCGGTTAACCGATTGCTTGAGGATGTAGGTTTAAACCCATCAGATTTCGAAAAATACCCACATCAATTCAGTGGAGGACAGCGACAAAGGATTTCAATAGCACGTTCCTTGGCTGTCAATCCCCAATTATTGATATGCGATGAATGTGTATCTGCCCTGGATGTTAATGTTCAGGCACAAATATTAAATTTGCTCATTGACTTAAAAGAAAAGTTCGGACTCACAATGCTCTTTATTACGCATGACTTGTCAGTGGTCAGATTTATTGCTGATCGGGTTGTTGTTCTTTCTGAAGGAAAAATTGTCGAATTTGGAAGCGTTCCAGATGTTTACTCTAATCCGATCCAAGATTTCACGAAACAACTTTTGGCCGCTTCTTTGTGATTTGTGCGCATTCTGTCGATAAATTTAAACATTTCACCGATTTTTTATGTTTACTCTGTTACTTTTTGGGATTGTTTAACATTTATTAAGGTAAAAAATCTCGTAGTACTCTTAAATTTGTTTTATGAAGCCAAAGCTTAGATATAGAATAATATTTGCTAGTGTTGCTATCATTCTTAGTCTCGCTAGTCATTTTTATCTACTTTCTGAATCCTCGCTCTATGGGTTGAACAAATTAGGAATTCCAGTGGTAGAAAAAGATATTATCGATACCGCAACTGACTCCTATAATCATGGAATATTTATAAAGTGGCTTCTTGAAACTTTGTTAAAATTGTTACCTGCCGGATCTTAAGCCATTGACATATTCATTGGCATTCATTTTTCTTTTCCCTTCTGCTTGTAGCATCAAAACCTCTATCCAATTATCTGAAGCCTTAAAGTAAAGTTTATTGCTATTGTCCCAGAAAAAGTTCTCATTCGTTGAAGTTATGAAATCCTGAATGATATTACTCTCAAATATTTTGAGCTGTTTGTCTTGAAAATTAGTAAAAGCTCCCGGATACGGTGAAAGTCCCCTTATAAAATCATGGCATTGTTTGGCTGTTTTTGTCCAATCAATTTTACAACTATCATAATATAATTTAGGTGCATGACTGATGGTGCCTGACTGCGGAATCCCCCCAATTTCATTAGATTCAATTTTTGAAATTGTCTTTAATATCAGATTAGCACCAACAATTTTCATTTTATCATGTAAACTTCCTGCGTTGTCTTCAGGAGTAATATCTATTTTTTCTTGTAGTAATAAATCACCTGTATCAATTTCATGAGTTATAAAAAATGTGGTAACTCCTGTTGTTGGCTCTCCATTTATTATTGCCCAATTGATTGGTGCTGCGCCTCTATAAGCGGGCAACAAACTTCCATGAAGGTTAATAGTACCCAAATGAGGCATACTCCAAACAATCTCTGGCAACATTCTAAAAGCAACCACGATAAACAAATCAGCATTCAGTTCTTTTAAAGCATTCAAGAAGACTGGATTTCTGAGTTTTTCAGGTTGAAGACATTCAATATTATTTGTTGCGGCATATTTCTTAACAGGAGAAGTAATGATATCTTTCATGCCCCTTCCGCCTCGTTTGTCTGGTGCAGTTACAACTCCGACAACATTATGTCCTTGATCCACAATAGCAGACAATGAAGCTACAGCAAAATCTGGTGTTCCCATGAATACAATTCTCATCTCTTTTTGCTTCGTCTTTGGTTCTTTTATTGCTTATTTCTTTTTAAACGGGTCAAATTTTTTCAAATTATCTTTTGCCTTATCAATTTCGTCTTTTGCTTTTTGGCCAGCTTTATCGCCCACTTCTTTGGCTAATTTTTCTTTTGCGGCTTCACTTGCTTTTTTAATTGCTTCGTCAGCCTTTTGTTGGGCCAATCTTGCCAATGAGTCAGCAGCCTTATCTGCTTGTTCTTTTGCTTTTTGTTTGTATTTGGCAACTTCCTGATTTGCAAGATTTTTGATACTGTCTTGAACTTTTTGAATTGCTTCTTTGCCCATTGCATTTGCCTCTTGCTGAATTGAAGAGTTGCCATCAGTACCTAGAACTTTAAAGCCAATTTTTGGAGATAGCATTGAACCACCAATTGAAATAAGCACATTAACAAATTCACCATTCTGAATATTCAAACCTAATTTTGAAGCTTCTTTGGACAGGAAATTCATTCCTGAACCTACGGCACTTCCAATTGGATTTTTTTCCAATTTCTTTCTTGGCAATTTTGCCTTTATGGTGTAAGCCATATCATTGGTGAGGCTATGCTTACCACCAATCTTCATATCAATATCCTGCATTCGATAATCAAACTCCCTAACTTCAACTGCTCCATTTTTAACAGTGATCCAGTTTTTTGTGTTGGTTAAATTTAAATTTGAAAATTCAGTCATATTTAATTTGTTACCAATATCAACCAAAGGTTTAAAATTCTTAACTACTGCGCCTAATGTTTCCAAAAATCCATCCATTGCGAAAGTTTCCATCATTGGTGATAGGTCCGGCTTCAAGGTGCCACTAATACTTAGGTTTGTATTTATCTTGCCTTCAATGTACTGAGCAATAGGTGCAAAAAGCTTTATAGTTGAGAAGGTTTTAAATGCCTGTTGAACATCCAGTTTGCCTACATCAGTTTTTAAATCAAATTTTGGTTGTTTAGGGTCGATACTTGAATATCCACCACTTAAATTCAAAGTTCCTCCTAAGGTATTAGCTGATGCATCTACAATTCTAACAGATTGATCCTTAACTGATAGTGTGCCTGAAACTTGTTTAAGATCCATGTTGGAGTAGAGCAATTGATTAATTTTACCAGTTATATTCATATTGATCTTGTCAGGTATCAATAATGGCTCTGGAGCAGTAGAGCCTTTATTGGCGTTGGTTTCAGGGGTCATAAATTGATTCAAGTCAATTTTTCGTGAAACGACGTTTATATTTCCTGCAAGTGTTTGATTATCATAAAGGTATGAAAATATATTTCTAATATTGCCATTTGCATTGATATCAGTTTGGCCCATTTGAAAAGCAAGTTTGCTGAATTCAAATTCATTGGGTTGAATTTGACCAATGACTTCGATATTTGATATTTTTTCTTTGTTATAAATTAAGGCGGCTATTTTGCCATTGAATTTTATGTCAAATTGATCAAAAGGTTTTTCATTGCTCAATCCAGCATCAGGTTCAATTGATGGTTCAGCTTGCTCACTCAACCATTCATCAGCATTCAAAAAAATACTTTCCATATTTACATTTCCCTTCATGGTAATAGTAGGGGAGAAGAAGGCTAGAAAATTTTGGATCGTGAAATTTCCTGAAACATCAGATGAGCCTAACTGCATTAGTAAATTATTGGCAGACATTGCAGCAGGAGAAAATATAACATTTACTCGAGGGATTGAAATTTTTGGATACTTTTCGTAGACACATGCAAAGCCAGAAAGATCCAATTTGCCATTTACAGATACATTTTGATATCGTTGGGCATCCAAATCCTTTTGATTTGCTTTAATCGTGATGTCGGCATTTATTAAGCCTTTCAGATCTTTTACGGAACTTACAGGAAGTACAGAAGAAATACTGGCCAAATCCAGTTTGCCTTTAATATTAGCATCCATATCTGGATTAGAAACAGGTGTCTTTAATTTCACACGACCTGAAATGCCTTGACTACCTATGAGTAAACCAAATTTACTGATATCAGTAACTACTGCATCCAGTTTGTTTGATTTATTATCAATTTTAATATTTGCATTGATTTTTGAAACACCTGCAGGCAAAGTTGGATATTTGAATGATCCATCCTTGACATTAGCTTGAATTGCAAAAGATGGAATTATCTCTTCCTTGCTGTTAATAGTCCCATTAATTCTGGCCTTAAAGTCAAAGGATCCATCTGCTTTAACGCCAGAAAAATCTTTGGTATATGCGCCAGGTATCAATGACAACAAACTTTTAAATTTCGAGTCAGGAGTTGAGAAATTCATATCCATCACTGTCTCTTCAGTTTTTGATTGTATCCAACCATTAACATTTAGTTGTAAGTCATTGATATTGAGTTTGTTTTCTTTAAGCGTAAATTTATTGTTTAACAAATCGGCTTTAATTCCTGCAATAAATTTGAGCTTTGCATTACTGAGGTAACTGATGGATCCACTTGAAAGGCTCATGGTATCACATTCTGCAGTTGTATTCAAATCAGTCACTGTCGATGAAAAATCTCCAGAAAGTTCATGATTCAAATGTTTCATTAAAAAATTATTGTCCGACTGTTTGTCAGTGTAACTAATGATTCCATCAATTATTTGAAATTTTTTCAAGAGCAATTTTACATCGTCTTGTGCATTTGAGGACGAAGCTGTAGTATCTGTCTTTGAGATGTCATAATTTGCTTTTCCTGATTCTGTTATCTGGATATTAATATTTGGCTTATCAAGTACAACTTGTTTGATTTCATAGGGTTGTTTACCCATAATCGCATCCCAAATGTTAATCCCTAAATCAATCCTGTCAGCACTGAAAAGTGGAACACCAGCAAATTCATTTTTTCCAGTAATGCTTAATTCATCCAGTTGAACAGCCAAATAAGGAAATGTAGAAAAAAAACTAATTCCGGCATTTTTGAGACTCACATTTGCATCGATGCCTGAATTAACACCAGACAAGACCTTTTCTTTGATTTGTTTTTTAAATAATATTGGTACTGTTGCAAGTAATAAAAATAAAACTATTATTGAAATTGCAAATATTTTAATTAATTTTTTCATTTATTATTTTGTATTGAATGTTAACTTTAGAAACGATTAAAAAGAAGTAATATTACTCTTGCAGTGCCGATTATCTATATCAAGGTTGAGTTGTATTTTTAAATAAATATCATCCTATAATTTATATTATGTTAAGTAGTTAAAATGACCATCCATCAATGTGCTTTAGGAATAACAATACTGTATGTTTGGCATCATTCAGGGCTCTGTGCTGTTGTCCGATGAATGAAATACCTTCCATTTCCAGTGCTTTCATAAAGCCAGGTGGTTCATTTCGTTTCTTTATCTGATTATATGCTTCCTTCATGTCGCGGTAATTTTGAGTTAACCAATTTAAATCATACTTATGTAACTCAGCATCATTCATCAATAAATGTTTATCATTTATTCCCCAACTGATAAAACGATATTCTTCATCATCAGGATCTAACCATGCATACAACTCATCAATCACATACAAAAATCCTTTGGCTCGATCCACCTCCTTTTGTTTTATTGTGGTTAAGTTGGTGCAAAAAGAAGATAAAATTGGGTGAACGACTGGCCTGACAAACATCTGAAATTGCTCCAATATTTCACCGTAATCATCTAATTTATAAGCCCCTATTTCAATGATCTCCTGACGGAAATTTTTAGGCGTATTCTGCCAACAACTTGCTTCTAAATCGAAAATAATGTATTTCATTCACCCACTTTGGCTGCGACTGGTTCTTCATCCCAAACATATTTTTTCCAAATAATTTCTTTCTGCATATCATATCCCTCCATTCTGTTTGAATAAAAGTAAATAACAGGCAAATCATTGATAATCAGTTCATTTGATTTGTTGTTATAAGCGAACAGTTTAATTCTATGATATGCTCCACCATTTTCTATTGCATCTTCTAAGAGCATAGCAAAATCTGTAATCTTTTTAGTTCTGTCTTGTTTAAATATTTTATGGCTGATGAATTTCTTGTAAACTTTGAACCAATCTTCGCCACATTTCATAACTGTTGGCATGGGAATTTTCCATTCCTTAGCCGGTAATTTAAGAATATCAAAAATATCTGCTCCATGCCATTTTTCTAGCATCAAATGGATAATCATTTTGGAAAGAATATGATGCGGCATAGGTACGTTATTTGCTAAAAATTCTGTTGACATTTTAGCAGAAATACGCTTCGTATATTCACTTTCTCGCTGACTATCTTGATTGATAGTTCCGTTGATTTCGTAATACTTTTTTATGTCTATTTGATTGCCGTATTTATCATAACTATTTCCAAATTCATCTACCTCATTGGTAAAAACATCTATTGGTTTACCAAAAGAAAAGTAAACTCTGTTCTTTTTTCTTATAAGTTTCCAACCAAATTTTATGGCTCTTAAAAAGTTCATTCCCCTTCCAATTTGGGGTATATACTGATCCTTGCCACTGCGTCGCAGAAACTGTTCAATTAGAATGCCTGCTTCAAGAACAGTTTCGTAATTGATAACAAGTGGCACGATAAATATTTTATTTGGTAGTCCTTTTTGAATACATGCTCTCTGTGCGTCTATCACACTGCCTACTAAGCCCAACTTTAATTTTGTTTCCACACTGCCCTCTCTGGATCTGGTTCCCCCCGGAAAAAATATGGTATTTACTCCATCCTCAATAGTTGTAGAGCTCATATTCTTCAGCGTATCGAGGTAAATAGGGTTTTTCTTACGCCTGTCTACACGATAAGCGCCGAGCCGGTTCATAAAATAAGCGGCAGAACCATTGTTGTATAAATTCAAACCAGCACCGTATGAAAATGCTGGCATCTTGCCAATCATGTCTAACATGTATCCTACCAGAATACTATCCATGTTGGAACTATGAGTTGGTAAAACTATGACAGTCCCATAGCTGAACAAATGTCTGATGTGTTCAATTGGCCCATCTACAATTAATTGTTCTTTGATTTTGGTCTGCGCTCTGCTGTAGTTCCACAAATCCCTCAATTCAAAATGACCGTATAAATTCTTAAATGAAACGGTTAAAATTTTGCGAGCCAGTAGAAATGTATTTTTATTAAAAGAGCCTAAAATTTCACTGGTATATCGTTGAATAATCTTTTTTGCAAGCTGCTGGTATCTCTCTCTTCGGGCTTCAGGATCCTCCTCCGATCTGTATTTTTCAAGCCTATTTTTGGCTTTATTCCAAAATAAAGCTTCATTTGGGGGATCAACTTTCCAAGGCTCATTCTTGACTCTTTGCCTCTCTAAATAAATTGTTTTTTCTAGAAGATCTTCTATGGTTGCAGTTGAATTTTGATTTATTTTTTCTTCGCTGGTATGAACGATTTCAGACATTAGCTGATTTCTTCTTTTGTCCTGATGGTACAACGGCCATGACTCTATGACATTAGGATCCGTGGTAAAAACTTTAGGCTTTTCTTGACTCATACCAAATGCTCTTTGAAGTTTTTTACAATTCCCTCTATGAACTTCAATATTTCTTCACGACCTGTTCTTCTGACTGCCGAGCTGTTGAAGTAGGTTGGTAACTCTGTAAACATCTCCGTCATTTCAGCCAAAAATACTTTTTTATTATCTGAGAGTTCTTTTTGATTGATTTTATCTATTTTGGTAAATACGAGGGCAAACGGTATTTCAGTTTCTGCGCACCATTCGATAAAATCTAAATCAAGTTTTTGTGGAGTCAATCTACTATCAATCAGTATAAAAATACAACATAAATTTTCTCTGTTTGTCAAATAGTTTTCAATCATCTTACTCCAACTTCTTCTGTTGGCTTTTGAAGTCTTTGCATATCCATATCCTGGCAGATCTATCCATCGATGTGATTTATTAACAATAAAAGCATTTATCAATTGCGTTTTTCCGGGTGTTTGTGACACCTTGGCAACTCCAGCAGTGCCGGCAAGCATGTTTATTAATGAGGATTTTCCAACATTTGACCTACCAATAAATGCAAATTCTGGTATTTCATCTTTCATCATACCAGTGTGCTTCGGAAAGGATGCTACAAATTCTAAACTTCTAATTATCATATTCTATTTTCAATAAAACGTACCCTAGGATCCAAAGAAGCAATCAATGCATCTACAATCAAATTCATACAGGTATAAATTACACACGTAAAGATAAGACATCCAAGCACCACTGGCACATCAAAACTCAATAAAGCGTTAACGGTTAGGTTTCCAAGGCCCTTATAGTTAAAAATTGTTTCAACAAAGAATGATCCTGTAAGCAATGAAGCAAGCCAAGAACTTGAAGTGGTTACAATAGGAATTGATGCATTTGGGAGGCAATGTTTGAATATTTGTCTATAGATATTGCTTCCTTTTGCTATTGATGTTTTCATGAATTCCATATTCAATACGTCCAACATAGCATTTCTTGTCAAATGTGTTATTTGTGAAATTGGACGAATACCCAGTGCGATTGCAGGCAAAAGGACATTCTTAAACCTAATTTCTGTATCTCCAAAATCATTCAATTCAAACAAACTGCCTTGAACTTCTAAGCCAGTAATTGAAGCCAATATGAACCCAAAAATCAAAGAAATTACCATAGCAGGAATATATCCAGGTAAACTGGTGCCTAGGGTGCTGAGTCCTATTATAAATTGGTCAAGCCAAGAGCCTCTTGAGTATGCACTGATAATACCCAATGAAACTCCCAATATAATTGCCAGTAACATAGATGCAACCGCAAGAATAGCCGTTTGAGGAATGGCTTCTACAAGCATATTGCTCACCTTTCTTCCTGATTGATATGATTCACGTAGCCAAGGATATTTAAGTATCACCTGCCCGTCTGAAATTTTGAAGATTCCCAGATATCCAACTTTGATTGATTTTAATCTATCATTGGAGTAATATGATATTGGTGATAAATCATTAAGATACCATCGGAGCTGTGTGATCAAAGGTTTGTCAAGTCCAAGTTGAGCACGTTTTAGTTCAACACTTGATGCATCAGACATTTGACCAAAACTAAGCCTTGCAGGATCTACCGGAGCAAGGTAAATGATCGTTGAAACCAATAAAATAGCAGATACCAAGACTAAAATTGCATTGAATAATTTAGTGAACATGCTTTATGCTTCATTTATGTTTACCACATGATCATTTTTTGGAATGATCCTGCCAAAAGAGCTTAAGATGAAGCCATTCTCTTTCATTTTACTTTCAAATTCAGTCATAAATGCTGCTTCAACAGCTACCAAAAGACCACCACTTGTTTGTGGATCGCAAAGTAAATTTTTGACTTGTTCCGATATGACGTTTAGTTTGTGTCCGTAACTCCTAAAGTTTCGATTCGTGCCGCCAGGCACACATTTTTTATCCAAATAGTCATTTAATACTTCACGGTCTATGAAAGGAACATCCTCAAAATTTATAACTGCGCTTTGATGACTTGATTCACACATTTCAATCAAGTGCCCCAATAATCCAAATCCAGTAACATCTGTCATGGCTTTCACCTGTGGCATTTCACTAAGTATCATACCAATTTTATTTAAACTGGTCATAGTTAGGATTGCCATTTGCAAATGCTCTTGCTCAACCATTCCCTTTTTCTGGGCTGTTGCGATTATTCCAACTCCCAAGGCTTTGGTTAAATACAATACGCAGTTGGAGATATCTCCCCCATTTCTTTTGAGTTTACTTGGATCAATCAAACCATTTACCGACAACCCAAAAATAGGTTCAGGACAATCAATTGAGTGGCCACCTGCCAATGGAATTCCTGCTTCTAAACAAGTCTCTCTGGCTCCTGCAATCACTTCGCCTGCTATATCGGGGGATAATTTGTCAACAGGCCAGCCTAAAATGGCTATGGCCATAATTGGGGAACCTCCCATGGCATAAATATCGCTTATAGCATTGGTAGCCGCAATCTTTCCAAATGTAAAAGGATCATCAACGATTGGCATAAAAAAATCAGTTGTTGATATAACGGCTTGATTGTCATTAATTTGCCATACTGCGGCGTCGTCCTTGTCTTTATTGCCAACCAATAAAGAAGTAAATTCACTCGATTGCGTTCCTGATTTATGTAAAATTTGATCCAATACATCAGGAGCTATTTTACATCCACAACCCGCACCATGACTGTATTCAGTCAATTTTATCTTTTCCTGATGTACTTGCATATTCCAATAATTTATTAATTTTTTGTTCAAATGTAAAGCCAGCCAAATTCAAATATGTGATATTTTGACTTTTATTCTCATCCAATTTTTTCCCATAGTTTTTGTCGTAGTAAAAAAAAGCAAGTTTTGCTGCAGTTCTCAAATCACCCAGCTGGAGAGCGATCAAGGTATTATTAAATGCCAAGTTACCTAATTTCTTTTCAATCTTCTTAAACGATTCAATCAAATCTTCAATATCGTATTGACCGTAAGTTGAAAGTACATGATCCAAACGTTCTTCTTCGCTAATTTCAACATTTATCAAATTTCCATTCCTTAAGGAGGCCCAAATTCCGGCAGGAACACACAATCTTCCAACCATTCTGCTTTCATTTTCTATCCATATTGGTCTTGATAGATTAAGTTTGTTCATTTCATGAAATAGATTATTTTGAAATTGTTCATCGGTTGGTTGAGCATTTTGACCAAGATGACCAAATGCTGAGCCTTTATGATTAGCAAGTCCCTCAAGGTCCAGAATTTGTTGTGACCTTTGATCTAATCCTTCAAGCAATTCAGTTTTACCTGTACCAGTTTTACCTCCTAATACATATAACTTTAGGTATTTGTTGTTGACCCAATCCAGGACATGATTTCGGTAATGCTTGTATCCCCCCGGTATTACAATTGGGTTCAAACCACAAGTCCTCATTAGCCATGCGATACTATTGCTTCTCTGTCCACCTCTCCAGCAATAAACAATGAGTCTTTTCCCCTTCAATTTAAAAAAAACAGAAGCAAAGTCTTTCATTTTTGGACCTATAATTTCCAATCCTTTTATCATTGCAAATTCAGGTGATGTCTGCTTATACAAGGTTCCAACAACTGCCCGCTCCTCATCATTCAATAACGGCATATTAACGGCATTGCAGATGTGACCCTGAAAAAATTCCGATGGCGAACGGACATCAATTATGATGTCTGAATTAGATTCTTTTAATAAAATGGATAAATCTTGTTCGTTGACCAATGATAGTTAAATTTGCAGTCCGTAAAGATAAATCAAAATTATGCTCAAGACGTCGAATGTTCCAATACTAGAATTTCCTTTCTTGAGTAAAAATGACAAAGGGTTTCTCGGTCTTGATCCAAAATACTACCATTTTTTTCCACATTTTCCGTCAATTGACTCAATACTTGAACAGTCAAGGACGCAAGAATATGCATCATTTAAAAATAGAGATGTACTGGTTCAAGTGCTTAATAAACAATACAATAGAAATATTAATGGAACGTTTGATATTTTGCTTAAAAAAAATACATTAGCAATAGTTTGTGCGCATCAACCTTGCTTGATGGGAGGTCCTCTTTTTATGATTTACAAAATTGCCACGTGTATAAATTTGGCCAATAAATTGAACTCCATTCAGAGTGAATTTCATTATGTGCCAATTTTTTATATCGGCAGTGAAGATCATGATATTGACGAAATCAATCATTTTCATATATTTAACAAAAGAATTACTTGGCAAGTTCAAACCAGTCATGCTGCCGGAAGATTAAGCACTGAAGGACTTGAAGCAGTTTATGATGAAGTTTTAAGTTTTTTTGAAAGAGATCCTTCGGCTAAGTCTAATTTAGAAGCTTTGCGTTCCACTTTAGTTTTTGATGAAAACTACACGTCATTTTTCAGATCTCTAGTATTGCAAATTTTTCAGAATTCAAATCTGCTGCTTATAGATCCAGATGATCCAGACTTAAAATCACTATTCTCCCAAGTGATAAAATCTGAAATTGAAAGTGCAGCATCAAGTAAAATTTTGTCTGAAACCATAGTAAAACTTGAGCACGAGGGTATTAAGGTTCAAACAAAAGGCCGACCTTGCAATCTATTTTTACACACGGATCATGGAAGAGAAAGAATTGATCAATTGGAAGATGGTATGTTTAGAACTATTATTAGCGATCAAGTTTTTACCAAACTAGAATTGCTCCATCTTCTTGATAAATCACCTGAAGCGTTTAGTCCAAATGTTGTTTTGAGGCCGCTTTATCAACAAACCATCCTCCCTGCACCAGTATTCATAGGTGGAGGCGGTGAATTGAGTTATTGGATGGAATTGCCAAATATTTTTAAACATTATCTAGTGCCTTACCCTGTTGTTATCCGCAGAAGGTCCGCGATGATTATTGAAAGTTCAATCGAAAAGAGAATTAGTAAAATTGGCCTAACGGATTTCGATTTTTTTCAGACGGAAGACTTTGCTGTTAAAAAATACCTGCATCACTTTGATTCGATTACTAATATGAAGTTGGGTATTGAGAAATTTGACGAAATTGACAAGGAATTTTATCCACTTATTAATGATATTGATCCTAGCATGGCAAATAAATGGAAAGGAATTCTTAAAAACTGGAAAGCTGAGTTGTTGGATTTTAATTCCAAAATCAATAAGTTGAATCGCCAAAAACATGAAACTGCATTGAATCAAATAGCTTCAATCTTTGTAAAATTATATCCTCAAAGCGGACTACAAGAACGTTACGATTCATCTATTGCCTTCTTTGCACAATACGGTGAAGAAGGAATTGGCAAATTGATTGAAGAAATGAATCCATTGGATAATTCAATGCTTATAATCAAACCGAGTTAGAAATCGATTCTTTAACTGCAAACAAACATAATAAATTTGCAAGTGTTTCTTGTAATTTACTGCGATGAACGATCATGTCCAAGAACCCTTTCTCAAGCAAAAATTCAGCAGTCTGAAAGCCCTCAGGAAGATCTTTTTTAATAGTTTCTTTAATAACCCTTGGCCCAGCAAACCCGATTAAGGCTTTTGGTTCTGCCAGATGGAGATCACCCAGCATTGCAAAGGAAGCAGTCACACCTCCAGTAGTTGGATCGGTCATCAATGAAAAATAAGGTAGGCCTGCGCGTGAAAGTTCAGTCAGTTTAGCAGTTGTTTTAGCCATTTGCATCAAGGAAAAAGCTGATTCCATCATCCGTGCTCCGCCCGACTTACTGATAATCATCAAAGGACAATTTTGCATTATGGCATAATCTACTGCACGAGCTATCTTCTCCCCCATCACTGAGCCCATACTGCCACCAATGAAATTAAAATCCATTGCAGCAACTACCATTGGTTTTTTATCAATTTTTCCAAATCCTACTGTAATTGCATCGAGTAGGTTGGTTTTGATTACGGACTCTTCAAGTCTTTTAGAATAGGGCTTTAGATCAACGAAGTCAAGCATGTCAACAGATATAATATCATTGAAAAGCTCAGTGTATTTGTCATTGAATAAGATAGAATAGTAATCATGCGATCCGATTCTATAATGATAGTCACATTTGGGACAAACAAAGAAATTAGCTTTCAATTCTTGCATACCAACTGTAGCCTTACAAGAAGGACAAGAAGACCAAATACCATCGGGCACTTCCTTTTTGTTCTTCGTAGAAGTTGTAATTCCTTCCTTTAACCTTTTAAACCAACCCATAATCAAGTGCTGTTGAAGGCAAAATTACATTACAGTTGTCGATATATAATAACATTCACCCATTTGATCAAATAAAACAGTTTAAAATGACTCTCTTTCAATATTGGATGCTTAGTTTTTGTTTGTTGTAACATTTATACAAGGAGGGTTTACGCAGCTAGAACAAGGACCGGGTGATGGAATGTCCACATCCAAGAAACAATCTATTTTATTTACGTCTTGTATTCTAATCACTTTTTTGCCACCAGTTGCGGATCCGTTATTGAAGACGAAATTAGTAACACCTCCATAGTTTGCTGACGTTGGCAAAACCGTTCCACCTCCACTAATTATTGTCACTAAATAAGTGCCTCCTATTCCTAAACCTGTTGGATTTAATGAGAATACTGTATAGTCATCAGCTTTCTGATCATTTGTCCCATTGTTGTTGCAAAGAATATTAGATAAGCCGACATTATCAATTAAACACAAATCTCCAACATCACAAACTAAAGGGTCTGCAATAACAATTTGTTGCTTACAAGTTGATATCAAAGCATCAGTAAGCGTAATTGTCACATCCCCAGTCCCAACCGAGCCAGAATTTAGAGCGAAAATTGTTGGAGCGCCATAGAAAGCAGTTGTAGGAGAAATAGTTCCTATGCTTGAGGAGACATTATACTGAGTGCCACCAGCCGTTGAAGTTGCCAATAAGGTAAATGTTCTAAAGTCATCGGCAGGATTAAATGTTCCATTATTATCGCAACCAACTGGTTGCGTATTGATTGCACTTATTTCACAAAAGCAAGGCCCAGGAGCTTTGTAAGTTTTTGATTCTAGACATGGTGATTCTGAAGCTGAAAAAGTGGCTGTTACAGTTTTTGTTGTTCCATCACCATTCAAATCTTCCAATAAATAAGATATTGGAGAAACAAAAGGACCATTGAATACTTGAGATTTTCCATCAGATGTCACCGTTAGTGTGCCGGTTATTGGAGGAAAAATAAATGTAATATCCCCAGACAGATCAAATTTGCTTACCACAGGCTTACATGGTCCAGCATTTGTTGTTAATGTTGTAATGTCGCAAGGATTGAAGAACAAGCCAAAGTCAAAGGAGTGGTCATTTTCACCTGGACCTTTAGTCACCAGTGAGATGACAGGAACACCTCCCACTAAACTAGCATCATTGTCACTAAAATCACTTCCACCTACTCCTTGTATACCAGTTTGTGTTAATTCATAATTGGCCAAGAGATTCGTCCCTTTTCCAGCTGCAAATTGAGTAGGGCTAATTCTAACTTTATAATTAGAATAAGGTTGAGGACCCAAAACATTTTCTTTAAGTATACCAATTGTATCAACTACATTTGTGTGATTGAAATAATATCCACCAGCTGCATTAGTTGTAGTTGTACCAACAACCACATTTGCATCATTCAATATTTGAATAATAACATTTGCAATTCGTGGTTCATCTCCATCTTGAACACCATCTTTGTCATTATCACGCCAAACATAATTTCCTATTTCCAGAGGCGGTACTATTTCAACAGTTTCTACATCTCCTAAACTATTAGCTTTACCGAATAAACCCTGCCCAGAAGGGGTAGAATAGATTATTTCATATCCTTCTTGGTTGTTATTGTTCTTATCTTTAGTTGCTTGTCTCTTTCCGGTTTTATTATCATAAAGCATCACTCCCGATGAATATATTCCGATTGGATCCATAAATGTTGTCAAAGCACCATCAAAATCAGAAGTAAAGTGCACGGATAAACCACCCATTGTTGATTCAGTATGGATATAATTATCCTGATAGTATTCAGGAGATAGTTGTATTTGATAACTGCAGGTTGGATTAGATTGGTTTCTTTTTGCTTGTAGCATTTCACCAACCATTGCCAAATTGTCAGGACAACAGTTTCCACATAAATCCATATTAATGTGGCCACCCTGAGAACCATGCCTATCAGTAACACCAATCAAAAAATTTCCTAAGGCATCCAATTCAATATCTGTAATTATTGGTGCCCCATCAGCTTCATAGCCATTAACATAAAAATCTCTTCTCCAAGGTAACCATGGTTTATCATTATCACGATAATCAAAAGTCCAAGTAACAATGGGTGTATTGTTCCAAACTTTTGTACCTAAATCTAATTCAAAAATATTACCAGTCATATCTTTGGCAGTACTACCAGTTGTTGGCAAGCCATTATCTCTTGATGCAGAACAAATTACACCCATATATAACTTCCCTCTTTTAAGCTTAATTCCAAAGGGCCTGTATTGACCTGATTTGGCATTATCACCACCGCAAGGATTAGGAATTATATAACTTTTGACCTGAGCAGCCGTTGGGATTTTAGGATTGAAAGGATCTTGTAAATCAATTTCATATAATTTTCTATCATAAAGATTCACAACATATAAATATCTTCCATCTTCTGAGACATCAAGGTCACCAAAAGATAGTTTACCAACTTGATCCCATGCAGCTGGATCCGCATTTGGTTGCGTCGGATTTCCAATTAAACCTCTTTCAGCATTTGTCCCTACAACAGGGCTGAAAAACACTTCATTACAATCCCCAGGGATTTGAGCTTTAGTATATGGGTTAATTTTATCACTCGTTGGAATACCTAAATCAGAATCAAAATCAATAAATTTTAGATTTGCATTTAGATCGAAAGGACTTTCAGCATTTACCCAATAAATACCCCCTGAGCCGAGTGGACCCATACCTGCGTGTCTTCGTATTGCCGCAGAAACCCATATTTTTTTTGCTTGTCTGGAATAGGCTAGCCCCCAAGTAGAACCGACTTGGTTGCCTTTAGCTACTAAATCATACGGATTACCAGTGTTTAAGCCCCTTCCTGAATTTGAAGCATATCCAGAATTTTGATAATTGAATCTTACCAATGCAGGCAAATCTTTTGCACCTCCAGTTGAAGCCAATGGGTTTCCATTACCGTAAACAGTCGCAAAACTTTTAGGATTTGCATCTGTACTAAAATCAGAAGGATAATTAAGGATAAAATTCTTAGTTCCTGGACCAGACGCAAATTGAATACCAGTGCCATAGGTACCTCCATTAGGTGAAGGAAAATCTTGAGCAGGAGACAAATTACACAACCCAGTCGGAATCGTAAATTCGATCCTGACTGGATAGGAAGCGGGTGTGTAGGTATAGGAGCCATTAGCAGCAGAAGTCGTAGATCCTAAAAATACATCGGTTGAGGGGAGAACATCATTCTTAAAAAATTTAACTAGAATTCCACCAACGCCTGGTTCACCTGCTTGTTGGATTCCGTCAGAGTTATAATCTCGGAATACTTTCCCAGTGGTTTGGCTGTAAACAATTGCTTGTGAACAGAACGCGACTAAGACAATTAACATTGCTTTTTTCATGTACATTACTTTTAGGCTTTAATAAATTTTTAATCCATTTCTTTAAATCAAGTACTTAAGTACCAAAATTTGGGTTAAAAATTAATTCAATCGTTTCTGTGATCCATTGAATTCGATAGCAATAATGACTATTAATTATTATATTCCTAAAGTCAAAGTACCACTTATATGTGACAGTATAACTTGAGGGAAGTTACCTAAAAGTCAATTATTAATCGTTTTATTGAACCTTTGTTAAGTGAAAATTGTGACATATTCTTGATTCGAATTCAAACTTTAAGAAAACAAAAAGGGAGGCAAATATTGCCTCCCTCTTTATTAAGATTTAAAATTATTTTTATTTAAAAAATACATTAAATTCAGTTCTTCTGTTTTGTTGGCGCCCTTCAACTGTATTATTTGTAGCTATCGGTTTGGTTTTACCAAAGCCTTTATAAGTTAGTCTATTTGGCTCAATACCTTGTGCAACAATGTATTCATAGCAGGCCTTAGCTCTGCTATCAGATACCAACATATTTTTTTGAGCAGTGCCTATGTTGTCAGTATGACCTCCAATCTCAATATTATAGTTTGGATTTTCTTTCATGATAGCAACTACTTCGTTGAGTATTTTATAACTCTTGGACTCTAAAGTTGCGGTACCGGATTGAAATTGAACAGCTTGTGTTGCTCTTTTTAGGATTTCCTGAACTGCTTCTTTCACTTCAGGACAACCTCCTGAACTTGCAGGACCTGCAGCATAAGGACATCTATCAGTCCTATCACTAATTCCATCACCATCAGAATCAGGACAACCTTTGAATAAAGCAATACCTTTCAAAGTTGGACATTCATCTTCATTATCTGGAAATCCGTCTCCATCACTATCTGGACATCCATTGGTCGCTTTGCTTCCAGGATATGTGGGACATTTATCAATGCTGTCATCAACACCATCGCCATCAGAATCAGAAGAGGCAGGGCATCCATCTTTTTCCTTTGTTCCTGCTACTTCGGGACATTTATCAAATTTGTCTACAATTCCATCTCCATCTTTATCTGGGCAGCCTCTGTTGATTGAATTGCCTGGTTGTTCTGGACAATCATCTTTATCGTCCAAAATTCCATCACCATCTGTATCTTTCGTTTCAGGACAGCCCTTTTGGGAAACTACTCCTGCAATATCAGGACAATTGTCGTCTTTGTCTGGAATTCCATCATTGTCTCTATCTGGACACCCTTTAAATGCCATTAAACCTGGCTTATCAGGGCAAAGATCTGTATCATCAGAAACTCCATCATTGTCTCTGTCATTTGCTTTAGGAGCATCTTTGCCAATTATCATCATCACTCCAATTCCAAAATTGAAGTTATCTCTGTTTTCTGCAAGCGATTTTCTATACTCGCCCGAAATAACTAAAAATTCACGTGGACTCAATTTAATGTTTACTCCTGCACCCAATGGAAATTGTATGGAAGTAGTCTCCAAATCTTCATTTACAACTCCGCCTCCACCATAGATGAAAGGAGTTATGAAATTATTGGCCTTATAATTTTGTAATCGCAATGTAAAATCTACTGCAGAAAAAACTTTCTTATTGGCATCTTCAGGTAATTGTATTACTGCAAACTTAAGAGGAATTGCAAAACTTAGCGAATTGGTTAAGGCACGGTGGTAACCTAGCTCCAGTCCACTGGTGTAATTTTTGAATCTTTTGTTGTCAGATTCATTTAGTGAATAATGATTGAGTAACAAGGCTTTGGCGGAGAAGCCATTTGGAGCCCCAGTGTGTTGGGCTTCAGAATTGATCGCCAGAAAAAGACAAAATGTCAAAATGATTGACCTTAGAGGTTTCATGGGAAACGGTTTTTGTTGGAAAATGTGCTATATAAGAAATTCAATGTTTTACCATCAAATACTTTACCAATTTTTTGTGTCAGTCCAGGTCCTAATTCTCGAAAGCTTCTATGGATGATTTCTCTGGTAAAACTGAGGCTGAAGTTTCATTTTCAGATACGAAAAAGTACTTTAGCTTTTCATTTTCAGAGGTCTTGGGCAAACTATATGTCCAATATTTTCCATCAGAATTTTCCGATATGGACATTTTAACGGATTTAAATTGTTGTTGTTTCCCAATTGAGTAAAAAAGATATACTTGATTTGTGTTTTCCGATTGAACGCTAAATTTCACGCCAATTGAATCCCTGATGGAAAGAGGGTTTGATAGGATTGGAGAATTGTCGATTATTGTTCTTGAAAGATAGGAGCTTCGCTTTTTAATAAGTTCTTTTAATCCAGGTATGATAACGTTCCCTAAGGTCACTTTTCTCTCAATATTTTCTTTAAAAACACCGTAACCGTATAGGTTGGCTCTATCATTTTTAACTTCAAGATCAATCATTTTACTGAGTTGATCAGTTCTTTTGATGAGCTTTTGTGATTGGAATTGCTCGTTAAAGATTGTTTTTATATATGCCAATAACATTTTCTTGTACAGTGGATTCGCACAAAGTTTTGATATCAAAGGACGAAGTGGATTGTCACAATGCTGCAATGGCGGATAATTGAATAGTTCTTCATCAGTCATGGATTTGGTGCCATCCATTCTAAAACCACCAAATGCCAAATTAAGATCCCATATTATTGGAATAAAAACTCCATTTTTAGGCTTGAATAAGTAATAATTATGGCAAAGTCTCCCACTGTAGCTATCTAGGTTAACAAGAGTATGATTAAATGCGTGCATCCACAAAACTGAATTGACATCAAGTACACTTTCAATTTTAGAAGGATTTTGATTCAAAGTACGAATTAAATCAAGCAACTCCTTATAGCCATAGTCACTTTTGAGTTCGTAATTGCCAAAATAGCAACTGCTGTCTTCACCTTGCCATTGCAACGAAGCTTTATCCCCTTTAGGGCAATCTAATAATTCTGGGCTGTCCCAGTTGGGATCACATTTGAATAATATGCCATTATTGTCCTTGAATTCATTTTTTATGAAATGCTCATCAATGGATTCAGTATTGGCATATAGACCTAAATACTTACCGTTTACAGTCACTTTAGCAAAGTTGGCTTTTGGAGAGATGATATATTGTCCTGCCAGTTCATAGGCAAGTACCTCTCTCAAATAACTGGGATCTCTGAACATATTACTCAGCTTAATAGATTCAATCCCACCTGGAAATTTTTGTGTTTTGATTTTAAAATCCGCATCGAGGTTTAATGGCAGTTTTTCTTTGCCTTGTTGACGAACATTGTTGTATGAACTGTTGCCCTTGTATCTGATACCAACTTGATTGTATTTTATACCATCAATGGTTACTGAAGCTTCCAAGCGTTTATTGGTGCCCAAAGCCATCATTGAATCGAGTTTCTTGTCCCAATTTTTTTCTTTGAAAGTTATTTTGATGTCTCTTATTTTGTTGACATCATAGAAGCCAGATTGAGCTTTACCCCAAAAAATACCAAAGAATAAAAAGTAAAAAACTAAAACTATCCTCACCAATATTATTTATTAAGTTCTGTAATGCTTGTTTGAAGGGGGTTGCGGTAATAATCACTTGGATAAAACCCAACTGTCAAAGCTGTTTCAGTCATGAAATAGTAGGTAAGTTTGTCATAACGTCCTATGGGATCTATTTCGTATGAAAAAATATCATCACCTGATATTTCATCACCGTGTGTTCCATCGTCATACATAAAGCTTGAAAAATAAGCCGCTTCTCCTTCAGGGCTGTACATAAGCTTTATTTTTTTTGCAAAACCATTTGTTTTAGCAGTTATCAAAAAGGTTTTTACCTTTTTATTATCCAAAGGTTTACGTTTTGCAATTGACATTTCTACGATTTCACTTGGTAAACTCTTTAATTGATCTGTTTTTCTCAAAAATCTAACTCTTGATTTCATAAAATCCACCAGTCCAGGTATTTTTGACCTTGTACCAATTGTTTGTTTGGCGCTTTTGTCGAAATCCATAATGGTGTACTCTTTGTAAGGATCTGCAATAAAGTCTTTTCGGATTATTTTATGCAACTCCTCCACGCGCTTCTCAAGTTTGTTGCCAATAAAATAGTCTTCAATTATTTGACGGCAATGTGCTAAATAAATTAGTTCCCATTCTTTGTTGGCCAATAACTGACTGATCAATGGTTTGGATTTATTATCCTTGTGAAGGAGCGGAGTTAATTGCTCCATTTCTTTATTACTCAAATCACCTGCTTGAATACCAGTGTTTTTAAAACTTCCAAAACATAGATTCAAATCCCAAATTATAGGTACAAATCTCCCATCGTCGGGTCTGTAAAGATAAAAATTCTGGCTATTGTTGCCAGAATAACTACTCAGATTAGCAAGAACATTATTAAAGGCATGCATCCACAGCACTTGATCAATGTTGAGTTTTGTAGATATTGAAATAGGTCTTTCCGCCAATTCCTTTGTAAGAATTTGAAGCTCTTCATAGCCACCTTTATTCAAAGCTGTATAATTGGCCTCATAACAAGACAAATCTTGCTCATATACGAATGACGAAAAGTTCATATTTCTGCATCCTTGGGCTGATTTGTATTCTGGATCAGGGCTGCATTTAAAAAATGCTCCATCATCACTGCCAAAATTGCGCATAATAAATTGGTCGTCAATGCTTTCTACGTTTACAAATAAACCTTGATATTCATTGTTAACATAAAGTTTAGAGTAATTGCAACGTGGAGCAGCCATATATTTACTGGCTATTTCATACCCTAAAACTTCACGTACCATTGAAGGATCTCGGAGCGCATTGGACAATTTGATTGTTTTTATCCCCTGATATGTCACAGCTTGATCTGTAAAATCTAGTTTTATATTCCAAGGATTTCTCTGTTTACCTACTCCGTAGCTTGATCCACCTCTATAACGGATACCCACACCTTTGATTTTTGTGCCATCGATTGTTGCATCAGCCTCTATCATACCTTCTCCATAAAGTTTCATTGAATCTAAAGTGGTAGAATAGTTCTTGGTAGTAATGGTCAATCGGATCTCTGAAATATGATTTATGCTATAAAAGTCTTCTTCTTTCTGAGCCTTTAATTCGAATGAAAAAGCAGCTAAAATAATGATGAGCGCAAAGACATTGAAATTTAAAATAATTGTTTTCATAAAGTTATATTACTTGTTGGTGGTGATAATATGGATATAAAATGTAAAATCGTGTTGATGGTTGCTAATGCTGTCAAAACCAAGGCACTATAGGCAAGCAATTTTTTCCAGCCTGGTTCAAATTGGTTAAGAAATGCTATTAATTTGGGGTTCTGAGGTTTGATCACTTCTCCCAACAACAGGAATACGTACAAACCTATTATGCAAAATATAACATCAAACAATAAACCAATAATTTCCACAGTTAAGAATTAAGTTCTTCAAAAAATCCTGTCTTTCTATTTTTAACAACATTGTTCCAATTGAAATATCTTCCATTCATGGAGATATAAACTCCTGGAGGCAAAATCTGCGAAAAAGCCAATGAGCTTCCTAAATTAAAAAAACCATCTGAACTGTTGCCGAAAGCATAAGGTACCATTGCCCCTGTGATGACTATTGTTTTGTCAATTTTGGCATCTGCTAATATTTTTGCAGTTTGAACCATAGTATCTGTACCGTGAGTCAAGATGATCTGTTTGGCAGTGCAGCGTTTGCAATTGTGTAGTATTATTTCGCGATCTTCATTAGTCATTTCAAGACTGTCAACCATCATGAGTGTTTTGATGTCAATGTCTAAGTTGCATCTCCCGCGCTCAAACATGTCAACCAAATGGGTATCCTTAAAATACAATTCACCTGTGATGAAATTGTATTCCTTGTCAAAAGTCCCACCTGTTACAAATATTTGAATCATACCGCCTAATATTAAAATAGCCTACAAAAGTCTAAAACAAAATTGAATTCTTTTATTCTAATTTCATTTATTGTTCAATTCTTTCCCCAAAAGGTCCGAATAATGAGATTTTTGAATTCGGATATTGAGAATGAATAGCTTTTTCAATGGTATTCAAATCACCAACACATACCACATTGCTGCGTTCAGGCATAAAATATTTATTAGCCATTTCCATAATATCATTTTCACTCACAGACATCAATCTCTCAATGTATGTGCTGTAATAATCTTCAGGAAGGCCGTAATGCAATATTGAAAAAGCAAATCTGGCTAATGTGCCTGAATGTTCAAGGGATCTTCCAAAATCCCCAATCATCGAATTCCTAATAACATCCATTTCTGATTTGGAAACCATTTCATTTTGCATGTTCCTCATCTCATGAAATATTTCATTGATAGCCAATTCAAAAGTTTCAGATTTTACGGAACCTCTTGCATCGAAGTGGGCACATATTTGATCTGCATGGAGGCTGCTGTATGCTCCATAGGTATAAGCATTTTTTTCACGCAAGTTCTGGAAGAGTCTCGCAGCAAATACTCCACCGCCAAGTATTTTATTGGTCAGGGATATTTTGGTAATGTCAACATCAGTAGGATGTAATTCCAACGGATATGTAACATGAATGACCGTCTGAACAGCGGAAGGTTTGCTTGCAATATTGAAATTTGTAGACTGAGGTAGGGATGGGATTTTGTAATCCACTTCATGGAATGGCCGTGATTCCCAAGAACTCAAACGGGATTGTGCCAGGTTTACTGCAGCTGCAAGGCTGATGTCTCCTACAAATATCAGGACAGCATTATTGGGAAGGAAGTACTTCTCATAATAATTTGTAATTTCAGCTTTGTTGAAATGGGCAATATTTTCAGTGGTAACTATTTCGCCATATGGATGTAAGTCACCATAATTGATTTTATTGCAAATGTTTGCAGCAATGCTTTCAGCATCAAATGCCACTTGTTGAAGTCCGGCATTGAGTTGAGCAATTTCTTTAGTTAATTCTTCTTCATCAAATGCTGGATGCAAAAGTGCCTCAACTGCAAGATCAAAAACCTCTTCAGTATATTGTGTTAATACATTGGTGGAGAATCCAGCTTTGTTAAAGCCTACGTTGGTGCCATAGAATTCAAGTGCTCTGTGATAATCCAATTTTGATTTATATTTTGTCCCTCTGCCTAACATTGCTCCAGTTAAGGATTCAATCCCTTTAAGTTGAGCCTGTAGCTGAGGTTTGTTTCTAAGTCCTAATTTGATATTTACGATAGGCAGTTTGTGATCCTCAACAACTATAATATCGAGCCCATTGGACAATTTAAGGAATTCATATTTGCCTAATTCAATATTTCTGGGTTTGCTGGGCAGCGGAATCGATTGTCTAAAACTATGCAGCATTGTATTGTATTATTGAGGTTTGGGCATAAAATGAAGCACTACTCTATTGTTGGTCTTCAAATATTTGTTTGAAGCTTTGAGTATGTCCTCCTTTGTTATTGAAAGAATTTTGTCTAAAGACGTATTTATTTCGTTCGTGTTTTTGTAGAAAGTATTTGAACTTGCGAGCTCTTCAGCAATACCACTTAAGGTAGAAAGTTGTTTGACTTGTTGAGCAATAATGGTGTTTTTTAATTTCATGAAATCGTAATCAGGCATGATCTCTTGAAATGTCAAACTCAGCAATTCCTCCATTTTTTGTTCCAACTCTTTAGGCTCTACCCCAATTTGGGCAATTCCGTAACAAATGAACACTCCTAAATCTTCCAAAGGATAAGAAAATGCTCCTGCATTAACAGCCAACTGAGTATCATCAACCAAAACTTGATTAAATAAAGAACTTTCACCACCTGCTAAGTATTGACTCAATAACATCACCGCTTGGTAATCATCATCTAATATCCCTGGCATCCTGTAAGCAATAACTACTGCAGGAAGTTGGATATTGTCATAAACGGTATCTCTTAATTCACCTAAAAGTGGAAGATCTGAGGGACTGTGCTTTTGATGAAGATTCAGGCCTTTTGGAATGCTTGCAAAATATTTATCAACCAACTCTTTGGCCTCCTTCGTCTCAAAATCACCACTTATGGTCAAAACGGCATTGTTGGGAACATAATAATCCTTGTAAAAATCTACAAAATCTTGCGCAGTTGCTGCTGCAAGATGCTCCATTGAACCAATGGTAGTCCAATGATAGGGGTGGTTGATGAAAACTCTTTTCATTATTTCTTCAATCACTGTACCGTATGGTTGGTTGTCGTAGCGCTGTAAGCGTTCTTCTTTTACTACTCCTCTTTGAGTGTCAATTCCAATTTGATCTACTCGTGCATGGAGCATACGCTCAGATTCTAGCCATAGGGAGGTTGCCAAATGGTGAGCTGGCATTACTTCATAGTAATAAGTACGATCATTAGAGGTATTGGCATTCAGCATACCGCCACTTCCCTCTACAATCTTTGCAAATTCTCCTCGACCAATATTTTCTGAACCTTCAAAAAGTAAATGTTCAAAGAAGTGAGCAAAACCCTTTCGTTGTTCAGGATCATTCTTTGAGCCGACATGATACATTACAGATACAACCACCAGAGGGGTATATCTATTCTGATGCAAAATTACATTTAGTCCATTATCTAGGACATATTCATCAAACTCTATATGTGGAATTTTCCATTCCTTGATTGACCTTGTTGAAGTTTCTTGACTCATCCATTTTTATTTGAAGTGCGAAATTGGTGATAATCACTCAAGAAACAAAATAAAGCAGATTTAGATTATACGAATTTATCAGCTACGTTGGAACTTGCAAATGCTTCAGGCTTGGCTTTAAATACAAAACCCATTCCCAAAATATAACCCATAGCTTCTTTCAAAGCTACATTCGATTTGAACTCGGGCTCCGTATTGATATCGGCATGCACCTCCAAAGCCAAATTGTATTTTTCAATCATAGAGCACAATTGATAGGCAATATCAACTGATCTTCCTACCTCAGTGATCATTCGTTCTTTCAAGGACATTTTGATGGTGGATTTTGAATTCTCAATGAACATAAATCCCCCTTTGCCTTCTCGCAAAACCACAATTACAGAAGCAAATTCTGTGTAATTTTGTAACACTTGACTATCTGTCCCAATACAGATTTTTAATTTGAAGCCTGCCTTTGTTTCGCGTATAATGGCGTCTTCAAGTGCCTCTTTTATACTCCCAGTGATAGGAGTTCCGTTCAGTCTTCTCCAGCTCATAGATCAATAAGTTTTTGCTAAAGTTAATGGACTTTATAAACAAAAATGATACTCAGACGTAAAAGTTTACAATTAATTAATTGTCAAGTAAATATCATGCAATTCACAAGGATTTTCATATTGGCACTGGTTCTTTTTTTTTCTTCTTGTAAGCAATCAGGAAATCACTTAGGCAAGGAAACAAGCGCTTACTTATTGCAACATGCTAACAATCCCGTTGACTGGTATCCTTGGGGTGAGGAAGCCCTGAATCTGGCAAAAAAAGAAGATAAATTGATCATAGTTAGTATAGGTTATTCTTCTTGTCATTGGTGTCATGTTATGGAGAGAGAATGCTTCAGTGACACTTCAGTGGCAAAACTCATGAATGATCATTTCATCAATATTAAAGTTGACAGAGAAGAAAGACCAGATATAGACGGGATTTATATGGCTGCTTGTCAGGTGAGCAATGGCTCTTGCGGATGGCCATTGAATGCGATTATTCTACCCAATGGCAAGCCCCTTTGGACTGGAACATATTTCCCAAAGGATCAATGGAAGAAAATATTGACATCTTTTATTGAAATGAAAAAAGAAGATCCTGAGTCTTTATTGAAGAATGCTGATCAATTGAGCAATAACATCAATGAGCTTTATCACAGCGATAAAGTAATTGGAGCTTCTCTTACTACAAGTGATATTAAGTCAATGACTAGCAATATATTAGATGTTTCAGATAAGCAATTTGGTGGCAAAAAAAGCGCTCAAAAATTTCCAGACGCTGAGTATCATCAACTGTTGCTTAATCTAGGGTAT
>JBBQJT010000024.1:0-47699 GCA_038326165.1 Chitinophagales bacterium | reverse complement strand
GTGAGTATGAATTAAAGGTCCAATCCCCGACATTCATCGTCAAGAAAAGGAAATAAAAAGTGAATTACCTCCCCTCTCTTTCAAGAGAGGGGCCGGGGGTGAGTATGAATTAAAGGTCCAATCCCGACACCCATCGCCAAGAAAAGGAAATAATTAGTGAATTACCTCCCCTCTCTTTCAAGAGAGGGGCCAGGGGTGAGTATGAATTAAAGGTCCAATCCCCGACATTCATCGTCAAGAAAAGGAAATAAAAAGTGAATTACCTCCCCTCTCTTTCAAGAGAGGGGCCGGGGGTGAGTATGAATTATGACTCACCCCGACATTCTTCATCGGTGATGAGGTAAAACCTCAAAACCTAAGGAAATAAGCTACTTTGTAATTCCAAGTAACAATTATGTTCAATTCTTGACTAACTTATATGAGCTTGTTTCAACAAAGATTTATCTGGAATTAAATCCACGGAGAGCAACTACTACCAATATTTGAAATTACTTTTGTATTCTTGATAACCGCCAGGCAAAAATGGAATCAATAAGTGACATTAACCCTAAAATTAAACGACATGAAAAATTTCTTATTCGCATTTATTTGCATACTGGCTATAAACAATAGCTTTGCTCAAGGAATTATTGTACTCAATATTAAGGGATCCGTAAAAACGGTAGGTCGAAATGAACCAATAGCTAAGGCCAAAAACCTCATTTATGGTAAACTTGCCAATGATCAAAAACTCATTCTAGCCAAAGGCGCTGAGGTAAAACTTTCAAAAAACAAAATTGAACTTTGCACCATCAATAAACCTGGCACGTATTTAGTCAGTGACTTGAAATTTGTGCCAGCTCCTGAAAAATCTAGCGTTGCAGTATTGAGTACTTATGTACACTCTTTCTTTACAACCCACAACAGTTCGGAGTCCAAAGCCAATTACAAAAACTCAATTCAAGGTATATCTCGTGGCGGCGTATGCGGCCCAGCATTGGAATTTCCTTTTGAAGGACCATTGCCTATGATAAACAAGAGCCAGACTTTCCAGTGGTTTACTTGCTGTGACACTTGCGTATATAAACTAGAATTTACTGATTTGAAGGATAACTTATTGATCTATTCGGCTACATCTACTACCAACTCATATCTCGTACAGAACCCATCCAGATATTTCAAGAATGACAGTAAATATTCATGGACTGTAACGAATATGGATCTAAAAATGGTATCTGAACCTTACATCTTTATTCCGCATGCCAAAAGTGACTACACGGAAGCAATAACCACAGCCAATCAGGAAATAGGAACTAAGGAACTCTCATTGTCACCAGAATCTTCAACTGTGGCTGTTATCAGTAAAATGGAAGAAAAAGGGCTTTGGAATTATGGTGTATCTTTCGCTCGTTCCCAAGCCAAAAGATTTAAAAAATCCAGGTTGCTTTCAGAAATCAGTGAGATCTACTATTATGATCTGTTGATCAAGAATCAGAAATCAAAATAATCCAGCCAGCATACTACTTCAAAAAAACGCAATAACAAGTTATTGCGTTTTTTTTTTTGATTTGAAGTGCAATATTGGGTTTACTATTCTCATTAGTCCTAGCCATTGCCTACGTCTTTTTTTTTCCAGATTTCGATAAGACACAAAACCTTCCCCTAAGAAGCAAGTGGATCAAGCAGTGAATTTTAGCTCCCCTTTCTTTAAAGAGAGAGTTCTGAGTCTGGCCCGACATTTATCGTCTAGGGTGAGTAAAAGTTACCTCAGTAAGGGTGAGGCGAACCCCTAATAAGCTGAATTAACAACTCAATACAAAACTTAATATAAAAACCTTCAAGATTCGTAAACCTTGATGAAACTCTGTTTTGTCCACTTTTTGGGAGATGTCAATACCAATACCGATTCATTAATGTTGATTAATTTGGGATCGTAATCCAAAAGGTTGTTATTGGGATCTACTATCATTTCACTGACAAATTCCCGACCCAAAATCAAACGCAATTTCATTAAGTCACCCGATAATGCACGCCTCAATTGTGGAATTAACCTGCACTCAAAGAGATGTTTCAATCTAGCAAAATCTCCAATCGATCTAAACAGATAAGGATTGACCATAAAAGTGTCAACTCCAAGTAGTTCCAAGCGTTTATTGATGGCCACATATAGCAATTTCATGTCAATGGTATCAATGACAGATGACATACCTTTAGGCCAAATATCGTGAGCATCAGGAACAACTTGCATGACATCAAAATTGTTGTACAATTGCAAATTTGCAATTTGATTACCACTGAAACCCATATTGGTCAAACCGATGATGTAAAGGTTTGGTGGCAAAGAAAAAGCGGTCTTCGAATGTTGCAAATAGACAAATGCTGCCTCTTGTCTTCCATCGCGCTTGGCTGATTCAAGCAAAGGCATAATGTCTCCAAATATTCTGTATGCATTGGGAGCATCGATATGATCAATGATCAATACAAAATTCTTAACACCTAGTCCCGCTATATCTTGAGGCAATTCAAAGTTTGCCACCTGCTCTTGATCCAGAGAACCTTGTTGCTGTGCAAGCATGTTGATGTATTGACCTTCAAACTGTTTCAATGAAGAAGCAATTGCTAAGTATGCATCTGGATTGGCAAAAGGAAAGTCAGCATGTGCTGGTTTTTTTTTGTCAACTTTGCTTGAACCAGGTGATACACCTTCAACATAAAATTTGCGTAGCTCGTTGCGTGAAATGTAGTAGGTGGAATAACTGTTCTCACCCCTTACATAAAAGTTTCCGCGATTTTCAAGCTTGTGGAGCAAAAACTTCTTGTCTTCACTGGAAGTAAAAGTGGAAATTTTATCATCCCGTAAATCCCTGATAAATGCCTTGTAAAGCTGATCAAATGAAATGCTCATCTGATTGGGAGGAACCTGGGCGATAAATCTTTGAACCAAAGCCTGCTTGGCATTAAGAGCTAATATTTTGAGGATTCCTTCTTGCACCAATGGCATTCCATTTTGTTGGATACCAATGAGTTGCTCTACAAAACTCTCATAAGTATAGTTTTCACTGAAAGAGGTTTGAAAGATCTGGCCTTCATCACAAAGTTGGTTGTATCGCTTGCGAACTTGATCGGCATGCATTTCATTCAACTTGCTGAGCGGTACGCCATCTACAATTGATATGGCATAAAGTATAGATTGATAATTTTTTCCGCTTCCTACTGCTCCACTTATGATCGTATTCAAGCCCAACTCTATCATAGCATCAATTTTGTTAATTATTAACGGTGAATTTATAGCCTACACCTCGGATGGAATGAAAATATACGGGTTCTCGCGGATCAGGTTCAAAATACTTACGGAAAGCCAAAATAAAATTGTCTATGGTGCGTGTTGAAGGAAATACCTCATATCCCCATACCGCTTGCAATATATGTTGTCGCGATACCACTTCTCCCCTTCTCTCTATCAACAACTTCAAAAGCATTGACTCCTTTAAGGTGAGACTGATAGGGCCATTTGCTGTAGTTGCATCGAAGGTATTAAAATTAACTTTATTGTCACCAAAGCTGTAGGATTCGAAATCCTCTTTCTCGGTATCCGCTGATCTGCGCAAAAGGTTCATAATCCTCAACATCAATTCTTCAAAACTAAAAGGCTTTGTGATATAATCATCAGCACCTTTCTTAAGTCCAGTTATTTTGTCTGTTTGGGTGTCTTTGGCGGTAATAAAAATGATAGGAACTTTGGTATTGGTCAATCGCATTTGCTCGCAAACATCATATCCGTTCAAAATGGGCATCATGACATCTATCAATATCAAATGAAAGAATTGACCATGAAAATATTCCAATCCTTGTTTGCCATTTGAAGCGGCTATCACTTCAAAATCTTCCAATTCGAGGTTTAGCTTCAGTGTTTCTCTTATGCTTTCCTCATCCTCAATCAACAATATTCGGTATGCCATATTATTTGTTATTTTTTGGAATTTGAATGATGAACCTGCTTCCATTGGGTTGAGCATCCACTATTTGTACTTCTCCTTTGTGGGCTGTAATAATCTGTTTTACTATATAAAGACCCAAGCCTGTTCCCTTGGCCTGACGAACTTCTTCATTGCCTACTCGATAGAAACGATCAAATATCTTAGATTTTTCTTTATCGGGTATGCCATTGCCATTGTCTTCAACCGTCAAAGATACTGTTTCACCAAGATCCTTGAGAGCTATCTTAATTGCGGCATCTTCGCCTGCATATTTAATGGCATTTTCAACAACATTGGTTAACACTGATTCGAATCCTAATTTGTCAGCAAAAACTGCTATTTCGAGATCTTCATCATGAAATTCAATCCGTGCATTGGGGTTCAACATAGTAAATTTATCCACACATGATCCAAGTAACTCAGTCATGTCAAACCACTCTCTCGAAGGTACATAGGCAGTTTCTAATTTGGTAGCCATCAACAAGTTATTGACTAAGGAAGTTAGGCGGTCATTTTCTTTGAGTCCACTTGATGTTAGCTTTTGCACCTGTTCAGGTTGAAGTTTTCGCTTCTGAAAAGTTTCGATGATCAGTCGTATCGATGCAATGGGGGATTTCAACTCATGCGATATGGAGAGTAGGAAGTTCCTTTTTTGTTGTGCCAACTGTACTTCCTTGTGATACCCGCGATTGATGAACCAAATACCTGCTATCAAACTCAAAATAAATACTATTGCCTCACCTGCAATCATCCATTCCTGGCGTTGGTACCTAATAACCAATTCTTTATACTGTAGATCGGCATTAAACTGAGCATCATTTTTAACAGTTCCTTGAGCAACTTTTATCAAACGCAAGTATTCTTTTTTGGCTTGAAATGCATCATCGTTTTTTACGACAAGCAAAACCGACCACCAAATGAATGCCAATAACATGTATAGCATTACACCATAGGAAAGCAACCTCAGTTTCGGATTACCATCCATGCTCACAATTCTTCATTTTGATAAATATGATCCAAGGCCATCTTGATTTTTTCACTGGCTTCTTCCAAAATACTGGCATCATGGGCAGCAGATACAAAACCCACCTCATACCCTGATGGACCAAAATAAATGCCCCGTTGCAGCAAAAAGAAATGAAATTTTTTGAACAATTCCATTGAACTAGCATCAATTTGGGAAGCATTGCGAATGGTTTGCTTAGAAAAACAAGGCCAAAAAATAGAACCTATGTGTGGCATCGAAAAATCATAGCCATATTCATCAGCAAATGCGTTTATATCTTCACAAAAATCTGCTGTAAGTTTTTCCAGATTCACATAAAATTCTGGATTGAGACACATGGACAGTGCCGCCTTTCCAGCCGCCATGGCTACAGGATTGCCACTCAAAGTTCCAGCTTGATAAACTGGCCCATCAGGACTTACTTGGCCCATTATTTCACGCCTACCACCGTAAGCTCCAACTGGCATTCCCCCTCCGATAATTTTTCCGTAGGTCACCAAATCAGGTTCGATGCCGTAATGTCCTGCTGCACCTTTGAAACCAATACGAAAACCTGAAATGACTTCATCAAATATCAATAATACTCCAAAATCAGTACAAATTTTACGCAAATAGGTCAAGAACTCAGGTCTTTGTAACAGCAATCCATTATTTGCAGGTACAGGTTCGATGATTACAGCAGCTATTTCATGTCCATAAACGTCGAAAGCCGCTTTCAGCGCCGTCTCATCATCCAATGGCACCACAAGGGTCTCAGCCGCAAAACTTTCAGGAATGCCAGCTGAAGAACTCACACCAAAAGTAACAAGACCACTGCCGGCATTGACCAATAACGAATCTACATGGCCATGATAACACCCATCAAACTTTAAAATCTTACTTCTGGAAGTGTAACCTCTAGCCAAACGAATGGCTGACATAACCGCCTCGGTGCCAGATGATACAAATCGAAGTTTTTCCAAAAAAGGAATATTCGCATTCAACAATTTGCCCAACTCTAATCCATAAATGGTAGGCGTTCCAAAACTGGTTCCCAAATCAACCGTTCTGTGGATTGCCTCAGCTACAGACCTCGGATTATGACCATGAATTAAAGGTCCCCAAGAACAGCAAAAATCAATGTATTCGTTGTCATCCTCATCCCATACTCTTGCCCCATCGCCTTTCTTCATAAACACGGGAGGGCCAATTACCGATTTAAAAGCCCTCACTGGGGAATCGACTCCACCCGGAAAATACTGTTTCGCCTCTTCGTAAAGCTCACCACTTCGTGTCCTTGAGTAACTAATTTCTGTCATTTCCTCCATCATTGAATTCACTTTAATTACCAAAGAAACAGATTTTAAAGAGAATCGATGTATCCCAATTCTCATATTTTTGTAAAAATGGCATGAAATTGGGGAACTAAGGTATAAAATAAGTCTTTATCCTAAAGACTGCGGATGAATTTCCGCTAATTTATTATCTTTGCGACAGCCCAAGCCGGTAAACAAACAATCATGCAAGAGAAAAACCACTTCTTTGGCTTACTACGTCGTTATGGTAAATTCCATATTCCTGGTATTGGTTTGTTCCAACTGAAGAACAAATCTGCCGAAGCAAACTTTATTCATAAAAGCTTTTCTCCCCCAAGTAGCACAATTGTGTTTCTCGAAAGAGCGCAATCTGTTGATGAAAATACGCATGTTGACGTGAACAAAGGTCAATCTATATTGGCTCAACTTGAAAATAAAGAGACTGTAGTTCTTCCCAAAGTGGGATCATTGTTTATGGATTTCAGAAATGGTATCCGTTTCATTGGAACAGAGTCTAACAACAATGATTACGCCTATGGACTAGGAAGTATTCCTTTTAGCATTTTAAGTAATTCTCCTAAAGTGTCAACCACCTTGCCACAGCAAGCGAAGTTGAATGTGACAAGACCTTCATTGAGGAAGCAATTCACGGACGTGTTGCTCTCATTGATCATTGCCGTTACACTTATTGCATTAGGTAGCGGAGTTTGGTACGGGCTACATACCAAAAGACTGGCCGAAGTGCCAAGTCAATTCGATATTGCAGAATCCACCTTAGAACATCAACGCCAATTGGAACAGACCTTAGACTATGACGCCAAATGGAGCTTACCGGGATATCTGGAAGGAGACAGCGTAGATATGGAGGATGGATTGGATAGTATTGAAGCTGTAACTGGTATTGAAACTCCCAAACCAGAACTAATTGCTGAAAAGCCAAAGCTTGTAAAAAAGAAAATTAACTTCAAAATCGCGGTAGGTGCGTTTGGATCCATAGATAATGCCAAAAATCTGAAAAAGAAACTTTCAAAATTGGGCTACGAGAGCATGATTGAACAGAAAGCCAGTATCCATAAAGTATTGGTGATATCCTCCTCTACGGAAAACAACAAAACCAAAGTGCTCCGTGACATTCAAAATCTTGTCAATCCTCAAGCCTACTTTGTTAAATAAACAATAGTTTGGCAGCAAGTTTTTGCAGATTTAAAGCGAAAAAACCCTCAACGTGACCTATAAACTACCGCTTTCGAATCCCGAAAATCAGTTTTTCTTGATTGCAGGACCATGTGTTATTGAAGATCGTGAAATGGCATTTCGCATTGCCCAAAAAATGGTTCAACTCACGAGTAAGTTTAAAATACCTTATATTTTCAAAGCATCCTATCGAAAGGCCAACAGAACCAAAATAGACAGCTTTACAGGTATTGGAGATGAAAAGGCCTTAAGCATCATTCAGGAGGTAGGGAAAGAATTTGGGATCTTAACGACTACAGATATTCACACTGATCCTGAAGCAACCATGGCAGCAAATTATGTTGACATATTGCAGATACCCGCATTTCTATGCAGACAAACCAGTTTGTTGATCGCAGCAGCCGAAACCAATAAAATTGTAAGTATCAAAAAAGGTCAATTTTTGGCTCCAGAATCAATGCTGCATGCTGTGCAGAAAGTGAGAGATGCCGGAAATGATCAGATATTCCTAATTGACAGAGGAACCATGTTTGGCTACCAGGATTTGATCGTTGATTTTCGCGGTATTCCTACTATGCAATCATTTGGAGTACCCACAGTTTTGGATTGCACCCATTCCTTGCAACAACCTAATCAATCAGGTGGCGTAACTGGAGGCAGACCCGATATGATAGGCCTAATTGCCAAAGCAGGAATTGCGTCTGGAGCTGATGGCTTGTTTATTGAAACACATCATGACACAGCACACGCCAAGTCTGATGGTGCAAATATGCTTCAATTAGACCGTATGGAAGACCTCCTATCAAGACTAACCAAATTAAGAGCTGCAGTTACAGATTGAGCAATAAAACTTTGACAAACTGTTCATTTGAACCATTATCGGGGCAATGCCAAAAGTGACAACACAGAATAAGCCAAGGCAATACGATCAGCTGTAACGAAATACAAAAACCCAATTCCGCTTCAGCCAACTAATTTGTTCCCATAAATTCCAGTTTGGCTTCAGCCAACTGAAACACATCTTCAATACTACTTTGTTCCCATAAATTCCAGTTTGGCTTCAGCCAACTGAAACACATCTTCAATATTACTTTGTTCCCATCAATTCCAGTTCGGCTTCAGCCAACTGAAACACATCTTAAATACTAATCTGTTCCCATCAATTCCAGTTTGGCTTCAGCCAACTGAAACACATCTTAAATACTACTTTGTTCCCATAAATTCCAGTTTGGCTTCAGCCAACTGAAACACATCTTAAATACTACTTTGTTCCCATCAATTCCAGTTTGGCTTCAGCCAACTGAAACACATCTTCAATACCACTTTGTTCCCATCAATTCCAGTTCGGCTTCAGCCAACTGAAACAAATATTAAATACCACTTTGTTCCCATAAATTCCAGTTTGGCTTCAGCCAACTGAAACACATCTTCAATATTATTTTGCTTTAGCATAATTTTTATTTTATCAACTCCCATCCATATTTTTCCATAAATTGATTTATTTCTTTCGAAAATGAATTTCTAGAGTGATGCGCTTCTTGATTATGAATATATCTACGAACTGATACCAAATGCCTGTCGCTAACTCCTACAGCCCAATAATCATCTTGCCACATAAATTTTTGAGAAGTTAAGTTATTTTGATTTATCCAAAAAGAGGATTCTCCTTTTATAAGTTGGGCAACTTTGCTTACACTTTGCTCTTTGCCAAGTGAAATTAAGCAATGGGCATGATCGCTATATCCATTTATACAATCAAGCCAAATACCTTTTTCTTCAGCATTTTTTTTAACATGCTGAAAAACATTTTTTCTCAATTCAAGTGAATTCAGAAAAGGTTCTCTATTTTTTGTAGAAAACACCATGTGTATGTATATTCTCACCCAGCTCATAATCTATTTTTTATGGATAAAGCCTTCATGTGTTTTCAATCTTTTATAAGTCAATGAAAACTGACTACAATATTACTTTGTTTTCATCGATTCTAGTTTGGCTTCAGCCAACTAATCTGTTCCCATCAATTCCAGTTTGGCTTCAGCCAACTGAAACACATCTTAAATACCACTTTGTTCCCATAAATTCCAGTTTGGCTTCAGCCAACTGAAACACATCTTAAATCCAAATCAAAAAAAGCCCACAAACACCTTAGTAATTGTGGGCTTCAACAAACAAACATACTATGAGAAAACCGAGTCAAATATAGAACGGTAATACTCAGTCTAAATATACCAATTAGGCAATGGCTCTAATAAAGGTTAAACGGTAGAATTGACCTAGAAAACGGTTCTACTTATCGACGGATTAACTGGATAGGAATATGGATAATAACGCGAGTTCCCTTTGGTTCCCCTGTAATATCATCCAAAAGATCAATGATGGTAACTCCGCCCTGCTGGCCATCAGCAGTCTTTAACAGTGCCAGTCGTTCTTCTGTAATTCCCGTGCCACGACTTTGATGTTTATTGCCATATATGCCATCTGCTTGCATAGCGAGCGCTTTATTGCGTCCAATGCCATCGTCTTCAATACTGACCAAAAGCATATCATCACCATCTGGCTCAATACTCACGGTCACTTTGCCTTGCTTCCTGGTACGAAGTCCGTGCTCAATTGCGTTTTCAACATAAGGCTGTACTATCATGGGTGGTACTCCGATGATATCATCTTCTAGATCATCATCGATGATAACTTTGTACTCAAGCATGTCATTGAATCTCAACTTTTGATTGATATAGAGAAAATCCTCCAAAAAGGCAATTTCCTTCTCTAATGATATCACTTGAAGTTCGCTGTAATCCAATGATTGTCGCATCAACTTAGCGAACTTGGCAAGATACTGGGCTGCACTCGTCACCTCGTAGGAGGTTATAAAATTCTGTATTGAGTTGAGCGCATTGTACATGAAATGGGGATTCATCTGCGCTCTGAGAGCCTTCAACTGCAATTCCGTGGCCTGCAATCTGAGCAATTCAGTTTCCTTTTCCTTTCTTTCAGTTTCGTACTTAATACTGATTTCCATCAACATCCGTTGGTTGATTTCATTTTGAGCTTTCGATAAGAATGAATTGTGCAAACTCAAATATTCAAATGCACTTTTGTAATCATTCCTTTGCTTGAAATAATCGGAAATATCCCTACAAATCTGAGCTTGTTGATGAAAATCATCTTGCTTCATAGCTTGTTCGGAGGCTTTTAAGAAATGGTGCATGGCTTTTTCATGATCTCCTAATCCTACATAAACTTTGGCCCTCCAATTTTGAATAACACTGTTGTTTTTGTAATCATTTACATTAGCTTCTTGATAAGCATCTTCAGCTTTAGACAAAAACTCCAATGACTGCTCAAAATATTTCTGATGAAATGCACAAATACCTAAATTAGCAAAAGCAGCTGCTCGTGCTGCTCTGCTGATATCGTCCTTGCTACCAGAAGCTTTTGAAAAATAAACAATAGCTTCATCGTAATTCCCCTCCGATAGATAACAATTGCCCAAATGCAAATAATGCCAGGACAATCGGACTGAAATATTTTCGGCCTCACACAATTGTACCGCCTTGCCATAAGATATCTTGGCCTTTGCTATATCCTGGGTGTGATCATAAACGTGTCCCAACCCGCTGTGTGCCATACTCAAGAAGTAAAAGTCCTTGACATTGGTTTTTTGATCAGGATTGAAACAATTCAAAGCTTTATTGAAAACATCAGATGCTCGCTCATATTGATGCGTTTGCAACAAAAAGAAGCCTTCACGCACAAAGGCGTAACATTGCAATCTGTTATTTTTTTCAGTAGTTAAATATTGATTGATTTCAAGTATTAAATCACGTGCGGTATTCTGATTTGACAAATTGATGCACGTACCTAAATAATCGATCAATAATTCAATTCTTTTATCTGCTTGTAGATATTTTTCCGAATCCTCAATGGCAGAAACAAACAAAGCATCAGCAAATAAGTAATTGTACAAGTGATTTTCTAAAATCGCAGACTGAATCAGATATCGACGGTATTGGTCATCATGGCGAATTATTTTGAAAATAGACTTTTGCTCCTCAAGGAATTTTTGTGCCTTACTCAAGTGCGTGTACAAGTAATGGTCAACCAAATCCTGCAATATGGTCAATCTATCGACTTCTGAATACGCATCAGAAAGTGTTCTTTCTAGTTTTCCTATGTTTGTCGATACAGTCATGGACTGCTTTTACAATTGGGTTATGAAGATATGGTATCTAAGCGACCATAAAGGTAACAATAACTATTGTGGAACTACACCACCGCACTTAATTGCTTGTCGTGAAATTTCAGAAGTTCTCTTGATAACCATTTGAAGAAGTGCTGAATTGAGGACCGTGGCCGGCTTGGGCTTTGGCTTTGCTTTTTCTAAGGTTTTTCTCATTGCTGGTTTGATTTAGGTTTGTTTGGTAAAATGTAGGTTCGTTTGAGGACTTATAACTCCTCCTGTAGTTTTTGTAGGTATTCTAAAAACATAGGGCGTCTGCGCCGAGACACGTCAATCTGCTTGCCATCTTCCATGACCAGATAGCCTCCTTCGCCTCTAATCCATTTTTTCATGAAATTTGTATTGATTACATGGCTCTTGTGTACTCTAAAAAAGTTGGCACCTGCCAACATATCTTCATAGGCTTTGATGGTTTTTGAAGCCGTAATTCGCTCCCCACCTTTTAGGAAAATGTGGGTATAATTGTCTTCCCCTTCAAAACGTACGATATCCTTGAGATGAACAAAATGGAGTCCGTCAATTGCCGAAACTCCAATTTTTTCAAACTTATTGGCTGCAGCGTTCGGCTGATTGTAGTGCTGATTAAAGATGTCCAATCGAGCAGCCATTTTATTTAGCCTTCCTGGTTTAATACGCTGAACTGCGGCAACCAAAGCGTCAGGATCTATTGGCTTCAGGACATACCCTATCGAACTGTATTCGCAAGCCTTAATGGCGAATTGTTCGTAAGCAGTAATAAAAATAATTTCAAAATTTATGTCGCCCAGTTGATTCAACATTTGAAATACTAGGCCATCGGAAAGATTGATATCTAAGAAAGCAACTTCGGGATTTATAGTGGGATTTTGAAACAATTCTACCCCATCGGTAACTGAACCAGCCACGCCTATTATTTGAACATCAGGACAATAACGTTCTAGTAGGTTTTTAAGATTATTCACTCCAGAGAGCTCATCTTCGATGATTACAGCCTTTGTCACGCTAAGTAGGGATTAAATGTTGCTAGTATGTCAAAAATATCTCAAGTCTATTCCCTTGATAATTCGAACATTAAGGCAAAAATAGTAAAATTATTCTTGAACTTGTATCATCCGCAGTTCAAAAAATATATTTCTTTGGAAGAAAAGTCACTTTTTATTCAAATTACTGATCTTTTCAACCAATAATGGAAGCACTATACCCTTGTTGTTGCAAACAATTTACGGATGCTGTATCTGCCTGTCCCATTCAATAATACCGTCAATAATCCACCAGCTATTGCAATGTTTTTTACGAATTGAATGGTTTGATCTCTTTGTATTGGCAGTGGATCATTCCAAAAGCTATGCCTTATGAAAGTCATTGGAATCCAATACATCATCAATAAAAACGCTCCAAAACGCGCCCTATATCCAAACAGCACCATTAAACTTCCAAATATGATAAAAATCAAAGAGGTGTTCAATAGGAACTTTTGATTCCAACTTATGCCATATTCTGTCAATACCTCCAAGGTGGTCTGGTAGTATTTTAAACTATCATAGGACTCGAAAATGAAAATCCCAGAAATAAAAATTCGACCTAACAGATCGGTAAAGTCTCGCATTTACAGTATTTGAATACACCAAGGTAAAAATATTTCCGCTAATTATCTAGGAGAATGATTCTAAAACCTTTTTTGCTATGAATTGACCATCCAGTGCAGCTGAAACAATTCCTCCTGCATACCCTGCTCCTTCTCCACATGGAAAAAGGCCTTTTATTTGAACATGCTGACCAGTTAATGAATCTCGAGGAATCTTTACAGGAGAACTAGTGCGGCTCTCTGTGCCTACCACCATCGCTTCTTCCGTATAATAACCTTTCATTTTACGACCAAAATCCATTACTCCTGATTTTAAGCGCTGATAAATCATCGGTGGCAGCCATTGATCCAATCTTCCCGCAAACAATCCGGGAATATATGAACTCGACCCCAACGAATTACTCATTTTACCGTTAACAAAATCTGTAAGGCGCATGGAAGGTGCCTTCTGTGATCCGTCCCCATGATTGAAAAGATTTTGTTCTACACTGGCTTGAAATTTCATGGTTGCTAAGGGCCCAAAGTGATCATATTTCTTTAAATCTTCTTTTTCAACCGCCACAACGATTCCACTATTGGCATAGGGACTATCTCTGCGCGACATAGACATTCCATTCACTACTATTTCACCGGGTGCAGTTGCTGCAGGCACAATTAAACCTCCCGGACACATACAGAATGAAAAAACACCTCTTCCATCCACTTGGGTTACCAAGGAATAACTGGCAGCTGGCAAATTTAAATGTCGAGGTGATTGTCGGTACTGATTTGAATCTATTAATGATTGTGGATGTTCAATTCTGACTCCCAAAGCAAATGCTTTAGACTCAATATGTACTTTTCGTCTCCAAAGTAGTTCGTAAATGTCTCGGGCTGAGTGACCTGTAGCCAATATCAATTTTTGACATGAAATATTGGTTTCACCGTTGATCTCAATACTTCTTATACCTGATTGATCGTAATGAATATCCGTCAGTTTGGAATCAAAATGGATTTCTCCACCATGGGCAACAATCGTATTTCGAATTTCTTCTACCACCTGCGGCAATTTGTTGCTTCCTATATGCGGGTGCGCGTCAACCAAAATGTCAGGAGTTGCATGGTGTTCAACCAACAATTTTAGGACTCTTTGAAGATCTCCTCGCTTGTTGGAGCGCGTGTAGAGTTTGCCGTCAGAATAAGTGCCAGCGCCTCCTTCTCCAAAACAATAATTACTGTCTGGATTGACAATACCATCTTGTTGAATGGCCTTTAAATCACGTCTCCTTGCTCTCACCTCCTTTCCTCGATCATATATAATTGGTTTCAAGCCCAGACTTATCAATTCCAAGGCTGCAAAATATCCGGCAGGTCCCGCTCCTATGATATGAACCGGTTTCCCCATAGCAACATTGGGAAAATCATCTATGATTCTGTTGGGGAAAATTTGGATTTCAGCATCTTTGCTTACCTCAAATTTTAAAATATAAGAAACTGGCTTTTGCCTTGCATCAATAGACCTTTTGAGCATCCGAATTTGGTCGGGCTTTAATTTTACTCCTACAGCAGATGATAACAAATCTAAATGCCTGGATGCATCAAATGCAAAATCCGGATGTACTTTTATTTCTATTATTTCTGACACAATTGCAAAGGTAACAAGCGAATTGATTATCGCACCAAGCTCACATTTCCTTTTCTGATTTTTATCTCAGTTCCAGGTCCACAATCAAATTTTACATAGTATCCATAAACATCAGGTGATAAAGCTTCACCGTTGAATGTTCCATCCCAAGCTGTGTTCTTATCTTGACTGTAAAAGACGCGTTCGCCCCATCTGTTCCATATCTGCATCTCCAAATTGACAATGCTCTCTCCCCTGACTTTAAATTCATCATTGGAGTTGTCATTGTTGGGACTAAATGCATTTGGAATAAAAATAAAGGGCTCATCGCATTGAGGAGTACGCACCAATATGGTGACTGATGCTTGATTGCGGCATCCATCCTGATTCTCAATACTAACCGTATAAGTAACTGTTTGATCTACAATGGCTGTAGGATTAAATATATTAGGGTTGCTCAAGTTTGTCGCAGGATCCCAATAGTAGCTGTAGTTTGGATCAAATGTTGAATTCAACTGAACGGTCCCACCACCAATCAATGTATCAGGGTCAGCTGAAGCTAGTAATGGTGGAATAAAATTAAACACATTGATATTTACTGTATCGATTGAAATACAACCGAATTGATTGGTGCATGAAATGATTACCTGCTTGTCTTGATCACCTACTACAAAAAACTCATCCTGATTTTGAAATACAGCCCCACCTGACAATATCTGGCAGGTCAATTGATCGGTTGAAATCAAATTGCTCAAAAACAATTGAACGGTGTCATTCAAACAGATATCTAAATCATTGAGCTGAATAAATGGTCGATTATTGACAAACTCAAAGGTATCAAGCAACTGACAGCCATTAATAGATGTAATAATTACAAAAACAGAATCCAAGCGGTTGGACGCAAATGTGAATGAGGCCTGATCCCCAAATTGCACTCCAGAATCTATAAAATTCTTCCATTGTATGGTATTTCCAAGATCAGTAACAACTGAGATGGTGGTTAATAATTCACAAACCAAAGAGTCAACATCAAAACTTGCACTCGGTAGAGGATTTACCAAAACTGTATTGATGAACTGATAATTACAAGCGAGACTGTCATTTATAACGGTTGTTACACTGGCAGTGTAGCTGATATTGCTTGTAGGAGACACGTTAGGGCTTTGCAACATGAAATCAACAACCTGAGCCTTCGGTTCCCAAAGAAAATCAAAAAATGATTGCTGACTTCCCGGGTTTAATTGGACCGTTTCTCCAGCACAAATGGTAAAAGTATCATTTGGAAAACTTGGAATTACAAATCCATTGACACTTGCAGATACAGTATCGACACAACCATTGTTTTGATTGATTATAAAACTTACAATTATAGGGCTATTAGATCCAAGGCTTGTAAACAATAAACTGTCATTACTTCCTTTGATTTCATTATTGATAAACCATTTAAAAGTTGATCCCGCTGGAAAACTGCCAACAGAATTATTGTAAACCAATAACTGAAGACTATCAATACAACCTATCAATTTCACGCCAATGGAGGGAACAATACTTGGCAAGCTTACTTGAACCTGATAAACAACAGTGTCAATACAAGCTGCACCATGAATATAACTTTTTAATACATAGCTGCCAGTATCTGAAAAAGTGTATGACCAATTCGAGAGTCCTTTGAATACAATAATTGTATCTGTTAATAGTAAGACATATTCAAATAGACCTGCATTGGGGCCAATACCTTGAAATGTAAGCTTTTTACCCGCACATTGTTGAAAACTCAACAAATCTAGACCCGTTGTATCAATGACTCTTACAATTGCAGTGTCAACTATCAAACAACCAAAATCATTCTTTATTTCAAACGCAAATGAGTAGATACCAGGTGCATTCCCTTGAAACTTTAACGAATCACCATTAATAGTTCCCAACGATGGCAATGACCACTCAGCATTTGGATTTCCTTCCCCTTGGAAATTCAAAATCAATTCGGTTATTTCACCTGGACATATGAGTCTATGGGAAAAAGGAGTATAACTAAAGCCATTGAATTGAATGACAATTGAATCAGTTGCACCACAATCCAAAGTGTCCATTACACTCAAATACAGCTTCTGAATCCCTGTCAAATTAGTTACTTTATAAACTTTGCCAATACTTAAAATATTTTGAAAATTTGGATCAGAAAAGACCTTTACAATGCCTTGTAAAGAGTCAGGATATAAGACAATGTCAAACGAGGAATCACAAGACTTTATGGTATCTGGCAAATTTAGAAAACTTGGATTGTTGACCAAAATAGTCAAATCTACATTAGAATTACATATTGATTTCTTATCCTTGACATTTATTTTATACGAAGTTGAAACCTCTGGAAAAGCAAGCGGATTGGCAATTGAGGGATTGCTCAAAAATACTGCAGGGGTCCATTTATAAATAAAATTTGTATCTAGAAGCCCTTGTAATTGCAGGGTATCTCCAAGACAAATTTTCAAAGTATCATAGGGCAAATCCCATTGAGGAACTTTGGGATAAATGATAGTCCTTCGTCGTTGCTTTACACAACCGAGAGCGTTTTCGACAATTAAGGTAACTGATACATTCCCGCCCAATGGAAAAACAAATACAGGATTGGGAACTTCTGAGCTATCGACCAATATTCCATTTATCGACGCATAATATTTTCGTGAAATGATCACACTGCCAGTATCGATGCTGGTGTCGGTAATTTCTACAACCAAGCTGTCGGTGCAGGAAAGCACTTTGGTTTTATAATTTGGAATCAATGTATTTCTATAAACCCTAATGGCTTTACTAAAAGTATCAATACATGGTGTGCCAGGTTGAGCAATTAAGGTAACTATATACGTTCCCGTATCAGGATAAACAAAGCTTGGATTGTAGAGTATTGACTGATCGGTATTTGTACCAAGAACTCCAAAGTCCCAGAGAAAATTATTGGCATTCAAACTTAAATTGGAGAAAGACACGTTTAAGGTATCACATATAATATCAGGGGTAAAAAAGGATGAAAAAGTTTCACCACACAGACCTACATTGTATTGAAAATCTCTGTTCGTTTGAGAAATTAATTCTCCATCTCTATATTCTTCAATGCAAACGCCAACCACAAACTGACCAATAGTGTTGGGTGTACCTGATAAGAATCCTGTGAATGGATTAATTGCAAGTGGAATTCCTCCCAATAAGTTATCCAAATTATACGGAGGATCTTTCCAGATCACATTGTCATATGGAGGATTGTTAGGTGGCTGTGGCTGCGGAAAGCTATCCAACCCGTTGATGGGTGTACACAACTTATAAACCAAACTGTCACCATCCAAATCGATTGCAGAGTGATCAAAATCTATAGGCTCATTGGCGCATATATATATTGGTGGCCAACTTTTGAACTTTGCACTATTGTTACACTCCAAAAGTGCCTTTTCAGTAACTTTAATCGTAAATGACGCACCAGTTTCCAGCGGATTTACAATATTCTTTAAAGTCTGATTGCGGCAACAACGTTGATAAACCAGAGTATATCCTCCCAGAATTGGATTGAGTGTAATAGTATCGATATAGGTGGTAGTATGAACACAAACATTTGGTGGTATAACCTTACATAGTCCTACCAATACTTGTTTGATTGTATCATCGGTAGTATAGGCAATCCTTACATCCTGCAGCAATTGATTTTTACTATTAAAAACACCGATTGAAGCCGTTTCATCAAAAGGGGGAACGCCATAAAAGCAATCCCGAAAAACAGTTAATCTTATTTCATATTTATTGTTACCCAAACAGGAATAGGTCAATTCTCCACCTATAATATGTGTTGCTTTTGCTTCAAAGCTAAACGATAAACACAATACTAAAAGCAAGAAACAACGAATAATTAGTTCACGCATAAGTTAAAGATACATTAATAACTCAGATCGTTGGCTTTTAGTAAAGGAATATTACTAAAACAACAACAGGCCCTGATAAAGATTATCATGACCTGTTGGATATTAGCTTTTTGTCAATTTATCTGACAATGGTAATATTTCCTTTTTTAGTGTATTCTTCGCCATTAAAGCATTTCACTTTAAGGTAAAAACCGAATACATCCGGGCTCAATTGTTCGCCTGTGTCTCTGAATGTTCCATCCCAGAATTGACTTTGATTGGTAGCTTTGAAAACTTCCTCACCCCATCTATTGTAGATAATCAATTCCATCTCCTCAATGATATCTAATGCTCTGACATATAAGCGATCATTTTCGCCATCATCATTAGGAGAGAACGCATTAGGGATAAAAATAAATGGCTCAGCACAAGCATTAGGAATACAATCCACTGGCTCAGACCATGTGTTGACGCACCCACGGAAATCTACTATGGTAAGAGAAAATGTAGCATCCTCATTAACTATAGCAGTAGGATTGAAAATAATTGCGTTGTTATACAAATTGGCAGGACTCCAGGAGTAGCTATAGCCGGGGTCATTGGTTGCGGTGAATTGCACCAAATCACCACAAATAATAGTATCTGGGCTCACCTCAACAAATAATGGTGGAATATCAGTGATCAAATCAACATTCACTGTATCAACAAATATACAACCATTTGGAGAGGTAATAGTCGCAATCACCAAAGTGTCAGAATTGAAAGAAAATGGTACATCTGAACCGCTTCCTATGATTGTCCCATCTGCGCTTGTCCATAAGACAGAATTATTACCCAGATTCAACACGACCAAGGTGATCAATTTGCTACAAGTAACAGTATCAGCCATGACCAGTGGACTAAACGGATCAAGCACAACTTTTACTGAATCTACAACTTGACAAGTATCTCCCGTAGGCAACACATAAGTTATAGTTACACTGTAAAATGGTGCAAATGGCGGACTGGCAATTGGATTGAATGAGGTACAATCACTTAAATTATCACAAGGCGCCCATTGATAAGTATATTTTGGATCCCCATTTGGATTGAGAGCCACAGGAATACCATCACATGAAAGTACTTGGTCTGGCAAATTTGGAACAATAAAGTCGATTTCAATCTCTTTCATAACGGTCGCCGTACACAAACCATCATCAAAAGTTACAGTCAACATAACCGTATATTTTCCTGGTGTTGTGAAAGTATAAACCGGATTTTGCACTGTGCTAAATGGCACACCATTTAGTTTCCATTCCCAAGCAGTCACATCCCCGTAGGTTGAGAATGCCGTTCCGTTGAATTGAACAGTAATAATATCTTTACAACTCAGTACTTCATAACTAAAGTCTGCAGTATCAGTTGGCTCTTCCAATATGACAAGCTTCACAATTGAATCTCTACAAACATCTTGATCTGTGGTATACAAAAGCACGTTATACGCACCAGGCCCAGGATATGAGAAACTTGGACTGATCAAATTAGATTTAGAATTAGCAGGATCACCAAATTCCCATTTAAAGTTAGCTATGCCAGCAGTTGATGTATTTGTAAATTCAACCTTCAGGCCATCACATTTCACGTCAAATGTAAAATTGACCCCAACCGAACTGTCACCAACTATTACCAAAACACTATCTTTAACAAGACATAAACCCACTGAATCAGTATAAACCACATTGTAAAGGATGGTACTTGGTGGAGTTGATATCGGATTAGGAACTACATTGTTAGGTACTAAAAAACTTGGTGGAGTCCAAACATAAATCCATTGGGGCAAGGCAGTAGGCCATAATGCAACAGATTCACCAAAGCATATTTCTACTTCATTTGCTAAAGAGGGATTGACAATATTGTTGGCTTTAAATGACTTCTTGACTTCAAATTTACAGCTGTCTAAAGTGAATGCCGTTCCAGATATTGTAACAAAACTAGCACCTGGAATTACAAACTTAGGATTCTGTAAATTCGAAATCTGCGTTCCAAAGCTTGAAGTAAGCACCCATGTCCAATTGATAGGACCCGATCCGGGTTGTAAACTTATATCTATATCTATAATTTCAATCACAATAGAATCCTGACATTCCGGGACCCGAATCTTAAAATCAAAACTGTCTACACTTCGCAATGCATTGATAGTTACACACTGAGCAATATTACACAAACCTGTTGAATCGGTATAGGTCATGCAATATGTAGTTGTTTTATCAGGAGAGGCAATTGGATTGGGTACATTTCCGTTTGGATTTAGATCTGTTGCTGGAACCCATTGGTAAGTATATGAGGGTATAAAATCTGGATTTAACTCAACAGCATCGTATTTACATAAGTCAATGGTATCCGCTGTTAAACTATCTAAAAATAAAAGATTGGCTTGGAACAACTTTGAAATGGTATCTATACATCCATTGACAGATTCGGCAATCAAATGTATGGTGACTAAGGAACTTCCCGAAAGCAAGAACTGAGGATTCTTTAAATTGCTGGTTAATGTGCCGCCATCATAGATCAGATTCCATTTCCAAAATGCAACGGGACTAACTGGATCTGTAGATTGATCCAACACTTGAATTTTAAAAGAGTCTATACAATTGATGACTTCAAAATCAAATTTTGCTGCCAGTGAATTACTTTGGAAAAACAAGGTTTGAGATAAGGTGTCGGTGCAGATTGAATTAGGCTCTGCAACTAATTTCACGACATAAGTTCCCGTATCAGGAAAAGTAAATAATGGATTTTTTATAGTAGAGAATAAAACATCACCTGAACCCTTATTGATATCTTGATAGAACCATTTGTACTGAAAAGACTCGGTACTGGTATTGGTGAATTGCACCTCTAAATCATCACAATTATTTGCTTTATCAGGAGTCCAAAATGCTTCAATCTTACCACAGTTAACAACATTCCATTGAAAATCACGACGCACAGTAGAATACAAAATTCCATTTCTAAACTCATCAACACAAACTCCTACCACAAATTGGCCAACTGTTGGAGGGGTAGCAGTCATGATACCCGTTACAGGATCAATTACAAGCGGGTCTGATCCGCCAAGCAGATTAGCAAGCGTATAAGGAAATTGGTAAGGAATATCCAAATATGGAGGAAATGCAGGAGGAGTTGGTTTGGGATTAATAATATAAATTCCACCATCTTTGGGGTCGCAGAGTCGGTAAACCAAACTGTCGGATTTTGTCCCTAGTTCAATTTCTTCTGCTCCGCTATCAAAATTCAACTTCTGATCTACACAAATAAATATAGGTGGCCATTCCTTAAATACCGGAGAACTATTACAATCTTTGATTGCATCAGCTGTGATTTTAACATCCCAAGTAGCCCCACGTGTAAGTGGACTCGTTATATTTTTTATAGTAGCATTTCTGCAGCAGCGCTGATATACAAGATGGTAAAAACCAGTACTTATAAACGGAAGTTCTATTGTGTCCCTGTATATAAACCGTTCAACACATAAAGAAGGGGGAACAAACAAACACTTGTCAGTATTAACGAGCGTATCTGTTTGGCCACTGAAATTGATTTTTAGACTATCAATCAAGTTGTTATCAGCGTCAAAAATTCCAATAAAAGCCTCTTGATCAAAAGGAGCCTGACCAAAAAAACAATCCCTGTACATAAACAAAACAACTTCATACTGGTTGTTTCCTAGGCACTTATAACTCATTTCGCCACCTACAATGTGAGTAGCTTGAGCTTTGAAACCTAAGAAAACAAACGAGACTAAAAATAATATCCTACAAATATTAAATTTGAAAAGTCCATTATATATTTTATTTCCCTTCTTCATGACAATTAAATTTATGTTTGGGCCTACTTCTTAAGGGTACCGTTACCAGTTCTATTAACATTCAACACCTCGGATCTTCGTTCCGCTGAAGCTTCAGGTGAAAAAATAGAGCTTCTTGTATCATTTCTGCTTGAGCTTATTCCTTGTGGAGCCCTGTCTTTACCAAATGAAATCTCGCGAAGTTTCAGTTGACCTGATTTGATATAGGGTAGTAGTGCTCCATCTTCATAAGATCTAAAGTGGTTCATCATACTGCTAACTCGGCGACTACCTAATCTTAAATTGTATGAGCTTGAAGCCAATGGTGAGCAATAACCTTGTATTTCCAACTCTATTACTTCGCCTTTTTGCAATAATTCAAGCAAAATCTTACTGAATTCATCAAGTCTTCTCTTACCGTTCTTAACCTTGTCTTCAAAGAACCTATGGATTGCATCAAGAGCTTGTGGTTGTGCTAGTTTAATTAGATTCTTTGAATATTGGCTTTCGAAATAATCCTCTCTTTTGAGATAGTTAACATAGGTCTGATTGTAAGTAACTCTTGTGGTTCTTGCCATGGACTTCTTGTCAGGAATATCATTGTCAAAGTAAACCGCAAGTGGGAGATAATCTTCAGGTATGGATTTCTGAAGATACACGTCTTTTCTAATACTTTTAACTGAGCCATCACAAGGTGTTTTGAATTCCTCCGTGTATGTAGTGTAACCATCATGAGACACTACTACTCTGTATGTCTTACAAGGATCTAATGTAAACTTGTAATCATTGGCAGTAGGATTACTCTTTTCTGATAAAAGAACCGCTTGACCATCAGATATGTCAAATAACTGAACCATTGAGTTTGAAAGAGCGGCTTTGGTAGCATCATCGAATGTAAATAGGTCAAGTTCGATTTTTGAAGTTCTCAGATACAAGTTCTGGATGATGTCTTTTGAGTCTGATATTCCTTTCGTTGTAATAATGGCTTTGTCCTCATCATACAAGTTTTTGCTTGCGACTATCTCATAGTCTTTGTCAGGCAACAATTTGAAAACAGCCATGTTGGTTGAAGCATCGGCAATTTCATCTACCAAGACTCGGCCTTCAGGAGTTAATTCATACAATTGTATTTTACATCCATTCAAAGCTGCCTTTGTAGCAGTTTCAAAAGTAAAAGCATTCAATTTTATGATAATATACTTTGCTAAGAAAATATCATTGCAACATGCATTTTTCTCTTTAGCTATAAATAAAGCTTGATCTCTGTTTGAAGCAAAAAATGCAGTGTCCTCCCTTTCTGAAACCCAGTAGTACAAATCATTTCTGCTGGAATTCACTGGCTTACCAACGTTAGCAGGAACGGTCCATTTATTTTCTTTCAATTTGGAAGTAAAAACATCATAACCTCCTAATCCTGTATATCCATCTGAACTGAAATAAAGGGTACTTGAAGGAGCATGAAAATACGGTGTGATTTCATCATTATCAGTATTTATTGCTGTAAGATTGACTGGCGCACCAATCGTTTCGCCCTGAATATCAGCGTAATAAATGTCCTTATATCCTTTGCCACCAGTTCTATCAGATACAAAATACAATCGCTCTATTTTGGTCTTTTCGTCAAAGCTCAATGATGGCTGTGTAGTGGTAAAACCAGGAGCATTGATTGGTTCAGCCAATTTTTGGGGTGTTCCGATATTTCCATTTTCATAACTGGCTTTGTAGAGATCACAACGAATATCAGTACTGTTCAAGTTTTCACAAATTGTCAAATAGACCACATTGCCCTGTTGATTGATTGCAGAATGAGCATAATGCAAGGTCTTGCCTGTTCCTATCGCTAATCTCTTTACATTTTCATCACCTTTCCTTTCTAATATTCCAGCATAAACTCTTGGAGGATCTCGCTTTTCCTTTTCTGCAAGAAATCGCATGGAGGTATAATTAAAAGTTCCTCCGATGATTGAAGGTGCAAAATCATTCCAAGGGCTATTTACCGTTTCATCCAATTTGATGATATCACAATTCAATGCAATCGGAACATTTGCGCCTAAGGCGTATTTACAATTGTTCATTGCTTGTTCAGTAGAGGCTTGTACTTCAGGACTTGTCTGATTTGATCTGGCTGCAGATTTGCTCAAGTTTGAACTGGCCTCTTCATATTTACCTAACAATAATTGCATTTGCCCCAACCGATAAGCAGCTAAGGGGTATTGATTGGTAGAGTCACCGTCGAGAACCATCTGGTAATGTTGTTCTGCAAGTTCATAAGCATTGAATAAACGTGCACTTTCAGCTACCTTATATTGTAGTTCAATATTCTTTGGCTTGAAATCCAAAGCTGTTTGATAATATTCTAATGAACTATAATAATCTTTATCTTCGATTGCCTTGTCAGCAGCTTTTATGAAGGCCTTTTGAGTTTGGCCGAATAAACAAATGTTCATCGAAACTAATAAAACTAGTAGTAATAACTTCTTCATAATGAAAATATATGTTGAAGGGGGTTATGTTAATTTAGAAAATTGGGCAGGATTTGTAAACCGGCAGTGGCTTAACTTTAGTTATGAGATACATGATACCTAGTTCTGGACCACCGTTCCCATTTGTTGCAACACTGAAGTCTGAGAGGTTGAAATCATAACTTACTCCGACTTTCCATTGTTTGTGGTAAAATGTAACTACCGGCGCCCAAGAGTCTCGGAAGAGAAATCTGTATTCTGCACCAAGCTGTATAGCACTTTCACGACCTATTCTTTCATCAAAATGGTAACGAATTCCTCCACCAGCAACAGCCTGATTACTTTCGCCCTGATTGTAGAAATTTCCGTTGGCTATAACATCAAACTTTGGCAGCACCTTAAATGCTCCCAAAAATTGGGCGTTCAATCTTGCCCTGAGGGGAACATTCTCAGCATCATAAAAACTTACATTAGGTTGATGAGCGTGGTAATAAGCTGCACCCAAGTCAAATTGAGTTCTTCTTGAATTGGGAACTTGAAAATGCCAGTTCAAACCAACTCCAAAATCGGGATAAATTTTAGCTAGGGTTGGTATCTCTTCACCAGGCAATGCCCCATTAAATTGTCCATTCTGAAATTGTTGGTCCCATGTCAGATTATCTCTACTTAAGGCGCGTTGTGCAAACCCAGCGTTGGCCCCTAAAGTAAGAAAATTCCGAGGAGTGATCCGTTGAGTGTAAGACCCTGCTAAGTTAATTTGCAGGGAATTGAGTTTACTGTCCCCAGCTTGGTCGTAATTTATCATACCACCAAGCCCAAAAAGGCCATTTTTGAGTTTGACATTGTAGATCTTTCGATCATAAGCCAAGGAAACGGTGTTGTAACTGACCGGAACAGAAAACCATTGATTTCGGTAATTGCCCGTGAACCGTATGTCCCCATTGAATATTCCAGTCAGAGCTGGATTGATATTAATGGGCGACATCCCATACTGCGTAAAGTGAATATCTCGATCTTGCGCAGATAATTGAGAGGAGTTAAAAGTAATTAAACAGATAACTGCGGTTAATATAATTTGTTGTTTTACCTTCATGTTAAGGTAAGTTTTGGTTTCGTAAATACTTTGTTATATCCTATAACTCCTACAAACATACATCTAAATAATGATACATGCAAGTTTAGACTCTGAGTGATCCAAAAAGTAATGAAAAGCTTGATACAATAATAAACTAAAATTTATTCTATTAAAATTTACCAAAATGTCTAAAATATTAGTTATTAAATTTTTACATCAATTTTTTATTCATATACATATTAATAATTAACAATTTGTATTGTTATTTTATGTGACATGAAAATTATTTAAATACAGATTCTAATGAATAAAATTGCGGTTCTCTCTGGAGCAGGCATTAGTGCCGAAAGCAAGTTAAAGACTTTTAGAGACAGTGGTGGACTTTGGGAAGGACATCGCGTTGAAGATGTTGCTACACCTGAAGCATGGGCAAGAAACCCTCAATTGGTTTTGGATTTCTACAACCAGAGAAGAAGTCATTTACTTTCTGTCGTCCCCAATGCTGGACATTTAGCGCTCTCCGAAGCTAAATCATGGGCACAGGTAAATATCATTACTCAAAACGTTGATGATTTACATGAAAGAGCGGGATCAACCACGGTTTTGCACTTGCACGGTTCATTGTTGGAGGTAAAAAGTGAAAAAGATGATAACTTAATCTACAGCTGGACAAATGACCTAAAGATGGGAGATCAATGTGAAAATGGCAATCAACTCAGACCTAATATTGTTTGGTTCGGTGAGGCTGTTCCACTGATTGATAGAGCCTACCAAATTATTTCGCAAAGTGATTACTTGATTGTAGTTGGTACTAGTTTACAAGTTTATCCTGCAGCTGGCTTATTGGGTGCCTGTCGGAATTCTTGTCATATTTACTTTGTCGATCCTAATGCTGATCAGATAACAACACGAATTCCAAAGTCGCAGCTGAGCATAATTCCATTGAATGCAACATTGGGCTTGCCCTTGGCACTTGAACGAATCAAGAAATTAATACAATAAAAAAGGGGCTGGCGAAGCCAACCCCTGTGAAAGTATCTAGGTTAGTTTATTAGCTTCCACATGAAAGACATTCCGGATCATCTAGCTTACAAACTTGGGCCATTGCCTCAGGTTCTGCAAAACTTTTGGGTAATGAATCATTCGAACTGGTATAATCTGCACCTTTGGTTTGAGTGTCATTTGCATCATTGATCCCCAGACTGGTGTCTGCCGTTCGCTGATATTTTGCGTCCAAGGTAAATTTGATTGGATCAACGGCTGCTTGAGAACGCAAGTAATATATTCCAGTTTTCAAACCAGCTTGCCATCCGTAGAAGTGCATAGATGAAAGTTTACTGAAGCTTGCGTTGGCCATAAAGAGGTTCAAACTTTGACTTTGACAAATGTAGGCACCTCTGTCAGCAGCTTGATCGATTAACGTCTTTTGACTCAACTCCCATGCTGTTTTGTAAAGTTCTTTAATGTGCTCAGGAATTCTGTGAACATGCAAGATTGATCCATTGGCACTGATGATATCCTGACGCATTTCTTCATCCCACAAACCAAGACCTACCAAGTCTTTAAGTAGGTGTTTGTTCACTACGATATATTCTCCTGATAGCGTCCTACGGGTATATATGTTTGAAGTATATGGCTCGAAGCACTCATTATTTCCTAAAATCTGTGACGTAGATGCAGTAGGCATTGGCGCCAGCAAAAGACTGTTTCTGATACCATCTTTCATGACCTGAGCGCGTAAAGTTTCCCAATCCCATTTATTGGTTGGAGTCACACCCCACATATCAAATTGAAAAATACCTTTGCTTATTGGTGATCCCTCAAAAGACGAATACTTGCCATGTTTGACTGCTTGTGCATGCGATTCTGTCAGCGCCGCATAGTATATGGTTTCAAATATTTCACGATTCAACTTCTGTGCTTCAGCCGAATCGAATGGAAAACGCATCAGTATATAAGCGTCAGCAAGGCCTTGAACTCCTAGACCTATTGGTCTGTGACGCATGTTGCTATTTTCAGCTTCAGGGATAGGGTAATAATTGATATCAATTATTTTATTCAGATTCCGTGTCATTACGCGAGTAACATCATACAATTTTTCAAAATTGAATGTTTGATCGGGATTGACAAATTTTGGAAGAGATATTGAGGCCAGGTTGCATACTGCTACTTCATCAGGACTTGTGTACTCAATAATCTCAGTACAAAGATTACTGCTGCGGATGGTACCCAAATTTTGCTGATTGGACTTTCTATTTGCAGCATCCTTGTAAAGCAAATATGGTGTGCCTGTTTCAATTTGCGATTCTAATATCTCAAACCATAGTTCTTGAGCTTTGACAACTTTGCGCGCACGACCTTCTTCCTCATATCTATGGTACAATGCTTCGAATTCACCACTGTGGCAATCGTACAATCCTGGGGCTTCATTGGGACAAAATAGAGACCAATCCTCATTGTTTTGTACTCTTTGCATGAAAAGATCTGGTATCCATAATGCGTAAAACAAATCACGTGCTCTCATTTCTTCCTTACCGTGATTTTTCTTCAGTTCCAGAAAATCATAAACATCTGCATGCCAAGGCTCTAAATAAACTGCAAAAGCACCTTTGCGCTTTCCGCCTCCTTGATCTACGTATCTTGCTGTATCATTGAACACTCTCAACATAGGTACAATTCCGTTTGATGTGCCCCCTGTTCCTTTGATATATGAGCCTTGAGCTCTAACATTATGGATGCTCAATCCAATACCACCAGCGGATTGGCTTATTTTTGCACATCTTGTAAGTGTATCAAAAATACCTGAAATACTATCATCAGTCATACTCAAAAGGAAACAAGAGCTCAATTGTGGCTTTGGTGTTCCCGCATTGAATAAAGTTGGAGTGGCGTGAATGAACCACTTTTCTGACATCAAATTGTAGGTAACAATTGCACTTTGAATATCCTCGCCGTGAATTCCGACGGCAGCACGCATCAATAAGTGCTGAGGTCGCTCAATCACTCTTCCGTAGGTTCTAAGCAGATAAGATCTTTCCAAGGTTTTGAATCCAAAATAATCAAAATCATAATCACGATCATAAATGATTGCTGAGTCCAATTCATCCTTATATTTTTGAATGATGTCATGGGTAAAATCGCTGATTAAACCTGCGGCATCTCCAGTTGCTGGATCGATGTAGTTGTAAAGTTCTTTGATGGTTTTTGAGAATGACTTTGCTGTATTCTTGTGCAGGTTTGAAACTGCTATCCTGGCTGCCAATAAAGCATAATCAGGATGGTGGGATGCCATGGTTGCTGCTGTTTCAGCTGCCAGGTTATCCAGCTCAGTTGTACTAACACCATCATACAATCCTTGAATTACTTTTTTTGCGATTGTCAATGGTTCAACAAATTGAGAATTTAGGCCGTAGCATAATTTCTTGACTCGTGCAGTGATTTTGTCAAAGGAAACGTCTTCCTTTTTACCACTTCGTTTGATTACTTGCATGTTCGTTTGGTTTTGTTGTAGGGTAGGGTTTATCTAGGTAAAATCTCAGTAGGGTTATTAAATGTTTTTGGGTTGCTGATTCAGAATGCAGCATCAATTGTGAATGTTTTCTCTTTTTCTTCGTCTCCGACACCGGCTTTCTTGTAGTCACCGACTCTTTTTTCGAAGAAGTTTGTTTTTCCTTGCATTGAAATCATATCCATCCATGCGAACGGATTTTCAGCTTTAAATATTTTATCGACATGCAATGCTGCCAGAAGTCTGTCTGCAACGAACTCAATATATTGGCACATCAAATCTGAATTCATACCAATCAGGCCAACAGGCAATGAATCGCTTACAAATTCTTTTTCGATTTCTACTGCATCAGCAATAATTGATTGAACCATTGCTGGATCCAATTTATAATTCAAATGTTTGGTATATAGGTGACAGGCAAAATCACAATGTACACCTTCATCACGGCTAATCAACTCATTGGAAAAAGTAAGCCCTGGCATCAAACCGCGCTTTTTAAGCCAGAAGATTGAGCAAAAGCTACCAGAAAAGAAAATCCCTTCAACAGCTGCAAATGCGATCAGACGCTCAGCAAATGTTCCGTTTTTGATCCATCTCATTGCCCACTCTGCCTTACGTGTTACGCACGGCATGTTATCGATTGCGTTGAAAAGATAATCCTTTTCCTTATTGTCTTTTATATAGGTATCGATAAGGAGCGAGTAGGTTTCAGAGTGAATATTTTCCATCATGATCTGGAAACCGTAGAAAAATTTTGCTTCGGTATATTGAACTTCAGAGACAAAATTTTCGGCAAGGTTTTCATTTACAATTCCATCACTTGCTGCAAAGAATGCCAAAACGTGTTTGACAAAATGTCTTTCATTATCACTCATTTTTTCCCAGTCATTCTGATCGGAACTGAGATCAATTTCTTCTGCAGTCCAGAAACTTTGCTCTGACTTTTTATACCATTCCCAAATATCAGGATGTTGAATTGGGAATAATACAAACCTCGATGGGTTCTCTTTAAGGATAGGCTCCTCTTGTGTTGCTTTCATGGCTTTGTTGTTGCTTTATTTGATTACAATCCAGTTATAAAATTCGAGAGATTAACTTTAATAGCTTGAAATCAAGTCTTTATAAAATCATGCCGAATTATGTAACTAAATTATTCAACAAAAGTAGCGAATAAGCTTGAATTATACACCATGCCAGTTTTCCACATTATGTGGATAATTAATATAAGTACCTATAAATCTAAGTGTTACAAATTATACTATATTTATCAACACTATCAACAGTCACTATTTTTATGGGACAATAAAATATAACCAATTTGATTATATTATGGATGTTCTTATAATTAAAACAACCTCTTTCTCCTAAAAAACCATACAAGAAGTACACTTAAACTTAATGAAAAAATAACAATATACAGAAAAGCGTATTTTGTATCCACAAATGGTAGATACTTAATGTTCATGCCATAGAAGCTAGACACCAAAGTTGGAACCATTAAAACGATGGTAATTAATGTCAGTCGTTGAATGACGATGTTCAAATTATTTGAAATGATACTTGCCATCGCTTCCATTGTACCACCGATGATATTCGTAAAAACGTTGGCCATTTGATGCGCTTGGTTATTATCGATAATAATATCCTCAAAGAAATCTGTTTTGTCTTCATCGTCCTTGATTCCAAGAAAATCAGTTCTTTTGATTTTCATTTTTAGAAGTTCATTGGAACTCAGAGCGTTCACAAAGTAAACTGAACTCTTTTCCAGCCCTAGCAATTGCTTCAAGCCCTCTGCCCTACTTGTGTTAAAAAGCTCTTGTTCTATGACATTCCGACTCAAATTCAACTTTTTCAGGTATCCTGTGAATCTGTTTACATTTTGATCAAACAGCTGTAGAACAAAATTACTAGCATCATGTGGATTGAAGTGCTTTATTTTATCTTTGAGGAATTGGTCTATAATGGTATTGTCGTAGGCCGAGATGGTCACCAGGCATTTTTCATGCAATATCATACCGATTGGGACTGTAATGTAGACCGCCTCATTATCCTCTTGTCTGTTGTTGGGAACTGGTGTATTGATAAGAATAAAACGAATATCTTCTTCTCTTTCATAACGAGCACGTTCATCAATATCCAATGAATCCGTTAAAAAATCCAATGGTATGCCCAGTAAATCTGCAAAATCTTCTAATTCATTGCTACTAAAAGGGGAACAAATGTGTACCCAGCATCCCTCCGTAAAGGTATCTAATTCAGAAAGCTGTCCGTATGTTTTTGTAAAGTACCTGATCATTGCTCTTCTCTTCCATTGATGGTTCGTTGGTTCAGAAATTGGAGCTTTACCTGACAGGTAAAGTCGCGCCCAAAACACACCCAAAGATACTTTAAACTTTTAACAATACAAATCAATATAGTGTTAGGCAAAAAACATCTATCGACAATGCCCAAGAATTTACAAGGGAGTTAATTGTGACATATTTTCGATATCGGCACATTGAGCATCAAAAATGAATCAACTTTTTGCTCAAAAATCCTTCTTTTGTCTTTATCAGCACAACATATAATCCACTTGGCAAATTATCAACTTCGTGATTACCATAATTATTGGAAGTGCGCCTGTTAAAGACAATGTTACCTGAGATGTCATACAGACTCAATTCTGTAGCAATTGAAGTGCCACTTAAACTCCAATTCAACGTATTTCCATTGAAATAAGCCAATAGTTCTTCTTTTTGATCCTTTGATTGAATGGTGCTAGTTAACTGCTCAAGAGGATAGCTCTGAATCGATCTTGCATATGTTGCAGCTACCAATTCATTTGTCAGTGTATTTACGGTCAAATGTGAGACTGGAATCAAAGGCATGTTGACACCAAGTCGTTGCCAATTTAGTCCGCCATTGGTTGTTCCATAAACTCCTGCGTCTGTAGCGACAAAAATAATCTCATCATCATAACCTGGAAGAATCAAGATGTCATTGATACCTGACTCGGGTAAATCTCCTTGAATAGATGTCCATGTTTGACCATTATTTACAGAAACATACAAGTAGACCAACTCCTCATTATATTGGTAACCGGTAAATGAGGTATAAATCTTATTGCTATTGATGGTAGAAGTTTTGACACAAGTAACATATCTGTCTGGCAGTCCATTCTGATGAACAGAATCCCAAGTCATACCTGTATTCTTGGTAACCCAAACATACCCATTTCCTGTTCCAACGGTCATTGTGGCGGGATCAATATCAGATTGATGCATACTCGTTATGGTGTGAACATTCTTCAAATATGTTATATCACCAGTTAAATCTCCTGATAACTGAACAAAATTATATCCATTGTCATAACTTGCCAACACGGCATTTCCGCCAACATAAAGCGTAGAAGGATTTTGGTTGTCTAAAAAATATGGAGTATCCCAATTGAACCGAATATCAGGGAAAAGCGTATCAATACTATCTTGGATATTAAAGAAATCACCATTAACTGAGGCAAAAATTCCTCCGTTTTGAGTTTCGTAATAGATTATTCCAGCTTCAGTAGGATGAAACACCGGCAAAAATCCATCTCCACCAAAATATCTAAACCAATCATTGATATTGTCTTTATTGCCAGCAGTGGTTCCGTTATCTTGAGCTCCACCGTAATACACAGTTGGATCGTGGGGATTATGAGCCACCCTGTAGAACTGGGTAGCAGGAATATTTTCAACATCCTCCCAAGTCAACATATCCGCAGTTCGATACAAACCACCATCCGTAGCTAAATATAAATTTCCAGCTTGGTCATATTTAATATCATGTTTATCAGCATGCACCTCATAGCTCCACCATGGTGGTGCAGTTAGAGACCAAGTAAGCCCACCGTCATTGGTTCCATAAAGATCTACTCCCATAATATTAGCGACGTTACAATCCTGAGGATTGATAACTATTTGTCCAAAATACCATCCAAAACCTCCAGTCATCCCTCCTTGGAGCCCAGTATTTAATGCATCAAGATCAAAAAATGAAACTCCCCCATCTTCAGATTTATAAACATACTCAATATCTTGAGACGAACCAATATAGCTGATATAGATAACATCGGGATTTGCACGACACAAATCGATACTGATTCTACCCGTGACTATATCTTCAGGCAATGCGTTGTTGACGATTGCCCAGTTCAACCCACCATCAGCAGTTTTGTATATCTTATTGAAGGGACTTGAGACGATCGATTGATTGGAAGATCTGATTCTTGAAAAACTTGTTGCAAACATTACCTTAGGATTGACTGGATTGACTTCAATATCCATAATTCCTGTTTCATCATTGATATAAAGGATTTTATTCCATGTTATACCTCCATTCTTTGATTCATACATTCCCCGATCTGCATTTTTCTCAAATGGGTTACCAATTGTTCCAGCGTATATATGATTGTGATCAAGGGGATCAAAAACAATTTTTGAAACAATTTTACTTTTTTCCAAGCCAGATGGACTCCAAGTCAACCCGCCGTTTTTACTCACATAGATTCCGTTACCTAAAAACATATTACCAGGTACATTTACATCACCAGTACCTGCAAAAACTATATTTGGGTTTACCGGATCAATTGAAATTGCTCCAATAGCCAAATAAGGATTGTCATCAAAAACAGGATTCCAAGTTTGACCAGCATTTGTAGTTTTCCAAATCCCTCCATGAGAGAATCCTACATAAATAATATTGCTGTTGGTTGGATGAATATCAAGCACATTGATACGTGCCCCAATATTACCTGGACCTTGTGTAATCCATTCTTCATTGAAACCAATACCACCTCCTCTATTGTTCACTTCAGCTTTGAGTTTTTCCAATGATTGCAACATGGCTTTTTGTGCAAAAATTGTAGATGGGTAAGAGCGCTTAATCCATTGATCATCATATGGCTGCTCCTTTTTAACTAATATTTTCTTTCCTTCACGAATCCTAGTTTCATGCATATATCCAACAACCAATATGGAGGCTCCCAACAGGAAAAAAATAATAGCAATTATGGCGTTTCTTGATAACATATCGTTAAATATTGTAGCACAAAAATATACTTTAAATCTTTACAGACCATAATTTTCTGTTTTCCGTTTGACTTAAAAATTGATGCGCCTCCTTTTGGTGGACTTAATTTGATAAAAAAACCGAAAAAATCAATACTTCATAAGGCATGATGATCCTTGAAATAAAAAAAATACTTGTAAAATAAGTGAATTAGTAACTCATTTTTGCAACAAACACGCATATAAGCAGTAGAAGAACTATCTTTGCGCAGTTTTTCGCAAACATATAAATAAAATTTAAATCTATAACATGAGAGGTAAAGGTATAATTCGGTTTTTCCTCATTTTGCTAGCTTTCGTTTGTGTGGTACAGTATTTATTTATTTTACCGAGCAGAAGAGTTGAGAAAAATGCTGATGCTTACGCTCAAAAGCAAGTTGCAAAGTCCAACTTAGTTGGTGACGAAAAGAATGCTTTATTGAGACAAATTAGGACAAATTATTTGGATTCAATGTCAAGCGAGGAAGTATTCAAAATCCCTTATTTGAAATCGTACACATATGAAGATTTAAAGCGCCAGCAATTGGCACTAGGATTGGATCTAAAAGGTGGTATGAGCGTAATCCTACAAGTAGATTTGAAAGATTTCGTAAAAGTTTTGTCCAATAACTCTAAAGATCCTGTATTTTTAAAAGCTCTAGATCAAGCAGAAGCTGTACAAAAGAAATCACCTGGTGATTTTGTATCAATTTTTGTTGATGAATATAAAAAGGCTGGAGGAACCTCCTTGGCTTCTATTTTCTCACGAAATGACGCATTGAAGGATAGAATCAACTTTGGAACATCTAATGATGCAGTAACAGCTGTTTTGCGTCAGAAAGCTACTGAAACTGTAGACTTAACTTTCAAAAGATTAAAAGATCGTATTGATAAATTCGGTGTAACCCAACCAAATGTATCATTGGATGCATCCCGTGATTTGATCGTGGTTGAATTACCTGGTATTGATAATCCTCAACGTGCAAGAAATTTCCTGCAAGCAAGCGCGAAGTTGGAATTTTATGATGTTTACCGTATGAGTGACAATGGAATTTCAGGTGCTTTTTCTGAGGCTAACAAGCGGATAGAAGCCATCCTGAAAAATCCTGAATTAAGTGCGGCAGGTTTGGACTCAGCAGCTCAGGTCAAACAAGATAGCATGTTGGCAAGTATTGCAAAAGATACAACTAAATCAAACGGCAAGGGTCCTCTTCTTTCGGTTCTTACACTCAACAGTGCTTCAGGCAATCAAAGCCTATACGCGCCAAGCGTAATGGGGGTTGCAGAAAAGAACAAGAGAGAATTGATACTTTCTTATTTGAACCGTTCTGAGATTAAAAACTTATTTCCCCAAGATTTAGAATTTAGATTTGCTAAGGACGCTGACAAGGATCAAAAGACTGGCAAAGCAACCAACAATTATCAATTGTTTGCAATAAAAAAAGTAGGTGATAAAGCACCTCTTGAGGGTGACCACGTTACTGATGCTAGCGCAAGTCCTGACCCGCGTTCAGGACAAGTTGCAGTTTCATTGCGCATGGATGCGAAGGGTGCGAAGATTTGGGGTGAAATGACTACCAGAGCTGCACAAGATCAAAACCGTGAAATTGCGATAGTTTTGGATGATGAAGTAGTATCCGCTCCAAGAGTTCAGAACGCAATTTTAACAGGTGATTCTCAAATCACAGGAACTTTCAATACACAAGAAGGTAAGGATCTTGCGAACATATTACAGATAGGTAAACTACCTGCTAAGACAAAAATCATCCAAGAATCCTTGGTTGGTCCTAGTTTAGGGGCTGATAATATAGATAAATCATTGAAGTCTATCTTGTTTGGTATTTTGGCATTGATGATATTTATGATCATTTATTACAGTACTGGTGGTATCATATCAGTAGTCGCTTTGATAGCCAACTTGATATTTATCATGGGTGCCTTGTCTAATTTTGGTACTGTCCTGACACTTTCAGGTATTGCAGGTTTGGTATTGACCATGGGTATTGCTGTGGATATTAACGTAGTAATATTTGAGCGGATAAGAGAGGAACTCAGACTAGGAAAAACCTTAATTACCTCCGTTAAAGAAGGATTCAAGCATTCCTTATCTGCTGTAATTGATGCGAACGTTGCTACATTGCTATCGGCAGTTGTAATGGCTTATTTTGGATTGGGTCCTATCAAAGGATTTGCTGTGGTTTTGATCATTGGTATTCTCTTTTCATTAATCACTGCGGTCATCATTTCACGTCTCTTGATTGACTGGTTGATATCTAGAGGAGTTAACTTGAAGTTTTGGACTCCACCTACAATGAATGCGTTGACCAATATCAATATTGATTGGGTTGGTATGCGTAAAATAACTTACATAATTTCTTGTACATTTATTGTTATTGGAATAGCAAGTTATTTCGCAAGAGGTTTCGAACTAGGGGTTGACTTCAAGGGCGGATACAGCTACAATGTTGTAATAGAAAAAGGTGCCAAAGTAGATATTGATGCCATGCGTCAATCACTCACCACTTCATTTGATGGAGCTGTTCCTGTAGTGAAAGCTGTAGATATTGCCAATACCTACAATATTACTACAAGTTATTTGATCGACAATTCTGAAGATGGAACTGACCAAATAGTAACTAAAAAATTGTTTGAAGGACTCAAAAGCTATACTGGTTCAACAACTTTGGAACAATTTACAAATGCCGAAACCAATGGCACTAAAATTGTTTCATCCAGCAAGGTGGGCGCAATTGTAGCAGACGACATCAGCCGATCTTCCTTTAAAGCAGCTTTTTTCTCTCTTTTGCTAATATTCATCTACATTTTGTTCCGGTTCAGCAGATGGCAATACAGCGTTGGAGCTATTGCAGCCTTATTCCATGATGCATTATTTGTACTTGGCGTATTCTCCTTATTCCATGGCATCTTGCCTTTCTCACTTGAAATAGATCAAGCATTTATTGCAGCATTATTGACCATCATTGGTTATTCAAATAATGACACCGTAATTGTATTTGATAGAATGAGAGAATTCCTGCATATCCACCGAGATAAAACGGAGAAAGAAATTATCAATATGGCTATCAATAGCACATTGAGTAGAACTATCATCACTTCCCTACTAACCATGTTGGTAGTATTGATCTTGTTCTTGTTTGGAGGTAGCAGTATAAAAGGATTTGCATTTGCGCTAGTAGTAGGTATAATTGTTGGAACTTATTCTTCAATATTCATTGCCGCTCCGGTAGTTTATGACTTTGCAAAGTCATTGAAAAGCAAGACTGTTGCTGAAAAAAAGCATTTTAGCAAAGCTATTAAATAATATATTTACAACCAATATATGGGAAGCCTGTTGATTTGTCAGCAGGCTTTTTTTTATTGGTTCAAAAGAAAAGAACCTTTAAATACATTGAATAAGGATAACTTAGCGTTGCAGTTTTAACAATATGAAGTATTCAGTTTTAAGTATTTTCGTTTTTATGGCTTTTATTTCATGCAATAAAAGTCTAAAAATTGATGATCCCGTAATCGCGTATCAGAAGAAACAATACGCCAACGCACTTCCTGGATTGGTCAAGAATTACAAAAAAGAAAAATCCAGAATCCAAAAAGGAAGAATAGCCTGGAAAATAGCTCAGTCCTATAAACGACTAGGGAGCTCAGATAAAGCCTCAAGTTGGTTCAAAACAGCATACGACTATCAATATGGTTCGGAGGCTCTGATGGAATATGCTTATGCACTAAAATTTCAACAACAATATCAAGAAGCATTAACTGCATTCAAACTGTTGGGACAAGAAATTGGCAGTCCATACGAATATCGACGTGAAATAACTGCTTGCGAAAACGGATTGTTATGGGTAAAACAATTAGCAAATAACCCATACAAAATAAGTTCCTTAACGATTAACTCTTCAGCAGATGATTATGCTCCCATAACCCTTCAAAAGAATAGTGTTGTATTCACATCAGACCGTAAATTAGGTGAAAAGCTTGAAAACTATCATTGGACTGAAAGAGCTTACAGTGATCTATTGGTAGGTGATAACAGAACTGGAGATATAAAAAATTTAGAGGGACCTTTCAACACCTCAGATAATGAAGGAACGATCACTTTTGACGGCAATCAATCTAAAGCAGTTTTTACAAGATGCACAGGAGCAAAAAAATCAGACCAATATTGTTCCTTATACATTTCGTATAAAAATGATGGACAATGGTCCAATCCTGAAGTATTGCCTTTTAAACTATCCTCAGTAAATTACATGCACGCTACTTTGAGCAAAGATGGCACACGTTTGGTATTTTGCGCGTCAGACCCTGAAGGAATAGGTGGATATGATCTATACATGTCTGAATCAATAAATAATAATTGGTCACAGCCAAAGCTATTGCCCAGAAACATTAATACCCCAGGTGATGAGAAATTTCCATTCCAAGATAGCGACACCTTGTATTTTAGTTCAACTGGTTTACCTGGTATGGGTGGATTAGATGTTTTCAAAACTTACATGTTAGACAAGGGTCAATTTTCTCCTCCAATTAACCTGATGGCTCCGATTAACAGTGGATCGGATGATTTTGGATTTGTGACTGACCCATTTCAAAACACAGATACACTAAATCTCGCATTTGGGTATCTTTCTTCCAATAGAAACGGAGGTTTAGGAGGAGATGATATTTACAGATGGGTTAGAACAAAACCAATAATTCAAGCAATTGTCAAAGATACCGGGACCTTGACCTTGGAAATTTTCATCGTTGAAAACATTTATAAAGATGCCCAAAATCCAAACAGTCCTATCATTGGGAGAAAACCAGTAACAAGCGCTTCCCTTTCAAGTAAATCAATCGTTAAAGATCCCTTGTTGTCGCCGGATAATACAGGAAAATATAGCATCAAATTAAGTTCTGATGAGGTGTATAACTTTCTAGCAAAGGCAGATGGGTATCTGACGTCAACCGCAAGTTTTTCAAGCAAAGGAATTCCAATAATAGCTGGAATGAATCAAAGTTTTGAGCTCGAAATTTTATTGACAAAAGCGCTTAGGAACGTAGAAATAAATTTGGCGAATATTTATTACGATTATGATAAATGGGAGATTCGTCCAGATGCAATCCCTACACTGAACAAACTGGCTCAACTACTTATGGATAATCCGGAAATTAAAATAGAATTGGGTTCTCATACCGATTGCAGAGGTTCCGGCATATACAATCAAGACCTTTCCCAAAAACGCGCCCAATCAGTTGTTGACTATCTCACTTCCAAAGGCATTGCTGCAGAGAGAATGGCGGGAATTGGTTACGGAGAAGACAAACCAATACTGGACTGTCCATGCGCAAGTTGCTCAGAGGAAGAGTATCAAGCCAATCGTCGAACCACTTTTCGTATATTGGATTAACCCAAAATCCGCGTTAGCAGATTTTGCCCTTCGGATCAACGAAAATCTTTGATTTTGTCGAAGTTAATTCCGAAAAACTTTTGGAACAAGTAAAAATTTAGCCTATTCAGCGTCTTACTTTGAATTTGGTAATAACTATTCTATTTTTACAAAAGGGATTCTAACAACATCTTGTTCTTTTTGAACCAATTCCAGCCAATATTGACCAGCAGGAAGTTGTCCAATCTCAATTTGGAATGTCCCACTGTACTGACTTTGTCGGTTCGAAAGAACCAAGAGGCCTAAACTGTTGAAAATGCTGTAATTGACTTGCTTCGAAGTTTCTTTGAGTCCGGATAGATGAATCAAATTTGAGGCAGGGTTTGGAAAAAGTCGGATATAGCTTTGATTGAGATTTGTAGTGCTATTAACTGATTCAATTTCCACGCAAACAGTTATTTTACAACCATTCTGATCCGTAACAAGGCAACAATAGAATCCTGGTGCTAAGTCAGATATTGCAGAACTGGTTTTGAATCCAGCATTTGCGTCCCATTGGTAGGTGTAAGGTGCACTTCCACCAGAAATAAAAATCTCAGCAGTACCATTGCTCATTCCTAATGTAGCTGAAGTTGAAATTACATTATCCACGTTCATACCCACTATACCAATAATAAAAGAAGCAAACTCTTTGCAACCCTTATCATCAGTAATGGTATAAGCGTAAGTTCCAGGAAATAAACTATCTACAAAACTTGTTACATCACCATTGGACCATTTTATGTCATAAGGCATTTGCCCTTTAGAAATAGAGACAAAAATATAACTATCGTTACCATCACAAACAGAGTCTTGCACTATTGAAGCTTGAATATTCATTGGAGTGTAGGCAACAATCACTAAAGAAGTATCGATGCTGCATTGATTTTGATCAGTAACAGTAACATTATAAACGCCACCGGCAAGATTGTTTAAAGTATATCCATTAAGCCCAGCTTGCTCCCATTTAATTGTAGGAATACCTATCCCTCCTTGTAATCCTATACTGATGGCTCCTGTATTGCCACCAGCACAATCTGGTTGAGTAACAAATACATTCGAAAACTTAAAATCAAAAGGAGGAGCTGTAATCGTAACTGCCCCATTCAACATGGCTAGACATCCCTTTGAATCAATAACGGATATATCATAACTTCCACCATCCAAAAATTCTATTAACCCATCATTGGTAGAAAATACAGCACCGCCTTGTATTTGCCAATAGTATAAATAAGGAGGATTTCCCCCGTTGCCTTGCACCAAAACTGAACCAGTTGGATTAAATTTGCACGGTGAGTTTTTTATATCCAAGACATCAAGATATAAAACACTAGGGGAATTCAAAGAAACGGTATCTACCACAACACAACCCAGATTATCTGTTATAGTCACCGTGTAATCCCCAGAATTCAAATTCAATAAAGAGTCTTGAGTTTCCTCAATGTCATATTCCTTTCCAATACTCCAATTGTATTGATAAGGAGCAGTGCCTCCTGTTATTGTTGCTAAGATTTTGCCGTTATTATCACCTGAGCATGAAATATTTGCCAACACTGTTAAATCCACCCCAAAGAAATTCCCAGTATTTTGAAGGATCAAATTTGATAGCGTATCCTTACAACCACTAACATCAGTAGCAATTACAGAATAATTTCCTGCAGAAACTTTCTTAAGATCTTCAGTTATGGCATTGTTTGACCAAATAAATGTAAAAGGGTTCTGACCGGAAACTGAAATATCAATACTGCCCTTTTGATCACCTGAACAATTTGCAATTTCAATGGAGTTTAGTGAAATATACACAGGACTGTTTTCGACTAGATTGAATGGACCTGCTTGTAATGCACAACCCGAAATATCAGTGACACTTACGAAATAGCTTCCTGATTTGGCGGCAGTAAGATTTTTGGAAATCGCTCCATTGGACCAGTAGTAGGTGTACACTCCATCACCACCAACAGGATTGATAACCACTCCCCCATTTTGTAAAGTATTGCAAAAGGGATTACTTATAATTGAGGAAAACAAAACCAATGAATCTTGGGTAGGAATTTTTATATTGCTGTAAGCTTGAAAACAAGCGTTGGCATCCGTAACCGTTAAACCATAATTTCCTGATTTCACGCCAATCAAATCTTCTACTTTCTTGTTATCCGACCACAAATATTTATACGGCATAGTACCTCCTGCAACTGACATATCTGCGCTCCCATCTTCAAGATTTTTACAAGAGGAAGGAACTATATTTTGCAAGAAAATATTCAATTGGGAAGGTTGAGTGACTTGTATATTAGGAGTAAGCACCGAACAGCCATTGGCGTCAGTTACTGTTAATCTATAAGTAGCTGCTGGCAGGAATGATCTATCTTTAAGTGTAATATTATCGTTCCATTTGTATTTATACAGCGGCTTTCCACCCAAAGCAGTAATAGAAATAGCTCCATCTGTACCCCCAAAGCAATTGACTTCATCTTTTATAACAAAAACCGTCAATTGAGGTGGTGCTAATATATTGAATAGTGCAGTTTGCGCTTTGCAGCCCTTTTGATCGGTAACCGTACAATTGTATGTACCTTGTCCTATGGCACCAATATCTTTTGTTGTAAGTCCGTTGCTCCATAAATACATGTACATTGGCGTTCCTCCAGTCACAAAAAGCTTAATATTGCCATCAGAAGCACCAAAACAGAATGGCGCAGTTGCCAAACCACTTACAGCCAATACAGGAGGTTCACTGATAATGAGATTTTTAAGAATAAGATCACAAATTCCTTCAGTAATAGTTACGCTATAAATACCCGCAGAAACATTGATCAAATCTTCAGTAATTGCCGAATTACTCCACAGATAGCTCGGATTATTACCAGCAATAGTGAGATTGATACTACCATTTTGGAGGCCATTACAACTCACGTCAGTTATTGAGCTGTTTAGCAATTGTGCACCCGGACCATTTACTACAATAGAGCTAAGAACTAAATTACAGCCATTATCTATTTTCGTAATGGTTACTGCATAACTACCTTTTTGTAGGCTTGAAATTGTAAAACCACCAACAATGTTATTTGCAGATCCGTTTGATGGCCCCTTCCACTCATACTTGAAAGGTCCTATTCCAGTAGGTATCAAAGAAATGCTACCGTCACTCCCAAAGCAATTGGTAACACTTGTTACATTAATATTTACGGCAGTTATTCCATCTTGAGAAACCACGGTCTTTTGAGCCACTGCAGAACACAAATTTTGATCAGTAACGGTTACAGAGTAGATTTGATTGCCTGGAGTATTTGATCCTATGATCGTGTTTACTGCACTTGGATTTCCGTTATTCCACAAATAATTAAAACCACCAGAACCAGTGGCTGTTGCAGTTAAAGTAAATTGAGCACCAGGGCATAACACGGGTGAACCAACAGGACTAATGAGCAAACCTGGCAAGGGATTAACAGTAATAGGTACAGTTAACTCAGCCTTACAACCTTGAGGCGTTTTTTTGAGAATAATATAGGTGGTACTAACCGCAGGTGTTATGATCGTATTTATAATCTGATTCAATGCATTTGCAGGAGAACCGCTGTGATAAGTCAATGAACCTTGTGTTCCTTTGAGGTCATTTACACTTATTGCAGTTAGGTCAAAGCTTTGTCCTAGGCAAATCTTTGGCTGGTCAGCAGTGGCCAAATTAGGAACATCAAATGGATTAATTGTAACTGCAACCCTAGGCCCTCTACATCCGAAAGTAACACTCGAATCCATCACATAATAAGTTGTGGCACCAGCTATGGGTGGCGTAATAAAAATTGTGCCTATAAACAATGGGTTTGGACTGGTAGGATTCGTAAACCAATAAACATTTCCTTTTACAGAAGAAGTCACAATCAACGTATCTGTAGCACCCAAGCAAGTTCCTTGGCCAATTACTGCCAAACTGCCTAAAATCTTATCGTCATCCATCCCATTGCAGTTCTCGTCAATTCCATTGCAAGTTATTTCGACACCACCCGGTTTGATACTTGCCTTGGTATCATCACAATCTAAACTATTGATAACAAATCCAGCAGGAGCCGAATCGGTGCATGATCGGATAGTTTTATTTACATCACCAAAACCATCACCATCTGTATCTGTAAAATATAATTTGGATGGAAGGCCTTCATAAGAACTACCATATAATTCCAATTGATCAATAGCTATGTCCCCACTTCCAGCACTCCCAGAGGATGCAACGATCCTCATTTGAATCTGCTGACCTTGATATGCATTCAAATTGAGATAGGATCTCTTCCAATCAATTCCCTTTTGTCCAGCGGCACTCCACATGGTACTCCACGATGCACCTCCATTAACGGTTAAATCAACTGAAAGTGAATTAATTGTGGCACCGTTCATATTGTAGTAAAACGAAAAATCACAATTGTCTGTAGGGTTAGAATTCACCAAATAGCATCCTGATTGCAAAATAGCTTTTTTGTTATTCTGGCAATCCACTCCTGATGTTTCGATGTACAAATACTTTCCTGAACCGTTGATGTCACCATCAGGCCCGGTTAACAGACTGCCAGAGGGAGTTTCACCTTGTCGCACCAACCAATCCATATCGTCATTGGCCTGATTTTGCCAGCCACCTGCTAATGAACCACCTTCGCCACAATCACAAGTTGAACAATCAGTTTGTGAATCGAAGGACTCGACGTAAGTCAAATCTCCTTTTACATCACAAGCTGTTGTAAAACCAACGACACAACTATTGGGTGAAAAAATTCCTGGTACGCAGGATTTCCTTACATAAACATCATAATCAGTCAATTGAGTGAGTCCAGTAATTTTGAATGGACCAGTGCTTGGACATGGCACAACGTAAACAACCCCACCCGAACCAGCAGAAGGCCCAGTTCCGGGAATAAATCCTTTAGGACCAATTTCAATATATGAGTCAATACAAGTTCCAGTGTTTTGCCAGCTCACAAACGCCTCATTGTGCTCAATGAACGAAATATTGGTAGAATATGGAGCAATACATTGAGCTGGTGCAAAATTTATTCGAAATAGTTCAAACCTACCAAAATCTCCGCCGGCATTATCACATACCTGAATTTTCCATTGTCCGATCGGGCTACTTGAATCATACCATTTTGTAAAAGACTCTTGAGGCAAATAATTTCCAATAAAAGGCGCACTGCCATTTGTTATTTTTACTGCATTACAATTGGATTCAGTAAAAGTGGTGGTTTGAGTGCAATTTGGATCATTTGGATTGCCAAAATTATCTCCGCTTCCCCCATTTTCACGCGTTAATAAAACTACTTTACCATTTGGAGAAATGAGAGATAAGTTGATATCTCGGTCCCAAGTATGCCCTATTATAATTTGAACAGATTGGACAATAACATCAACTCCAAGCTGTGAACCTGGTGCTGTAGTAACATCGATTTCATTGATTTGAAATCCATTTTGACAATTGTTGTCAACGATCGGTAATTTTATTTGACATGAACTCGGATTGGTAAGATCTGTCGTGAAATTATGCGGTACGATTGACCAATTACTAAAGACTCCTGGGGAGCATATTGACCGAACCCTAAATTTATATTCCGTCGCTGAATTTAAACCAAGTACTGTAAACGGATTGGTGTTAGCGGTGTAATTACCAGTTGTAAAGGCAACACTTTTGGGACGGACTTCCAATTCCCATTGTGGTGCACCATTGGGGTCATTCCAATTAAGTGTAGCTGAATTGGTGGTGGCGTTTGTTGAACCCAAATTATTGGGTCGGATATCACAAACCAGTTGAGGATTTTGGGCATTTAAACAGCTCAAACCGACATAAAATGTCAGAAAATAAAGAGCTGGGAGCAGTGCTGAGTGTGTTTTTGCTAGGTTCATCGGGAGGGTATCTTATTAGTGATACGCAAAAAGTAAAATAAATTTACATCTTTTTGCAAAAATATTCAAATAATCCTTCCAAACAGATCAAATATTTTGATTGCAAAGTCAATTCAATCCTAAAAAAGCATCATTTTTGAAAACATCAACAGTCCAATTTGTGGTCAAACAACCGTCTTTGAAAAACGCCAAATTGCAGTAAAATAATGTTGGTAAGTTTGCATAAATACCCAATCCACACTTAATTTTGTTGCATTTCTATAATTCTTATATTGATCCACTTCGCTTTTTTACAGCCAAGTAATATAGAATCATTTCTTTGTCCCAAAATGGTAAACTTTGATAGGATTTAGTGGTACACTTTAGAGCGGATTTAGTGGTACACTTTAGAGCGGAATACTTAATGCAGCTAAATGAATGAATTTATAAAACGCTTGCTAAATATAATCAAGCAATGAGCAAAGCATTTGAGTGCTTCAGCTTTCGCTTTGCTCAATGTTCATTCTTGGCTTGGTGTCAGACTTTTTTCTCTAGTCTGTGCCTGTTCACTTATTGGGTATACTGATGATTTCATCCAAAATCTTGTTCTGCAATTGCTGTTTGTGAAGTTCTTTTTGAAGCAATTTCACTTCATTAGAAAGTTCAGGTTCTTTCGTGCCTGTTTCCTTTTCTCGTCTGCGTTTCATCTTTTCACGTCAGGATGGTTTTCTGCCCTTATATTCCAATAATCAATCGCTAATATTACGACACGGAATATCATACTTTATTCCTAATTCCCGATAAGTGTAGTTTCCTGTTAGATACTCGGCAACGATTTCTTCTTCGGCTTGTCTTTCTTTACTCGTTTTGCGAGAAATTAAGTTAACATTTTCTGTAAACCTATTTTACGAGGGTACCTTCTACAACGCCCCAACCATAGGCTTTCTGGGGCCTATCAGTTCCGATCTTGTTTCTAGTTCGTTCATATTATTAAGTCCCAGCGGGACAATCTTTTGGTAATACTATCATAAAAATATTTTTTAAGTTCCATGTAGACGACCCTTTGCCAGAAACATGGGCACCACCCTATATTAGCTTCATTTGTTTATTCATAAAATTCAAACAAATACTCGTCATTAAATTCAATTTCAAATTTCTTCAACAATTCTAAATATTCTTCTTTAAATGTTTTTTTAATGTGATGCTCTTCCTGTTTCATAATATAATTAATTACATCGTTTCGTTGCGAACGAGAATACGAGAAAGCTCCATAACCTTCTTGCCACTGAAATTTTCCTTTTACCATTTTATTATCGTTGATCCACTTCGATGATGTGGCTTTTAGCATTCGCATAATATCAGCGATTTTTAAATTTGGGTTTAGCTCAAAAAACACATGAACATGGTCTTTCCATCCTCCTACCGCCAAAGGATAGGCATTATCGTTACGCAAAATGCCCGACATATATTTATGTAATTCATCACGAAATATTTTGGTGATGATATTTTCACGGCCTTTTACCGCAAAAACACAATGGATATTTATTTGTGAATAGGTGTTTGCCATTTTATAAGGTCGTCCCTACAGGACTTTTTTTTGTTTTATTTTTCATTTTTCTACCAAATGGTTGTCCCTATGGGACTTTTTAGTTTTTAACTCCCCTCTAAATCCTTTTTGTAAAACGGATTTTTTTCATTTTTATATCAAATGGTTGTCCCTGTGGGACTTTTTAGT
>JBBQJT010000023.1:0-47810 GCA_038326165.1 Chitinophagales bacterium | reverse complement strand
TGAACAATCGAATTCCTGAATCCCTCGATTTTCTGAAACAAGCACTGGATTCCGGATTCAAAAATATTGAACAATTGTTCTTCAATCAAGAACTCAACAATGTCAGCAAGGACCCTGAATACAGAAAACTGATCGAAAAATTTAAAAAATAATGCCCTGATTCAAACCAACCTCAAAATACTTTAATCATGAAGTTTTTTTCTCCACAAACCAATTTGACAAAAACCCTGACGGTATGTTTTTTGGCAGTCATTATTTATTGGACATTACCAAGTTCCTATGCGATAATAAGACAAGCTGAACCTCTACCAAAATCAGCACTAAATGGGTTTTGTGATTCAATTGAAATTCATTGCTATAGTTTAATACTAAGATCGCCCCTTTCCAAATTAAAAATCGATGGTAAAGAAATTGCTGAATCAAATTTTTGTGATGTTTTAATTTCTCATAAAAAAGGCAGCAATATTATTAAAATTAAAAGAGCTTTAATTCTTGATAGTATTAAAATTGAAATATCTGCAAAGGGGTATCAACCAATTACTATTCAAATTCATGGAAGCCTTAAATTCAAGAGGATCAATCTTTATTTCAATGGAAGTAAACCTTGTAACACAGATAGCCTTAAAAAGCTAACCGGTGTTGTTCGGAATAGTTCATATGTAAAAATAGACAGTCAAGATGTTTTTTTTCATCTTGGCAATAATAGTGCAAACCCAGACACTACAAAAACTGATGGATGGTATAAATCTTATGAATTCACAAAGATCGGAAAATCTGACAATTACTCATTTTACACAGCAATGGAATCTAAAATAAATGGTAAAAATGTACCAAATATTACATTTCCCAATCCAGCCACCCTCATCAAATTATTTGGCATCAAGGATAACATTAGGCTTGATGTAGTACTTGATGATAGTACTAAAGATAAAAATGCAGAACCATATAACAGCCGATGAGGGCCTTTACCTATAAATACCTATTCTGCTGGGCCGCAAGCCTTTAAACTGAATAGAAATTTCATGACTATGTTAGCAATTAATAGCGTTGAAGTACTTTATTGCTTCGTGCTTTGAGCTGAAATACCTGTTTTATCTAATCTGATAAATATAGGAGTGCCTTTGATATTTTGAAAATGAAGTGATAATATCTTATTACTTTTGGAATGTATAGCAGTGGATAATCATGGTCCTGAGCTATGCACCTAACAATCAATCCTTAAGGCTATGAAATCATTGATACACACATTTCAGGTGGTCTGTTTGGGGCACTCTATTTTATCAACTAAAAGCAATGGGTTAACAACGGTTTATGAAAGCGTTGCTCCGTATTTGACAGCCATAATGAAAAAAACCTCCCTGTTTAATAAAAGCATGAATATCATGAAATACATCATTTGCATTTGGCTCTTGTTCATTTCTTTTTTGGCTTGCGCTCAGGTAACTCCACCCTCTGGAGGTAAGGGGGTTGATCCTGTCGAAGAAATAATAAATGACACCGTAGTTGGGAAAACATACGCTGTGATAGTTGGAATTTCAGACTATCAGGATTCAGGGATTCCCAAACTTAGATTCGCACACAAAGATGCGGAGGCTTTTGCAAATTTTTTACGTTCTGAGGCAGGCGGTAAGCTGGGGGTTGACAACATCAAAATCTTTTTGAATCAAGAAGCTACTCGTGGCAAATTTATCATGGCACTGGACTGGCTCCAAGAAGTAGCAAAAGAAAATGACAAGATTATCATTTATTTTTCAGGGCATGGAGACATCGATAAGAAATCAGAAAGCAAGCCAGGATACCTGTTGTGTTGGGATGTCTTGCCTGGGCACTACATGGCAAGTGGTGGTCTCAACCTGAGAGATTTGCAAGAAATGGTCAGCAATTACGCCAACATCAACAAAGCTAAAGTTATACTGATAACCGATGCTTGTCATTCGGGTGCGTTAACAGGAAATTCTATAGGTGGCTCACAAACTACCAATGCGAATCTTGAAAAACAATTTGCCAATGAAATTAAAATCATGAGCTGCCAACCCAATGAATTCTCGTTGGAAGGCGAACAATGGGGAGGCGGACGAGGTGCTTTCTCCTATTACCTCATCAATGGATTGTATGGATTGGCCAATATTGATCAAGATCTTTTCATCTCTTTGAAAGAAGTGGGACGATATTTGGAGGACAATGTACCAGCTCAAGCTGCTCCTGTCAAGCAGAATCCTTTGGTAAGAGGAGATATTACTCAAAATCTATCATCAGTAAATCCTGCATTGGTTGATTCACTTAAGTCTGGCAAGATTACTCAAATGAAAATGTTATCACCTGCATTATCAAAAGGATTTGAAGATGATGTGCTGTCCGTTTTGGATAACACTACCAAACAAATGTATCTGGACTTCAACAATGCGCTCCAAGAAAAAGTATTTCTTGCTCCAGTAAGTGCATGTGCAGACTATTATTTCATGAAATTAATGCAGGAACCTAAGCTGGAATCATTGCATTCAAGTATGCGAAGAAATTATGCATCCGCTTTGATAGATGAATCGCAGCAAGTGCTAAATACATGGCTCAAAGTGAGTCCTGATCAATCAGCCACACCTGGTGAAATTGAAAAAAAGACCAAAATACCGCGAAAGGTGTTCACCCAATTGTTGAGCACTTTTCCAAAATACATCGAAAAGACCATTGAGTTATTGGGCAAAGGACATTATCTGTACCCAACATTGATGGCAAGAAAATATTTCTTTGAAGGCTACCTGTTTGCCAACTCCACTCAAAATCCAGACAAAGAAACTGGGAGAAAAGCACTACAAGCATTCCAAAACTCCTTGCAATGGGACTTCGACCAACCACTTGTCTATTGGCAAATGAGCAGGGTTTACGGCTGGAATTTATTACAAGCTGATTCAATGGAATTAATGGCAAAAAAAGCAATGGAAATATATCCCAATTGGGTCGTTCCTTATACTGAACTGGGTTTCATCTTATCATACAAATTCGGTTTGACAGACAAAGCGGAACCTTATATCATCAAGGCTTCGCAGATGGATTCTACATCAGTTGCCGTTTGGAATATCTGGGGAGTCAACGATTTTCGTAAAAAAGATTTCAAGGCAGCTGAAATAAAATTCAGAAAAGCTCTTCAACTTGACCCCAAAAATGCCAATGGTTACAACAATCTAGGAACTGTTTTGAGTAGAACCGAACGATACAAAGAAGCAGAAGAGCAATATTTGAAATCCTTGGACTTGGATCCAAGCAATTTTAGTACAATTGGGAACCTTGGGAATGTGTATTTGAATACCTTCCGATATACTGAAGCCGAAACTCAATTATTAAAATCAATAGCACTTGATAGTACCTTATGGCAAACCTACACCAACCTTGCCCTGGCCTATCAAAGACAACAAAAATGGTACGAATCCAAGACAGCCATTCAAAAAGCCATCGACCAGGCGCCTGAAAAAAGTTTGGCGTTGTTGTATGGAATTCAAGGAAATGCATTCACACATATCACTTCCAAATTTGAGCAGGCAATGCCCACCCTCCAAAAATCTCTTAAAATACTTTCGGATTCTCCAGATACTTATATCTATATGTCACAATGGGCATTAAAGAAAAATGACATTGAACAGGCTTGGGGGTGTTTGGAACAAGGATTAGAACACGACCTAAGTAGAGGAGAGTTAAAATTGAACGGCTTGCTCAATGAGCCTGATTTCAAAGTCTTACAAAAAACCGAAAAATGGAACAAATTGATGAAGCAGTATTTTCCTAATCAATTCGCAAACTAAAAAGCATTATTATGAGATACAAGCTTGTCATAAAATATGTTTTTAGCTTCATATTACTGTCCTTGTTTATCCAGGTAAATGCTCACTCATTTCATGACAATCATAAAATAAAAATAAAGGGCAAAACAAAATCTCTTGTAATTGGTATCTCACTTTATCAAGATCCGGATATCCCAGATATGCAGCTGGCTCATCGGGATGCAGAACTATTTGCAGGATATTTACGAACGCAGTCTCCCCTAAACCTGGATGAAGAGAATTTGATGTTATTGACCAATGATGGAGCCACAACAGCTCAAGTAGCTGCTGCATTGGACTGGTTGTTTGAAGGTACTTGTTCTAAAGATACCTTGATATTGTTCTATTCTGGCTATGGTTTTGAAAATGGGGAAAAGCAATTATTGACAACAAAACCTTTTTTTAACGATACTCCACTGAGTGTTAACAATGCGGCAACTTTTGATATTTTCAACCAGTTTCTGACTTTGGCAAACAGAAGAAACATTCCATACAAATTGATCACAATCCTCTATCCTATGATGCTTCCATACGATTTGAGAGATCAATATCGAGACGAAAGGAATAAACCTGTTGTAAAAAATTTAAAAAATGTATTGCTTAAGAGTACAATTACGGAAAAAAGCTTTGGAAAATCAATAGAAGAAAACTCAAAAGCTAAAATAAGTCTTGGTTATATTTTAATAGATGGGATGATTGGAAATGCTGATTCCAATAAAGATATGCAAATATCATTCAAAGAATTGGAATTGTACCTAAGCACCTGTGTCATTCCGGCTGAAACCCTGCCAGGAACTTTGTTGATTTCTACTTCATCACGAAAAGCTTTTAATAGCCGAATCAATCCAAAATATTTGAATCAAGTTGTCCAAAACGATAAGTACCTATTTCCAAGTCTGATCACATCTGAAACCAATTTAAAGGCTGATGAACTCCTCAGAAAATTGCCTGTAACTGCACGTTTGTTGTACCAGGATTTTATTGTCGCTTTGAAACTTGGGCATCTGCTCACGCCACTAGAAAAAAATGCAGCACAACTCTATGACTCCATATTGATCCTGAAGGATTTTGAGCCACTTCACAATGACCTAAAACGAAAACTGACAATTGCCCTTTTGGACGAAACTCAACAGGCTTTGAATGCCTATCTGAACACTGATTCAAGAGAATTGACCAGAAGAGAAACTGGTAGAACCCAATACGTTTTATATGCACAATACCTAGAAAAGGCTTTGGAATTGATGGGAGAAAAGCATTTCATGCATAAAATAATAATGGCTAAGATTCGCTATTTTCAAGGATTGAATCAACGCATCGAGGGGCAGAAAACCGGAAATAAGGATCACTTTTTGGAAGCAAATGCACTGCAAAAACAAGCATTGGAATTTGAATATGAAGCTGCTTTTATTCACAATGAAATTGGCGTCAATTACAATTTTTTGTTGGAAACAAACCTTTCCGAAAAAGCATTCAATGAGGCAATAATTCATGCTCCTACTTGGAGTATTCCTTATTTCAATCTGGCAATATTGTATTTGGATAAAAATCCTCAAAAAGCCATCAATTATGCCAAAGAAGCAGTTCGGTTGAGTCCAAAGAATGGGTTTACTTACAATGCATTGGGCATGAGTTATTTTAAATCACATGAATTTGGAAAAGCTGAAACAGCTTTCACAAAAGCAATAAAATATGATCCGGAATTTACAGATGCCTATTATAACTTAGCATGCCTAAAAACCAAAGAAGGAGATTATGCTACCGCAGCCATAAATCTGGAAATGGCTTTTGTTAAAGGCTTCATTGATGTGAATTTTGCAATACAAGATGAAGATTTGACAGCATTGAGAGAGCAGGATATTTGGCAAATCTTAATGCTTAAATATTTTAAGAAAAAGCAGTAGCAACTCCAAATAAAACCCCACAATTTCAATCTACAAAAAATTTCGGCTGCAATTGAAAGGAGACAAGTAATGGCAAATTGATTGACTGGTAATTATTGCTTACTTTTGGTATTAAAATAAGTAGCATAGGGTGTTTTTGGTGTTAACACGCACAAATTCGCTGCACAAAATGTTGCAAACTTTTAGAATGAAAACATTAACTCTTTTACTGACCTTGGTTCTGTTGCCATTCCATTTAGCGATTGGTCAACAAAAAGGAGCAAGCCCGATAGCCAAAGCTGTAATGTCTGCTTCTGGGGTTGTAAGGGCTGTAGTTGTTGGTATATCAGACTATCAGAACCCCAAAATTACCGATCTGCAATTTGCTGACAAAGACGCCATTGAATTTGCTAAATTCCTAAAAAGTAAAGCAGGTGGTGAAGTGGATAGCAGCAATATTGTCTTATTGACCAATGAGAAAGCCACTGCCGGACAATTTGTATCCGCTTTATATTGGTTGATTGAGGAAAGCAAGGAAGGTGATCAGGTAATCATATATTTTTCAGGACACGGCGATGTTGAGAACGTTACCATGAACCAACCTGGGTTTTTACTTTGTTGGGATTCGCCAGCTAAGGTGTACATGGGTGGTGGCACTTTTGGTTTGCTTTATCTTCAAGAAATAATATCCACACTTTCTATTTCAACTCAAGCAAAGGTGCTCATAATTACAGATGCCTGTCGTGCCGGTAAACTAGCAGGAAGTGGCATCAACGGATCTCAAGCTACTGCCGCCAACTTGGCAAAACAGTTTGCAGGGGAACTTAAGATCATGTCATGTCAGCCCAACGAATTATCAATGGAAGGCAAAGCTTGGGGCGGGGGCCGCGGTGTTTTTTCTTACTATTTCATGGCAGGAATTCAAGGATTTGCCGACAAAAACAACGATGGCTTTGTTAGCCTTCAAGAAATAGAACGCTATCTCGAGGATAAAGTACCTTTGGCAGTTGCGCCAATGAATCAAACCCCTTTGACCGTTGGGAATAAATCCAGCTTCATTTCAAAGGTAGATATTGATTTTTTCAAAACGCTAAAAGATCCTGATACTGGCCTCCAAATCTCAACCCTTGGCGAAAAAGGAGTCGAATTAATTGAGGAGCAAATTGTTGATACAATTGTCTTAAAAAAATATAAACTTTTCCAACAAGCCTTGAAAACTGGGCATCTTTTAATTCCTGAAGCTGGTTCTGCCTGCAGCTTGTTTGAACAAATTAAAAACCATCCAGATATCCAGAAGTACGCTTCATTGATGCTTCGAAATCTGGTTGCGGAATTACAGGACGAAGCCCAACAAGCAATCAATAATTATTTGAAGGCAGAGGCATCAGAACTTAAAATTAGATGGAGTTATGATAGTAGATATGAAAAGTTTCCATTGTACCTTGAAAAAGCTGCAAGTCTAATAGGCAAAAAGCATTTCTTCTACAAGGAAATAAAGGCAAGGGCCTACTATTTTAAGGGATTGAACCTTCGGTTGAAAGGATCATTTTATGACTCTGACAGTCTAATCCATTTATCGCTTGAAGAGCAGTTCAAAAGTCTTGAAATTAATCCCAAAGCCCCGCATGTCCTCAATGAAATAGGATGGTGCTACCATTTATTGAAAGAGAATGAAAAAGCAATTAATTACTTCAAACAAACACTTGAATTAAGCCCGACCTGGGTGCTTCCATATGTCAATTTGAATCTGAGTTATATTGATCTGGGTGATTTTAATGAGGCCGAGAAATCTGCTATGTCTGCTGTTCAAATTGATAGTACCTCAAATATTGGCCTATATAATTTGGCTGGAACATACAGTATCACAAATAGACAGATAGAAGCTGAAAAATTGCTCTATAAAATCATTGAATTAGACTCAACATTTTCTGAATCTTATTTTTTATTGGGATGCATGAGAATTAGTGCTCAGAAATATGATGAAGCACTTAGCTATTTTCTAAAAACAAGACAATATGCCCCAAATGATTTTTTAAATTGGATTAATTTGGGGTATGCTTATCTAAATCTCAAAAATCATACAGAGGCAGAGAAATTTTTTAAACTTGCCTATGAGTTTGTGCCTTGGAAGGAAGCAGCTTTTCAAGGAATAATAGAATTCTACTTTAATACCAAGCAATTAAAAAATGCTGAAAACCTATTATTGACTTACGTAGCCAAATATCCGAATGATTTTTTCTCTTATTACCTGCTCGCATCAATTTATGCTCAGGAAAAAGATGTGGAAAAATCCTTGAAATACCTGGAATTATCATTTAAAACTGGATTCAAGGAACTTGATACAATAATCAATGATCCAGACTTTCTGAATATCATCCAACAAGACGGCTTCAATAAGCTTAAGGATCAATATTTTCCAAAATAGTTCAAAAGCTTGAAATAAAATCCTTCCACGTCCATAATTTGAGATCAATGCAAATTCCGCTTTATGCTGAATCGACGGAAATACTAATTCAAGTCAATATTTTGTCGGGTATGACAACTCCTACAACAACATTAGACTTATAAGCAGTCAAGCCCCTTACGAATATTAAAAATCCAACTTTAGCATTAAATCCTAGATTCTCGAATTTTTTGATCCCTCCATTAATATGTCGGGGTGGACCCCTCAACGATTTTTTAAATTTCAAGGCTTTAAAGTCAACAAAATCAAATATTTTCGTTGACTCTTGAGGATTTACTCTGAGGAAAATCCACTAATGCGGATTTTGGGTTCAAAGAAAAAGGGCTGTGATTCAATGGAATCATAGCCCTCACTATGTTGATTGTGCTTGAAATAAATAGGATTATTTCATCAGCATCTCTGCTCTTGAATAAGTACCCAAACGCATAGAGTAGCCTATGTATGCTATTCGCACCATGTTGTTGTCCTTGTTTTCAGCTGTAAGCTCTTCATACAATCTTGAGGCTTCGTAATGCATATGTCCTCTTTCCATTGCCACTGCCTCCATCAATTTCTTGACAAATGGTTCAGCTGTTTCGTAAATTTCAGAAGCTTTGATTGTGCTTTTTCTTTCACTGTATTGATCTTCGGTCATGATCTGAAAAGGAATTTCATCAGATACTTGAACTGCTTCAGACTTAGCAACAATTTGCCAATAATAAGTCTTGTCATTAGAAAGCTTCAAACTTGGGATATCGACAGTGACAGAAGTATCAGTAGTGTTTACTGAATGAATTACTATATTTTGGTCATCCGATATTTTAAAGGTATATTCTTTTTGACCTTGGAATTTAAGCCATTTGAATCGCATTGTTGCATTTCGATAGAAGCCACCTGGTGTGCAAATGCCAATTACAATTTGAGCAGAAGTCCAACCTCCAGTTGTTGTGCCCTTTCCTGCTACTCCCCAGCCTCCAGTAGTTGTCCCTTTACCTGCTACTCCCCAGCCTCCGCCTGTCGTGCCTTTGCCAGCTACTCCCCAGCCCCCTGTAGTAGTTCCTTTGCCTGCTACTCCCCAGCCTCCTGTGGTTGTTCCTTTTCCAGCTACTCCCCAGCCTCCTGTAGTCGTTCCTTTTCCAGCCACTGTCCAGCCGTCTCCTCTAAAAACGTTAGATTTGGAAAATGCTCCACCCTCAGTCATGTATGCAGCAGTCTCAAAAGAAGCTTCTAAAAATTTTCCAAAAAAAGGATCGAAGTTCAATGTGCTTGAACGCATATTGCTTTCAAATAGTTTGTTGCCCAGAAAGCTGCCTTTGCCTGTAAGATTCTTGAATTTCGCATTCTGATATACCAATGCTTTGGAACCTAACTTTAAGCTTATTTTACTGTTTGGACTCATTACAGATCCTGAAGGTAGTTTTTCTGCTTTACTGCCTGAAGCTTTAGCAGTAACAGATCCTGAACTGGAAATAACGTAAACCGGGTCTTCTTTTTGTCCAAATAAGCTAAAACTTATCAACATTAGCATTAATCCGGTAAGGAATTGATTTTTCATTTTTTAGGGTTTTTCTATTAAAAAAGAGATTTTTTTGAGAAGTAACTTCCCCACTTGGTGACTTTGTTTTCATTGCCAATTATAAAAATCAAATTAGGGTAAACGAGAATAGCACCTTGAGGTGTTTCGATTCTATTGGAGGCTTCACCGTATAGTTTAAGCACTTCAGCCATGGTACTTCCAATACCAATATCCAATATTGTCCTAGACTTACTATTAAGTTTTGTAATTAAGAAATAATTATAAACCTCCTCTTGATGGTTCAGATTGTAAATGAGTTGACAATCCAAACTGTCCCACTGGAAAAAACTGAATGCATTCCTTAAAGAGACAGTTTTATCAAGAATAACAGGTGGACTCATTTTACTTAAAATAGTTGCGAGATCAAATCCGCCAATAGCATCTTTCGGTGCAGTTTTAGATGGCGCTTTATCAATTGGAGGCACATAGCCGTTTTTGAGAATTTCTAAATTCTCCTTAGCCAGCTCACTGTTCATTTGAACTCCTCTTTCAAACATCATTTGTGCGCCACTGGTATTTCCCGCTTTGGCCATCAAAATACCGGAAAGGATAGAGATATCTATGAGTGTTTTTGAATTTTCATTTCTGGTTGCAACATCAAACGCTTCCTTATTTGCAAAAAACATAGCTCGCGTAGTGTCGCCTAATAGTGCATATGCTGTAGCTTTATTTAAGTATGCCGGAGCATATTCTGGATCAAGACTTATTGCATTGTCAAAGTATCTGATTGCCTGCTTAAGCAATTCCTCTCTTTTGGAAGCTGCACCCACATCTCTTGAACCTGCCGATTCTAAATCTAGCTCAACTACATATTTGAATTTTAATACCTTCGGATCAAACAACTGGATGGCCTGAAATAGAACATTAACACCAACATTGTTATAAATTTCACGACTTTGATAGTGCTTCAAAATATATTGATAATACTCAAAAGCTTCAGGATACTTGCCGATCGATGCCATGAAATTCGCCATTTCAAATACATCAACCAAGGATTCAAGTTTTTGGGCACTTCTTCTGGCCAATTCCATTCGATCAGTCAAACTAGGATAACCTTCTAATTTCTCTCCTATTCCATATTCTTTGTACAAACCTCTGATCAATTCATCCCCTTTGGCAAACATGCCATAACCAGCCGAATAAGCCAAAAATCCACCTAGATAATCTGCCTGAGTTTCATTGGCTACCTGATCCTGAACTGTCCGAATGGATTTACCTACTTTTAAATCAATATTTTCAGAAGCAAAGCTACTTTTCCATGCGTGTTTTTCATAATAATGTGTCAACTCATGTCCAAGCAAAAAAGCAATTGCCGCATCTCCATAAGGCTTGCAAGCATTAAAAGCCTTGAGTTCGAGCACTATTTCAAGATTGTCATAATCAATACTGGCAACTCTGGATACTTCGTCTCGAAGAAACACTTGTGGCACAGGAAATCTGGAATCACCTCTTGCCTCGACAAGTCTGTCATAAATTTTCTTTACCAAACGAAAATCATTACTTCTGCCACCAACATTATTTGATACAGATGTAGGTGTAGAATCTGAAGTTTGCACCATTGGCAAAGTGCCAAATCGTTCTTGAGTGTGAGCAGATGAATGCAAAAACAAAACGATACCAAGAATCATGACTAATGATAAGGCATTAAATTTATAGCGAAACATCAATAAATAATTGTGTGTAAGCGCTTTCATAATATGAAGTTACTACAATTTTTCATTTGGCTTTGAGTTTGAGTTTTATTGTATCAATTTCCCTGATAAAGCTGTTTTAAATGATTAAAAGTAAAATATTCCTTCAAATGCTACCAGCAATAAACTAATTACAATTATTGGATATACCCAGTTGAATCGATTATTATCACTGCCAAGAATAAAATTATCATTTAGCAGATCTTTTGATAATGAATTGTTTGGAGTAAATATTGACCTGCCCGGCTGGCAAATTTGAAACTGTTCCTGCCCTGGTGCTGGTAGTATTATTGAGCTCTGTTTCCATAAAAAGAGTTTCAAAAGGATCCAGATTTGCTCCGGGAATGCTTCTTTTTTGAGTTTGATCCACCGAACTGAGGTTAATAGGATTTTTGGTGGCTATAAGCCGCATCAACTCATTACCATAGGGTGGGTTGATTCTAGATTCCCGACTCAGCCTTTCTTTTCCTGGAAGTAAATAATAATCTGATGGGGATTCCATAGGTCTTGGATAAACTACATTAATTTTTTCGTCAGGCTGAAAATCCAAAATAGTGTAATATGCAGGATTGCTTCCGTCATTGAACACATGCAATTGAATGGTATCCCCAACCAATAGCTCTAAAATTCCATCGCTATTTTTTAAACTATCCATTGGATATTCCGCAGGTACTCTTTTCCCATTTCTCGACAATAAAATGATTTCAAAATTCACTTGTAACCGTTTATTCTCTTGATTCAATTTACGCAAAAATTGAGCTTGCCCATACTTTTTAATTGAATTTACGAGACTCTTTAATAGTTTGTCTGGTGGCAATTTTTTTGAAAAATCATCAATCTTAACTTCAGCTTTGTTGATCAAGACCAGTTGATCTTTTTCTGCGTATAGAAATAAATCTGGGTTGGAATTAACTCTTTTTAAAAAAGGCAATTGAAAAAGCTTTTTAAAAACCATGGTGTCAGTTTCCACAACTGAACTATCCAATTGAAGATCAACGCTGATATTTCCGAAATTTTCTTCCTTTATGAATACCCAACTGAATACCAATTGCTCCTGTGAAAAGCTGTCCTTTAAACTTACAATACTTGCACTGCTTGCTGTTGAACTTACTACTCCAGTTGCTATTGGTTTTACTTGTTCTATTTCACGTGTTTCGGGAGGATAAAATCCCACAACTGTACCTATCGTGAAACCGCTTAAAAAACCAGCATCTATAGTAACTTGATTTGGATTGTCCCATGATTTGACAATATTATAATTTGGTGATCCAAGGTACTTCCCGCCCAAAATCTGCTGATTCAAAACTCCAGTTGCTTCAGGTGTCTGATTATTAGGTTGTGCGGAAATTGTCAATCTGATCCTGTCAAAGAGCTGTTGATAGCTGGCACCTGCCGAAATATTATTCAATTCTTTGCTGAAAGCATAACTCAAAGATCCACACATGACTTTATTTTCTGCTTGTACTTCAAAATTTCTCTGGCTTGCCATCGAACCAAAAAAAGCAACCAATGAAGCAAGATCTTTTGTATCCTCTTCTGTATAAAGCTCTTGATTGGATTCGGTTTTTCCTTTTTGAGACTGAGCGCGATATTCAGGTGAGGCCATAGGCAAATCAACTCCTCTTGAGCTTCCGATTCCTCTTGTGGATGTACCAGAATGACAGGCATCGATGGTCACCAACAAGTGTCCCTCCTTTCCCAATTTCTTTCTAATACGGTCATATAAAGCCCCCAATGTGTCATCTGCAATATGCTTCTCGCCCTTATAATTATATAGCCCAAAATCCTTAATCGCATCAACTGGAACCAGTGCTTCGTCGTACCCGTCTATTTCATCTCCGTTGTAGTCTTGGATTTGCTGACCATGTCCTGAAAAGTGGAAATAAGCGATATCACCAGCTTGGGATTCATCGATCAAATGTTGTTCGATATTCGAAATAATAGCCCTCTTCGTGGCTTGCTCATTTTTTAAGATAAAAATATGCTCTTTCAGAAAACCCAATTTGAACAATGCACTCTCTATCAGGGGTATGTCATTTAAAGAATTGATATCCAAGAGCTTAGAGGAATCAGGATAATCGCCAACTGCTACAATCAGTGCACGCTTTTGCTGAGCGAACAAAATATTTGCAAAGCAAAGCGAACTCAAAAGAAAAATTAGAGCAACTCTCATATGCAATTTCAATTTTATCATTGGTGAAGATAGTTAAACCTAGCATTCAGATCATATTTCATGTCATAAAATATAGATAGCCAAACCTTGATAATAAGGTCAAACAAATGATCTCTTGCATTTAATACCAAATTTTAAGAAAACTTATCGTGTTCATCAATAACACAAATAACTGAAAAACAAGATTCAAAACCTATCGCGTACCCCATAAGTGATTTTATTTACCAGCAGATGGCAACTAAACGTAAAATATAAAACCTTATATTCGCACCAATACCCCGACTTAAAATGAAATCGCTTCAAGTCCTTCTAATTTTATGTTTGCAACTTTCCACTTTGATTGCACAAAATACGGGAAAAACCTATGCCTTAGTTGTAGGAATATCGGATTATAAAGATCCACTAATTACCGATCTTCAATTTGCAGAAAGAGATGCGTTGATATTCAGTGAATATTTAGTTTCAAGAGCAGGAGGGGAAATTCCGAGAAATCAAATCAAGCTATTTTTAGGACAAGATGCCACAGTGGCAAATGTTTACAATGCCTTGGATTGGATAAAAAGCAAGGTAAAAGATGGGGACCAAGTTTATTTTTATTTTGCCGGACATGGTGATGTGGAAAGTTCGCTGTATAAACTCGGTTTTTTGTTGACTTATGATTCTCCGTTTCAAAATTACCTCAACAATGCCATCCGTATTGAGGACATTAACAATTTTGCGAATACCCTTTCAACAAATCAAAACGATATCATCAATACCTTCTTGATTACCGATGCATGTCATTCTGGTAAACTTGCAGGATCAGACAACAGAGGCACCTCTTTAGTTGGTGAACAATTATCACAAGTACAGGATCAAGAAATCAGAATTGTATCATGTGGGCCAGATGAAAAATCACTTGAAAGCATCATCTGGGGTGGCGGAAGAGGGGTATTCTCATTTTATCTGATCAATGGTATGAGGGGGTTGGCTGACAAGGATAATAATCAAATAGTAACCCTACAAGAACTAAAAACATACCTTGAAACCAATGTCACCAATGATGTCAGTACCATTAAATTAAAAAAACAAAACCCTGTAATAACCGGAAAACCACTTGCAGTCATATCAAAAGTCACTGAAGCCGCACCCGCCATTTTTATAGATTCAAGTCTGGCTACATTGAGAATATCTGACGGGGCAAGGGACGTAACTCCCTTAACTGCAAATAGCCCTGATTCAATTAATAATTTCTTTAAGTATTTCAGGAAAGTTGATTTATCAACTGCTATTGACTTTGATCAAATCTTAAGCTTCCAAAGGGTTGATGTCCCAGATATTGTGCTCAATAACTTTAAAAACATTGATCTCAAATCTGAAATTATTGGATTCAACATCGATAGTCTTCTGCAGGCAATGAATAGGCCAGGCTACAAGACCAGGTTCAATTACGAGTTTGCAGCTATGATCCATGATCAAATTCAAGCAGCCATCAATCTTTATCTCAAGGGCGATGAAACTGAACTAGAAAAACGGCAGTACTACAACTTAGAAACCAACAATTACTACAAATATCCATCGATGATTCAAACAGCCATGATGCTTATTGAAAAAGATCACTACCTGTACCGAATTCTGGAACTAAAACTGCATTATTTTAAAGGTGTTTCAATTCGCTTGAAAATTCCACAGTCATTCCAAAAAGACACCTTGATCAAAAGTGCATTAAAAGAACAACTACTTGCCCTAAAACTCGAAGACAAAGCAGCTTATGTTCAAAATGAACTTGGCCTTATTTACGAATATAAATTACAGAACGATATTGCCAAGAAATACTACCAAAGAGCGATAGAACTTTCGCCAACTTGGTCAATTCCCAAAGCCAATTTGAGCGGCTTATTTTTTCAAGAGAAAAAATTCAAGGAAGGAATAGAAATTGGCTTGACGGCCAAGGCACTGCTACCACCCTGTCAGGTAACTCATATTAATTTAGGAAGGAATTATGCTGGTATGGGAAATTGGTTGCTCGCAGAGGAGCAATTCAGGAAATGCATCGAGTTGAACTCCTTCAATTATTATCCTTATAAAGAATTGGCACATGTTTATGCCCACAACTTAGACTATAAGATTGCTGATTCTTTATATTTCGAGGCCAATGCCAGAACTCAGGGCTTTAACTTTCAACTAGAGGATCCCATAGGATTTACTGACCCAACACGTCCTATTATGTTGCCCCCAAGCGCCACGTTCACTATGGCTTACCTTGAAGAAAATATTGATACAAGCTTTAAAGGCAAAGCCGGAATTATTTCTGGATTCTATTGGGCTCATTATTACTTCCAACAAAAATCCTTTGGACCTGCAAAGGGACTATTTAATAAATTGCTATCCATAGATTCTCAAAATCCATTGGTTTACAAGTACTTAGGCGAGATCTATCTCCTTGAAAAAAACTTTGCTGCTGCCGAAATTAACTTAAAATATGCCGAGAAGTATTTTCTGGATTACGAGCAATTTCAGAGTTATCTCAAAGAAATTATACCAACTCAAAAGAATGCAGATAACTGCTCAATAGATGTTTACTCGAAAAGTAACTTCACGCTCAATGAAATTTATATCTTGTTGGGGACCGTTTATCAAAACTGGAAATTCTATGAAAGGGCAAGGGTCTATTTCATGAAAAACTTGGAAGTAGCACCGGGTTATTACGCAAATTCTTTGGTGTGGGAATTACTCGAAAAACAAGGCAATTATATAGATTGCGAAGAATTCATAAAAAATTACTCCATGCAGGATAAAGTCAAAGGAGCAAAAGCACTGAACGATTTTTACAAACGCAGGCAGAATGCAAATCCTACAGACTTTAAATATTTTTATGTTGCAGGAAAATTTCTGAACAATTTGTCCTTGCCAGGCAATATTTATGGACCAGGACCCAAATTGACTCGTGCAGGCGATGAAGAGTACATGATAAATGAACCGATAGAAGAAGGCGTTTCAAATTTCATGAAAGTGATTGAACTTACAAAAGATACGATGCTATGGGGCGAATGCTATAAAATTATTGGAGACTTTTATTTGGGGGCAGACTCAATCAATAAAGCCATTGAAAATTATACTTTGGCCATTCAATTTAAGCCTGACAACCCAGACACAAGAATTAAATTAATCGATTGCTGTGATGAAATGTATCAATTCGAAGCTGGATTGAAAAGTCTTCGATATCTGAACGAGCACAATCAACTCAGTTATAAAAAAATGATACAACTGGCTAAATATGAAATCTATCAAAGTAATTTTAACCAAGCAGACCAACTATTGAACACTGCACAGTCATTGGAACTTTCCCCGATGGAGGAAATTATAAACTTGAAGGCAATCTCCAATTTACACGCAGGAAAGCTTAAACCAGCACTGGCTTATTTTCTAAATATGGATAAACAAAAACCCGACAATGCTTTTTTTCAATATGTAATTGCTCATATTTATGCTCAACAAAATAGTGACAAGCAGGCAATCCAATGGCTAAAAATGGCTTTGAAAAATGGCTTTGCCTACGGCCATGTAATTGAAAATGATGACACTTGGTGGAAACTCAAAAAAAGCAGATATTGGAATCAAGTCAAAGATTCAATACCCATGAATAAATAATTCAAACATAACTAAAAAAGTGGGACCAAACAGCGTAGCTTGATTGCGCCCATCGCGTAGAAAATCCTAGTTTGAAATAATTACTGGCAGCTTGGATTCATTGATTTTTCCATTTAATAGCGCCAGATCTTCCTTCTTAATTGCTTCCAGCATCCTAGATTGCTCCTCTATTAGCTTTGATAACTCATTAAACACTGCTCTACTTTGCTCCGATGGCCGATTGCTACCATTAGAAACAACGTTGTACAAGCCTGCCAATTTATCATCCAGTCGGATTGGGAAATTGAGCATATCTTGATTGGCTTGTATTTTATTCTGATGAAGTGCGTCATCAATGGCCAATAACTTTTTTGTTATAACATCGGAAGAGTCTTTCAGGTATTTGGGTATTTTGTCCCCAAGTTTTGAAGTGTATTGGCTGATTTGATTTCGAAGATCTCTATTCTCCTTGAGCATTTTAATCAGTTTTGAAAACTTATCGCGAACTTCAATCAAGAAGGCATGCTGTATGACCAAATCGTCATCAGTCGCAGATATTTCAGGATTGCGCAATACTTTAAATGGAATTAATTGACTGTCCTTCTCCATAAATATCTGAATGTAGAAATCACCAGGAGCAGCAATTGGCCCCCCAACAGTCCCATTCCAAAGCATCAATCCCTCTAGTTTTTCCGCAACCGGATAACTAAAATCCCAATTAAATTGATTCAAACCCCTTTTAAGCTGAATCTTTAAATTTTTGTCTTTTTCAGTCGATGAATAAAGCTTGACCATTTTTTTATCTTGATCCAAAATCTTGAATTTTATCAATGTGGATGTATCAGGTTCTTTTGCCAACCAAAAATTCACAACAGCACCCGGCTTTGGATTCAATCCAGCATTCTTTGGATTTTCTTCTCTTGATCCGTTTATTAAAAATGCATCACGCATCTTAAATACTTGATTGGACTTGTTTAAAATATCGGTATTCATCTCTTGCAAAATGGTCAGATCATCCAATATCCAGAAGCTCCTTCCCTGTGTGGCTATAACTAGGTCATTATTCTTGATTGTCAAATCAGTAATTGGCACAACAGGAAGATTGTTTTGAAAAGGCGTCCATGATTGACCATCATTGAATGAAATATATAGACCGCTTTCAGTTCCCGCATACAACATTCCTTTTCGTTTGCGGTCAGATCTTATGACTCTCGCAAATTCATTCCTTGGAATACTTTGATCTATTCGAGTCCAAGTCAAACCGTAATCTTCAGTTTTATAAAGGTAAGGCGTATTATCATCTAGCTTATATCGGGTACTGGCAAAATACATTTTACCTTTTTGAAATGGATCTGCTTCAATGCAATTGATCTGGGTCCATTCAGGCAAGTCTTTGGGCGTTACATTCTGCCAATCTTTACCTCCATTTTTTGTCACATGAATGAGCCCATCATCTGAGCCTACCCAAATCACACCAGGCTCAACCACAGATTCATCCATCGTGAAAATAGTGCAATAATATTCAACAGTAGTATTGTCTTTGGTTATGATTCCACCACTTGCCTTTTGCTTTGACTTGTCATTTCTGGTAAGATCTGGAGACAATATATCCCAACTTTGACCGCCATTGGTAGTCTTAAACAAAACATTTCCTGCGGCATAAAGCACTTTGGGATCATTTGGTGAAAACATCAATGGAAAATTCCATTGAAAGCGATATTTAGCACTTTCGGCGCCATGACCAATTATGTCATCAGGCCAAATATTGACAGAACGCGATTCCTTTTTCAAGTGATCATATCTGCTTAAATACCCTCCATAACTTCCTCCATAGACTACATTGGGATTCAATGGATCTGCCACAATATAGCCACTTTCACCACCTGCTGAACCATCAAAATCATTGTTATTGATACTGCCATTCAAACTTCTGTGAAGTATCCTAACGCTTGAATTATCCTGCTGGCCACCCAATATTCTATAAGGGACATGATTATCAGTGCTCACCCGATAAAACTGTGCTGTTGGTTGATTGTGATACGTGCTCCAATTGGCACCAGCATCAAATGAAATCTGGCCACCACCATCATCCCCAATAATCATCCTATTTGGATCAGTGGGATCTATCCATAAATCATGATGATCACCGTGAGGCGTAGATATGGATTGAAATGTCTTACCTCCATCATTGGATCTGAAGAACTCAACATTTAGGACATAAACGATATTTTCGTTCTTGGGGTCTGCAAATATTTTGGAATAATACCAAGCCCTTTGCCTCAATTTCCGCTCTTCATTTATTTTTTCCCATGTTTCGCCAGCATCATCACTTCTAAATACCCCACCTTCATTGGATTCAATGATGGCATAATAACGGTCAGGATTAGATGGGCAAATTGATATGCCTGAGATTCCGATAACTCCTTTGGGAAGTCCTTTATTGGATGAGATATTTGTCCAATTTTCCCCACTATCAATTGATTTCCAAATGCCAGAACCTATCCCACCACTCTCCAATGAATAAGGTGTTCTTTTGACATTCCAAAAAGTTGCAAGTAATATTTCTGGTTGTGTTGGATTAATTGCAAGGTCAACTGCTCCAACTGAATCACTAACAAACTTGACACATGTCCATGTTTTACCACCATCTTTTGTCTTGAATACTCCTCTCTGATTGTTTCTTCCATAGAGGTGTCCGAGCGCTGTGCAATAAACGATATCTGGATTTTTGGGATGAATGATCATTTTAGAAATATGCCTAGAATCATCCAAGCCTATTTTAGTCCATGTCTTTCCACCGTTCATTGATTTCCATGCGCCATTTCCATGTGATACATTGCCCCGCATAGTGTTCTCACCACCACCAACATAAATAATATCTGGGTCACTTTTGCTAATGGCAATTGAGCCAATTGAGCCCCCAAAATATCCATCGGAAATATTTGCCCAATGGCTCCCTCCATCTTTGGTTTTCCAAATTCCACCGCCAGTACTTCCGAAGTAAAAAACTTCCTTCTTAATCGGATCTCCTACCACTGCAGCACTCCTGCCACCTCGCCAAGGCCCCACATTCCTGAACTTCAATTCTTTCAACAACGTTGGATCATGATCCTTAGATTCAACTTGGCCTTTGGCTTTTTTATCTGCTTTCTGAGCGCTTACAATGCCAATTGGAAGTAAAAAAACTAAGAGAGAAAAAGCGTACTTTAACATAAGCGGAGAATTTTGACATAAATGTAAGGCGAAAGAATTGAGCCAAAATCTATTAAATTAAAGTATTTATAAAAAAAAACTGAAGCCAGATTTCAAGAGCAATAATTGCCATAGAGTTTTCCTGCTTGCCACCTTTATCGAATTTTAAATACTTATTTAAAGTCATGGAGATTAAATTGGTTTAACCCAACTAATTTCTGCAACAATCAAAATTTCGTCGATTCAGAGTCTGATACTGATTTTAGATTAAACCCAAAATCGGATTAGCGGATTTTACCACTGAACAAAGCCTTTTGAGTCGACGAAAATCTTTGATTTTGTCGAGGTTAAACCCCGATAAATTTTTGGAATAACCAAAAATTTCGTCGATTCAGCGTCTAACACTAAATTTGGGTTAAGCTCAAAAGAGAATAGATTTGAAATTCAGTTTTAGTAACAAAACCGAGTATGATTTGATAACTTTATGCCTTTTAAAGGTATAAACCACTAAAGAAATAAATGCCATGTTTAATCTAAGATTTAATTCATCTATTCAATTGGTACCTACCTTGCTTTTTTGTCTCTTGTTTTGCCAATTTGAGCTTGCTGGACAAAACAGTAGTCCGAATAAAAAAGCCCTCCTTATTGGAGTAAGTAGTTATCCAGAAACTGGTGGCTGGAACGCAATTAATTCAAATAACGATATTCAATTGGTACATGAAACGCTTTTATCCAAAGGATTTGGCGATCAAAATATCAATATTCTCCAAAATGAGAAAGCTACAAAGAGTGCTATTTTAAAGTCTTTAAAAACCGATTTGGTTAATACTTGTAACGCCGGTGATATTTGTTATTTCCAGTTTTCAGGGCATGGACAACAAATGCAAGATAACAGTGGTGATGAAATAGACGGATACGACGAATGCTTGGTTCCTTATGATTCACCTAAGAAATTTGACGCTGTAAATAATACCGGACAATTCTTAATTACCGACGACGAACTTAATAATGCCTTAACTGCACTTAGAGAAAAATTAGGCCCAAAAGGTCATTTGATCGTAGTTTTGGATGCGTGTCATTCTGGCACAGGAACCAGAGGATTTGTTCAAGCTAGAGGCACAACTGAATTGATGGCGAATCCTGAATATGTAGAAAAAGCCAACGTAGTTCACATGGCCAAAGAGTTCAATGAATTGAACAAGCAAAACAGTCTAAAACCCAACAGCAAACCATTGGCTCCGTATGTTGCTTTTTTTGGGTCTGCTCAGCATCAGTTAAATTATGAAATGGAAGATGCACAAGGCAAACATTACGGTTCACTTACTTATGCCCTAACTAAAACCCTTGCAAATTCAAATCAAAATGAAAGTTACAGAGAATTATTTGAGGATATAAGAATAGAGATGGCCAAAATTGCTCCTCTTCAAAACCCACAGGCGGAAGGTGATCTTGATATTGAAGTCATGAATGGCAAAAATCTAGGAAAATCTGAGTTTTTCACGCCATACAACATAAATAGTGAAGTGGAATTTATGATCAATGCTGGTCAATTACTCGGAATAAATGAAGGGTCAATCATAGGGCTTTTTGATGCCAGTACAAGAAGTATTGAGAATGGGACACCAATTGCCAAAGGTAAAGTAGTAAGCAATCTGCCAACAACTGCTAAAATCATAATGGATACTCCAGTTGAAATGGCAAAAATACTAAAAAGCCGGGTGTTTGTAATTGAAAAAAGCTTTGGAACCATAAAAATTTCGGTTCAAATACAAACACGGGATACTGCACTTAACACGCAGTTGAAACAAGAACTTGGGGCCAAATCTTTTATCAAATTGGTTGATCGCGATGCCGATCTCTTAATCGGAACACAAAATTCTAGAGGCGCTGGGAATGCAGTAACTTTGAAATCAAAAGCAAATTACACCATTGACAGTTTGAATTACTCAAGTTCACTCAATTTCCCAATAGAATTGATGATGCGAAGACTGAGGAAATACATGCAAGCAGAATTTTTTAAAAATCTTGAATTGGAGGGTCGAAGCCTAAATGTAAGTTTCAAAATAGTTCCAAATGCCCAACTCAAAGACAATCCGGCAATTGAAAGTATCAAGGGATTAGAAGCTGATGCAGCTGGCCAGAAGTCAATGAAAATAGATGATTCTTTTTGGATTATTGTCAGCAATCAAGGTACGAAACCAGCTTATTTTTCATTGATTGATATTCAACCAGACAATATTATTAATCAGCTTCTTCCAGGTGATCATTTTACGCCAGAAGAAATGAGAATTTTACCAGGTGAGACAAAATTAATTCCTTTAGAGTTTAAGATTGGCGCTCCACTTGGCAACGAAATGTTTAAACTTATTGCTTCAGACAAACCAATGGATTTGAAACCAATTACCGGTACCAGAGGCAATCAAAAACAAAGCCCAATTGAAAAATTATTCAATGATTCATTTAGTGAAGAGTTTTATCAAACCAGGGGCGGATCAGCTGTAAATTTTAATAGTTCAGACCTGAACACTGCAACAGAAACATTCATAATAATTCAAAACTAACTGCAATGAAAAACATATTAATCATCATCATCCTAAGTCTTGCGAGCTTTATAAATGCTCAAGATCTGCACATTTACTACGATGTATTCAGTGACAGCACTTGGTACATGAAAAATGGAAAGTCAATTGAAGAGCCAACTGTAAAAAAAGGCAACAAAGCATACCTTCATTTGATAGAATACAATAATTATATCTATAGAGCAAACGTGGATGTCAATCAGTATTCTCAGGATCAAAATGCCGATCCAGGAACTCAAAACCTTTTCAAAAGCCTTATACCTGGAGTATTGGGAAGTTTGATACCAGGAAATTTAGGCGGCGGATTGCCATTTATGGATGTGCCCGTGTATGGAAAAATATTGAATACTTTAACTGGAACTGCTGGCCAAACTGCAGCAAGAGGTGAGCAGGAAGAAGTTCAAAATTTCAAGAATCAGGTCGTGTTATTGGAAAATGAAAAAAATCAGATAAACACATTGGTGCTAGAAATCAACAAAAGAAAGAAAGCAACAGCAATGCTTAAGGCAAGCCCTGAATTTATCAATGACATATCAAAGCTAGAAAGCATCAAGCCATCACAAATCAGATCACTCATGTTTAATTATTTGAATGGAGCTTTATTGGTTAACGATAGTACTGGTTTCACTGCCGAAGATATACAAAGGCTCAACTTTAAATTGTTGGAAATACCTAGCCTTGAGCAACAAGCAAATGAAAAATTAGCTAATTTCAATGATGAAATGAAAAACCTCAAAAAACAAGTAACCATTTTGAAGGGTGTAGATCATGGTATTGACGAGCTATATGATTTATTGGGTACTCTCTCCAATAGTGAAAAAGAGATCAATAAAGATTTGACTACGCTTACTGCATTAGTTGTTAAAGATAGCCTAAGTGGAGAAACTGATTACACAAAGGATATTTATAAATACTTCTTGAAATATTTGGAGTTAAGCAACAACAAATTTGCTTACACCCAAGAAACAGATGCAGAACAAAGATATTTGAATTATAATGTCAAATTGACTAAGATAAATACTTTGAATTCTGGTGCTGACAATGAAGAATTCAGATCAAAGTCATTCGATGTTAGAATTTATGGCAATCTTTTCTTTACACCATCAATAGGATTGGCTGCCGGAAAATTCCAGAAGGAACAATTTGATTATTCAGTGAGCGATAATGTCATCATTGGCGACAAGAAGACGCCTGTATCACTGATGATTACATCTATGGTGAATGTGGGTTATGACTTTAATAGTCTTGTTTCACCAGCTTTGTCTTTTGGGGTAGGTATTCCTATTACAAGTGAAGAAGCTTTGAGCAATATCAATTTTTTGGTAGGCCCTAGTTTGATGCTGGGCAGGAGCAGATCTTTTTTATTAACTGGTGGATGGTCGTTTTCAAAAGCAACAAGACTTGGAAAAGGGCTTCAAGTTGGCGATACTGTTGATTTAGGTGATGGTGAGCTTCCATCCAAACGCGCATTTGAAATCGGATATTTTGTTGGCTTGAATTATCGCTTTAGCGGAAACTAAAATCAAAGTATATCTTCAATCTACTGACTAAAAACAAGTACTAATGGACGATAGCCAAAATAATGAAAACCCTTCAACTCAAATAAAAAGCTCTATGGACCTTGATTTAAAAATTCGAAACCTTTACCAATCACACTTCAATGATGTAAAGTATTATGTCCTCAAAAATAGTGGCACGGTTGAAGATTGTCGTGATTTATTTCAAGAAGTAGCCTTGGTTTATTTCAATCAATTAAAAAAGCCTAGCTTCGAGTTGACAAGCAGCGAAAAAACTTACATCTTGGCTGTTGCAAGAAACCTTTGGCTTAAAAAAATTAGAGATACCAGGCCTACTTTTCAACCTTCAGAAGATTGGCTGAACAATATTGAGGACGTTTCGATTGACGAAATTCAACAATCCAAAACCAAAAATGACCTTTTGGACTACATCACCAACGCCATTGAAACAATTGGAACAGAATGTAAAGAAATAATACTCATGGCCTTTTTTCAAAAAAAATCTGCTGCTGACATTGCAATGGCAACTGGCTATGCTGAGGGATTCATAAAAGTAAAAAAACACAGGTGCCTGCAAGGACTCAAAAAAATGGTCTTCGATTCAGGACAATTTAAAAACTATCTGGCAACATCATAAATTCAAAATCATGAATGACGATTTCACAGCGCAAGAAGAAATTCTAGATTACTTGGAAAATAACTTAAGTGTTGAACAAACTAAAACATTTGAAGACAAAATGGCTTCTGATCCTACATTCCTGGCAGAAGTTGAACAATACGAGCATTTGATGAATGGTATTGATGCATTTGGAAACAAAGTTACCGCAGATAAAATCCATACAATTGAGGGCAACTTAGCTGAGGCAGGCTTTTTTGAGGAAGGTCAACCAGCAGCGGCGGGTACCATCCAAAAAGTATCTTGGGGAAGTCGTCGATTGCTTCGCTTGGCAGCCGTTTTTGCAGGTGTGGTAATCTTAGGATATCTCATTTACAATCAGACCAGCTCCTTGAAAAACAACAACATCTTCGTCCAAAATTTTGTAATTGACCCTAGCAATGTGGAAAGTACAATAGCGCGCTTTACACCCAACGGGCTTGTACCTGCGGTGTCTGGACCAGATGATCAATTTATCAAGGCGTTGAAAGCTTTTAGAGACAAAGATTATGCAGCAGCGGTGGATTTGTTGTCAAATACTCCAGTGACAGAAACCAATAAAAACTATAAATCCTATTATTTGGGCTTATCGCTCTTAGAAACTAACAGCGCAACTGAAGCGGTACAAGAATTAAATATTATCAGATACAAGGATCAATTTGAATTTTACTACCATACCAATTACTATTTAGCCTTGGGCCTTATCAAAACGTATGCCCCTCTTTCGGATGCAACTGCGGCACTCCAGATTGCCGTAAATGTCCGTGATGCTAAGCTAAGAGAAAAAGCCCAGAAAGTACTTGTTGAAATCAATTCCTATGGAATTAATAACTAAAATATTAAAACAATTCAATCATGTAAGTTTAGTAATTGGGTTGTTTTGTTGCGCCAATATCACGCTTGGTAACAACCTAAAGTGGTCACAGAAAATACTTCAAAAAATATATGAGACCTCCGGGTACCCTAAAATAGACCAGCCAAAAATAAAGTTGCTTTCAACTAAAAAATATGGAGCATACTTTGAACCTGCAGAAAACATAATTTTCATTGAAAGTGAACTGTTGAAAATTTGCAGAGCATTTGGTAAAGATTCATCCAACGCTCTGGCATTTGTAATAGGTCATGAACTTGCTCATGCTATTTACAAACACGTGCATACTGGAATTGCACCAACCAGCTTTCTTCAGTATGCGGACAAGTATGATTCACATGAAAGAGAAGAACAAACTGCTGATATTCAAGGAGTTTTTATGTCTTATCTGGCAGGTTTTCGGCCCGAATCTATTTTAAGTCAAATTTTGGATAAAATCTACTTCACCTACAAAATAACGGATTCCATCAACGATCAATACCCAAGCCTTAAAACACGCAAAAACAGTATCAAAGAAGTTTTAAAGCAGGTTGACATCCTTACAAATCTCTTTGATGCTTGCAATATCTTAATTATGCAAGAAGAATACGGATTGGCCAAAACTGGATTGGAATACATAATACAATATTATCAGGGTCCAGAAATTTTCAACAACCTCGGGGTGGTACATCTGCATTTGGCTCAATTCTACTTTGATCCCACAATTGATGTTTATGCCTATCCCTTTGAAGTAGACTTAAATACACCTCTCAAAAAAATTTATAAACCACGTGGAGACCTTAGCACAGAGGACAGGATACTTAGAAGCAATTATCTTGAAATGGCAAAAAAGAATTTCAACCAAGCGCTAGTACTGAATTCACAATATTCTCCAGCTATCACCAATTTGGCATGTTTATTAATCCTCAACAATCAAACTGATAAGGCTACAGAATTCATTCAATCTCAACTCAACAACTCTTTTAGCCTAGAGAATAAAGCTGAAGTAAACTATAAATTTCAAAATCTTGCAGGAATTGCACACAGCATACAGAAAGACAAACGTTCGCATGTTTATTTCGTCAATGCTTTAAAATCCAAAGAATCATTGACCCGTTCTTTTGCAAAATATAACCTGAACATGCCTTCTAATCATTCAAGATCAGCAAAAGTTAAACCCCATAATCAAAATCCTGATTTTGAAAAATCTATGAAACTGAGACCCAAGTTCTTACAGACTGATCGATTAGAGCTCACAAACGTTGCATTAGAATCGACAAAATTTCCATTGAATTTCAGTTTCAAAATAAGCGGCGACGAATCCTTTTATCTTTTTAACAGAAGTGGAGCGGACTTGTTAGCGATAAAAAGAAAAAAAATCAATGGAACAAATCAAATAACATTAAACCCTGATCAATTGCCAGTCAGTCCAGTGCCAGGCAAATACAACAACCAAAGAGGAGGATCAATTATTTCTTTGGTTCAAAATAAATCTCTGTATGCATTTGATAAAAAAAATAGCTTGATTGAAGCAATTTCAATTGCTTGCTATTAACATATCTTCAAAGATTTAAAATAACTAATAATTACACTTTGGATCAAAAGGATGGAATACAGAATCTAAAATCCCATAGAAACTTTGGGCAACATTTTAAGACATTATTTTATGCCAATTCAAACATACACAATATCTTTATTGAGCATATTATTAATAACATTCAAGAACTGAATTATTTAATTAAGAAATTACCTAGATACGGTCATTACCAATTACATTTTTTTACTAAGTTTACGCTTGAATGATATTTTAATTGAACAGAAGTGATAACCAAATATCAAAACAGGTATAATTAATCATAGAGCAAATAAATTGCTCAACAAATAAAACTTAACTGGATTTTCTAACCTAAAACAATAATTAAAATGAAATCAAACATGTTAAAATTCGCAACTTGATTAATCGTCGCTTTTGGATTGATGTTAGCAAACAATGTATCTGCTCAAGACAATGGTGGTAGAGTTCCAACTAAAGGTAACACAAGTGGTTCAGGTCAAGGTGACCCTTCCAACACAGGTGGTGGAGTTAATGGCGGCATAGCTCTTGATCCTCCTTCAGGTGACCCAACAATGTCAGACACTCCTTCAGGCTACAAAGCCAAATCTGATTGCATTCAGGTTAGAGCTTTGGCTAAGAGAAAGGGCGGAGAATTAACTTACAAAGTAACAATTGACTATGGTCAAGGAAAGGTACAGAATGAAACTCGCACAATGAAAATTGATCAAAAGAAAACTTCTGGTATGGATTGCAAGTGTTATCCTAAATCAGAAAACATCACCGTTACTTATGCTAAGAATGCAAAAATTTCTAAGGTAAACGTAACTGAAAGCGACAAATGTAATTAATCAAAATTGCAAATCTTTTCTAAAAGCGCAACTGTTAAATTCAGTTGCGCTTTTTTTTTGTAAACTATTTCTCTTTACTGCAAATGCAATCCCAATTCATAAAACCTCAACATCGCCTTAGCTATAAACGCAAAGTTTTCTATGGCAAATATGGTAGGGAAGTACCACTTACAAATAATTGCTGTTCTTTTTGATGAAAAAGAATGCTTTGACTGCTACAGACAATTCATTTTGAAATTCTACTGTTCTGTTCATATTGTAACGCGACCTAATATTATTGATTAATTTCAATTGGTTATCGCAACTTTCTAATATGAATAACATAAGCTTCAATGAAAAAATAGTAACATTTATTCATGATTGCTGATAATCTTCCATAAATAATGGGATAAAATGATGTAGATCAAATTGATCAAAACTTTTTCTAAACTGGATTTTCTAACCTAAAAAAATAATTAAAATGAAATCAAACTTGTTAAAATTCGCTACTTGCTTAATCGTCGCTTTTGGATTGATGTTTGCAAACAATTTATCGGCTCAATCTGTTAGTGGCGGAGGTAAAGGTAACGTCACAATACCCGAAACTCGTTCAGGTTTCAAGACAAAAGCTGATTGTGTTCAGGTCATCGCTTTGGCTAAGAGAAAGGGCGGAGAGCTAGCATACAAAGTAAGAATTGACTATGGTCAGGGAAAAATTCAGAATGAAACCAATACAATAAAAATTGAACATAATAAAACTTCTGGCAAAGAATGCAAGTGTTATTCTGGATCAGAAAACATCACTGTTACGTATGCTAAGAATACAAATATTTCTAAAGTAAACATAACTGAAAGCGACAAATGTAATTAATCAAAATTGCAAATCTTTTCTAAAAGCGCAACTGTTCAATTCAGTTGCGCTTTTTTATGATAAGTTATTGTAGATTTAGGATATGGTTCTATCCTAATTGTTTAAAAGCAATAATTCAAAACCAAAGTTTCAAAAATTTAACCACTATTAAAATGAAATCAAACATCTTAAAATTTGCAACTTGTTTTGTTGTCGCATTTGGTTTTATGGTTAACAAACCTTTGTCAGCGCAAGTCAAAAAAGACATTCAAGACAATCCTCCATTAGATGGCCCTTCAATTCAGGACACTCCTTCTGGCTATAAAACAAAATTGGACTGCATTAAGCTTAGAGCCACAGCCAAGACTAAAAAAGGTGTTTCGCAAGCTTACAAAATTACAATTGATTATGGTTCTGGTAAATTTCAGACAATAAATCGGACTGTCGTGGTGGAACCCAGAAACACCTCATCTCTAGACTGCAAATGCTATCCCAACTCACAAAACCTTACCATCACCTATGCTAAAAACGCAAGGATTTCAAGAATAAATATGTTAGGAAGTGCCACTTGCAAATAACTGCTGATCTTTTTGATGTAAAAGAAAGCTTTGACTTTTGCAGATTATTCAGGTTGAAGCTGTACTTTTCTGTTCATATAGTAAAGCGACTTAATATTATTGATTAATTTTAATAGCTTTTCGGTTTTTCTTACGCTTCTAACACGAACTCTAATCAAAAAAATAGTAACAATTCCTTATGTTTATTGATAACCTTTTATCTGTAATGGTATAAAATGATATAGATCAAATTGAGCAAAACTTTTTCTAAACTGGATTTTCTAACCTAAAACAATAATTAAAATGAAATCAAACGCTATCAAATTCGCAGCAGGTCTATTTTTCGCATTCGCATTGTTATTGATGACAAATATTTCTGCACAAACAAGCAAGCCTGCTAAGTCAGGAAATGCTCCAACTGGTGTTAGCAACGCTGCTCCTGGAAAAGCTGTAAATACTGAGCCAAACGGACGTCCTGGTACAGTTTGGAGCACTACTATGGATTGTGTAAAAATTTCTGCCAACAACAAAGATCAAGTGTCTGATGTTACTTACACAATCACTGCTGACAACGGAAAAACTAGAAACGCAGTATCCAAAAAAGGAACAATTGGTCTTCAAAGAGGCGCGGCAGTTCCTCCAGTTTGCGAGTGTTTCCCTGGATCAACATCAGTAAAGGTTATATACCAAACTAAAGATCCTAAAGGCACAAAAGTTACCTTTGAAGGAAGACCTAATTGTAAATAAAATTAGCTTCATAATTCCAAAAGTCGTTAAAAGCGCAATTGCTCAAAGCAGTTGCGCTTTTTATTTTTAGGTGTTTACCGAATTCAACAATAAGTGAACTTACATTTTTATTAAACTACGATTTAAATCAAAAATATTACCTTGCAGCTACTAACTAAAAATCAAATAGCGTGAAACTGCCCATAAAATTAAATGATAAAAAAACAATAAATGCTTGGGCATTATTTGATTGGGCTAACTCTTCTTATTCTTTGGTTATTGCTACTGCTATCTTCCCAGCTTACTTTGCCTCAGTCACAGATCCAATAATCCATATTATGGGTCTTGAAATTCCCAATAGTGCACTTTATGCCTATGCAGTGGCTTTTGCTTATATTTTGATTGCTTTTGCTTCCCCTGCCCTATCAGGAATTGCTGATTACAGTGGCCGAAAAAAATACTTCCTACGTTTCTTCACAACCATGGGCGCTACTGCTTGTATTGCCATGTTTTACTTCAAGGGAATGGGCGAATTATATCTGGGTCTGACCGCTTTTGTGTTAGCAACAATAGGTTTTGCAGGTGGATTGGTATTCTATAATTCATACTTACCGGAAATAGCTTCAGAAGATCAATTTGATAAAGTAAGTGCCAAAGGCTTTGCTTTTGGATACATTGGGAGCGTAATTTTGTTGCTAATAAACTTGACCGTGATCATGAAACCCGATTGGTTTGGCATTGAAAACAAAAGCCTTCCTGTGCGCATTGCCTTTATTATGGTTGGTCTGTGGTGGATAGGATTTTCACAGGTGACTTTCAGATACATGCCTGCAGACAAGCGAACGAATCTTTCAGGAAATGTCGTCAACAGAGGATTTCAAGAATTGCGTAAAGTTTGGAACAGAATTCAACATTATCCCAATACAAAAAGGTTTTTACTTGCCTTTTTTTGCTACAGTGCGGGTGTTCAAACTGTCCTTTATATGGCTTCAACTTTTGCAGAAAAAGAACTTCATTTTACGACCAGCGAACTGATTGCTATTATCATCATTTTACAATTGGTTGCTATAGGAGGCGCTTACCTTTTTGCTTCATTTTCAAAGTGGAAAGGCAATAAATTCAGCCTTTTAACCATGCTCTGTGTTTGGATATTAGTATGTGTTGCCGCTTATACAGTAGTTGACAAGTCTCAGTTCTATTTTGTAGCAGCCGCAGTGGGATTGGTAATGGGTGGAATTCAATCCTTAAGCAGAAGTACCTATTCCAAATTGCTGCCACCTGGCGAAGAAGATACTGCAAGCTTTTTTAGCTTTTATGATGTGCTTGAAAAATCAGCAATCGTTTTGGGAACCTTCAGTTTTGGCTTAATTGAAACCATGACAGGAGGGATGAGAAACAGTGTTTTGGCATTAGCTGCCTTTTTCTTGATTGGCATTATTATCATAAGCAGAACCGACCTTCATAAGGCCTACGGAAAATCATAAATACTTTTTTGGATGATATCTGGCAATGATTCACGTATTTTTTGTGATGAAATAACTTTCCCTCTGGTAAAATCTGTCTCATCAAAGGAAGGCAAAATATTACCAGATTTTTTTGCTAATTCACGGTAGTAATCTCTTCTGTGCGGGTGTTCAGTGGAACAAATATTATAAATACCAGAATCAATATTACTTTCAATAATCTTTACAATCGTGTCAGTCAATTCGTCTAATTGTATCAAATTAACTGATGCAAGTGGCTTTGATATTCCGATTTTCCCTGACATGAAATTGCCTGGGTACCTATCCTGCCCTATTAATCCTGCCAAGCGCAAACAGTAAAAACGTGTGCAACCGGATTGAAGAACCATCCGTTCGCTTTCTAGTAAAATTCCTTCATTGAGCGCTTCACTTTCCTCATTCATCTGTCCATCTAAATCCTGGTAAACAGACGTTGAACTGGTGAACAAAATGCTATCAATCTGATGAAATTTAGTCTGCTCTATTAAATTTCTAATGAGCTCGGGATAGGAAGACCTTTCCTGCCCTGGAGGCACGCAGACAACCAAAGTATCTATATCCCAAAATGAGTCAGACACCTGCAGTTTATTTTCATGAAATTGAAAAGAAAATAAAGTCAAGCCACCATCCTTATTGATTTCAAGTGTGGATCTGCTGCCAGAATGCACCAAAAAACCCTGATGGATCAAACGATTTGCAAGCGACTTACCCAGCCAGCCGTAACCAATAATAGCAACCTTGTGCTTATTCAACATAATATTCAAAACAACCAATATCAGGCATTGTTGCATCTCTCAGCCTTTCATCAATATCTCTGTCAACATTATTGATCGATATCGCTTTTTCTTCCACAACAGATAGTGTATCCAGTTTATAGTTGTCTTTGTTGATTTCCTTAAACAAAGCTTGATTGGGTTTATAAGTGATGCAATCCGTACAAATCTCTGTAAAAAATTTAGGGAATTGTGTCGTAAGATTCTTAGTTCTTACATAACAGTTTTTGAATTTTACGTCAAAGTCACTGTTGTCAACGGATGATTGCAAAAGATCGATTTCGTCATTTTGAGATCCAGTCAATACACTATTCCTGATGTCCGCCTTAAGTGGGAATGTTACAAATGTGTTGCAAAAGGGATCCAAACACCTTATATCATTCAGAGAAATAGCGCTTTTATCATTGCCAAAACTACCAATTGTACAATAATAAACGAAATAACTTCCTCCAAATTCTGCCTGAAATCCTGGACCTCCATTGTTATAAAACAAACAATTCTGTGCAACTACAGTGGCACTCTCGGCCAAGATTCCTGAATTAGAAGTATTGAATATTCTTGAATTGTAAATACGGAATTGTGCCAAAGAATCAACTCTCACACCTATTATTGCATTTTTAATAATTGCATGCCTTATTTCATTGCCTTTACTGCCTCTACCTATCCGAATACCTGACCATTGACCTGGCACGTCTTCGAATTCCTTTTCTAAGCGATCCGCCTGAATGATCACAGGCTTTTCTTTAGTGCCATTTACCAGCAACTTACCTCTTTCAAGCACATAAATAAAACCATCACTATAAATACCAAAGTTGTTATTGGCAATTCCTCCGTGCACATAAACTCTGCAGCCTGCTGGCAAATTAAGTGTGCACGAATCCAGTAATAAAACTCCAAAAATAACGTATGGCTTGGGATCATCCCAAGTAACATTACCAAAATTGCATGTCAACAACGCGACATTATTGCTTGCGGAGCTGTTCGGAATGTAATTTGCATTTTGCCCCCAAGCCTCTAGAACAACAAAACTTTGTTTGCCATTAAGTTCAAACTCAATCTCCTCGGTAATCACGTATGGACTGATCACATCAGCTTGATTTGGATCAATTGTAACTTCGACAAAAACATAGATACTGTCCTTGGCTTGAATTTCAACATCCTTTACATCATCCCCTGCAGTTCCGTCAACATTCAGATTAAAAAACGAAGCTGAACCATTTTTCAAGCGAACCTTGGACAATTTAACAGGCTGCTCATTGTCATTGAATACACGAATAAATCTTGTAGCAGATCCTTGAGTAGTAAAAACAGTATCAAACCGCAAGGTATCTCTAGAAAATCGAAGACCACTCCCACCTTCTGTCAGAAAATCCAAGTCTTTTCTGCACGATTGAAAGAAGCATGAAGTAGATGCCAAAAGGATGAAAACAATAAAAAAAAGTACTTGTTTGTTGAGCTTCATGATTAATATTCTAATGCAATTACGCTAGGATTCTGGATTTGTTGTACAGCTGATTGAAGTTCTTTCAACTTTTATAATCTCGGGCAAAACACTAACTAAGCATTTTGAAATATTTATTATTACCTTTGCCCCGCAAAAAAATTAAGGTTTACTATTGCTTAATCCTATACTTTAACTAAATTTGACACATGGCATCGACTACCGATATTCGCAATGGACTTTGTTTTACGTACAACAATGATATTTTCACTGTTGTTGAGTTTCAACACGTAAATCCTGGAAAGGGTGCAGCATTTGTAAGAACCAAAATGAAAAGCATGACCAATGGTCGTGTTTTGGAGAATAACTTTCCTTCTGGGCATAAAATTGACGTAGTGCGTATCGAACGCAGAAAATGTCAATACCTATTCAAAGATGAAACTGGTTTCAATTTCATGGACAATGAAAGCTTTGAACAGTTTGTGATTCAACCAGATATGATTGAAAATTCAAACTTGATGAAAGAGGGAAGTGAAGCCGAGATATTGTTCAAAGCTGAAGATGACACTCCATTACTTGTTGAGCTACAAGCGCATATTGTCCTTCAAGTTGTCTACACAGAACCTGGTCTTAAAGGCGATACAGCTACAAATGCAATGAAGCCTGCAAAACTTGAAACTGGCGCAGAAATAAGGGTACCACTTTTTATTAATGAAGGAGACTTAATCAAAATAGATACACGTACAAATTCTTACATTGAAAGAGCAAAATAAATCTAGCAAGATGAATAATAAGGAGATTCAAGAACTCATCAATTTGGTGAGCAAATCAAATGTAGCTGAAGTTAAAATCAAAGATGGAGAATTCAGCATTTTGATAAGATCTAAGGATTTTTTTACCGCCAAATCAGTGGTGGTTAATGCGCCTGCACCTCAGTATCAAGCACCACAAGCTGTTCTGGCTGAGGCGCCAAAACCAGCCTCACTTGCTGCTTCACCAACAGCTGCACAAGCGCCTTTGGCTGATGCATCCGCAGCATCAAATCTCGTAGAAATTAAAAGCCCTATGGTCGGAACTTTTTACCGATCCGCTGGACCAGACAAAGCAGCTTTCGTTCAAGTCGGTGACTCGATCGGAAAAGGACAACAAATCTGCATCATTGAAGCTATGAAGTTGTTCAATGAAATTGAAAGTGATATCAAAGGTAAAATAATGAAAGTTTTAGTTGATGATGCTACCCCTGTAGAATATGATCAACCATTATTTTTGGTAGATCCACAAGGTTAATTCAGGCTTTCTTTTCATATTTTAGCAAAATCAAATGTTCAATAAAATACTAATAGCCAATCGTGGTGAAATAGCTTTGCGTATCATTCGTACTTGCAAAGAGATGGGTATCAAAACTGTTGCAGTATATTCTACTGCTGACAGAGATAGTTTGCACGTACGTTTTGCCGATGAGGCGGTTTGTATTGGTCCACCATCATCAACTGAATCTTATCTGAATATTCCGAGGCTGATGGCAGCAGTGGAGATCACAAATGCAGATGCCTTGCATCCAGGATATGGATTTTTATCTGAAAATGCCGCTTTCGCTCAAGTTTGTACCGAATATGGCATAAAATTTATCGGCCCTACTCCATTCCAGATTTCGAAAATGGGTGATAAAATCACAGCAAAAGAGACCATGATTAAAGCTGGAGTTCCTGTTGTACCAGGATCTGAAGGCTTACTAAAAGATGTTGCCAAAGGAAAAAAAATGGCAAAAGAAATTGGATACCCTGTAATCCTTAAAGCAACCGCAGGTGGCGGTGGAAAAGGAATGCGTATCGTTTGGAAAGATGAAGAATTCGAAAATGCATGGGATGGAGCCCGTCAAGAAGCCAAAGCTTCTTTTAGCAATGACGGCATCTACATGGAAAAATATATAGAGGATCCAAGGCACATAGAGTTTCAAATAGCTGGAGATCAATATGGCACAGTCTGTCACCTAAGTGAAAGAGATTGCTCCATTCAAAGAAGACACCAAAAATTAGTTGAAGAAGCTCCGTCTCCTTTCATGACCGAGGAATTGCGTGAAAAAATGGGTGCTGCTGCAATATTAGCGGCTCAGTCCATTAATTATGAAGGAGTCGGTACTGTTGAATTTTTAGTTGACAAACACCGGAACTTCTTTTTCATGGAAATGAATACACGTATTCAGGTTGAACATCCTGTAACTGAAGAAGTAATTGACTTTGACTTAATCAAAGAACAAATCAAAATTGCTGCAGGTATCCCAATATCAGGCATGAACCATTTTCCAGTGATGCATGCTATTGAATGCAGGATTAATGCTGAAGATCCAAAAAATGGATTTCGACCGTCTCCCGGCACCATTACAACATTGCATACACCCAAAGGACACGGTGTTCGTGTTGATACTCATTGCTACGCGGGGTATCAAGTTCCACCCTACTATGACTCATTGATTGCAAAAGTTATATGCAAAGCAAGAACCAGGGAGGAAGCCATCACCAAGATGGAAAGAGCCTTGGATGAGTTTATCATCATTGGCATCAAGACTACCATACCTTTTCACAAAAAGTTGATGAAAGATCCTAAGTTCAAAGCAGGTGATTTTACAACAGCATTCTTAAACGATTTCGATTTTTCTGACCTAGAATAGGGCCTGCTGAATCTAACTTATATTAAATTCAGGCATGAACAAGATCAGAAGATTGCTCCGTTATATTTTACCCTATAAAGGTTTAATAGCTGCAAACGTTTTCTTTAATGTCTTTTTGTCAATATTTACAATAGCCAGCGTTCCAGCTATTATCCCGTTCCTTCAAATTCTGTTCAAACAGACCCCAAAAATCCAAGAACCAGTAGAATGGAGTGGTATTGCCAATATATTGCCTTGGGTGCAATGGCAATTTTCTAAAAACATCATGATTTATGGAGAAAGTAAAGCAGTATGGTACGTTGTCGGTGGAATAGTCGCCCTGTTTTTTTTATCCAACTTATGTCGGTATTTCTCACTCTTTTTTATTGCACCCGTCAGAGTTGGAGTCATACGTGACCTGCGAAACGCATTGTACAAGAAAATGCTCAGCCTGCCTTTGAGCTATTTCAGCGAGGAAAGAAAAGGTGACCTCATGGCAAGGATGACCGCTGATGTGCAGGAAGTAGAATGGAGTATCCTAAGTGTACTCGAAGCTTTAGTTCGTGAACCAATTATCCTAATTGGAACATTGAGCTACATGTTATGGGTAAATCCTGGTCTTACCATTTATGCATTTGTAATGATTCTCCTCGTAGGAACTTCTATAGGTCTTTTGACTCGAAGCCTAAAAAGAAAAAGTACACGCACACAACAAAAATTAGGAGATGTATTAACCATCATTGAAGAGACCCTCGGAGGATTGCGAATAGTAAAAGCCTTTAATGCTGAGAAACACTTTGAAAAAAGGTTTGTCAAGGAAAACAATACACATGGCCACCTATTGGTTAACATCATGCGGAGAAAAGATGCCTCCTCACCTTTATCAGAATGGATGGGAGTGAGTTTTGTGGCACTATTGATAGGATATGGCAGTAAGTTGGTCTTCAATGGTGAAATGCAGGCTGCCTCTTTTCTGGCTTTTTTGTTTGCGTTTTTTAGGGTAATTGATCCTGCTAAAAAATTATCCGATGCTTGGGGAAATTTACAAAAGGGATTTGCGGCTTTAGAACGAATCGAAGAAGTTTTGCATGCTCCTGTCACGGTCAAAGACAATATCAATCCGAAGCCTTGGCAAGGCTTTAATCATGAAATAAAATTTGATGGAGTATCATTCTCCTATCCAAATTCAAGTCATAAAGTACTCGAAAATCTAAACTTTACGGTTAAAAAAGGACAAAAAGTAGCTCTTGTTGGACCTTCAGGTGCAGGAAAAACTACCATTTTAGACCTGATATTGAGATTTCATGACACCACTGCTGGGAAAATTACAATTGATGGCACAGACATAAAAGAGTTCAAAATCACGGATGTTCGAAACATAATGAGCTTGGTTTCTCAAGATCCAGTTCTGTTCAATGACAGCATTGAAGAAAACATCCGTTTTGGTGATTATGCACACAATGCTGAAGAAGTTTTACACTCTGCACAAATTGCCAACGCAATGAATTTTATTGACCAAGCACCAGGTGGTCTACAGTCCAATGTTGGTGATAGAGGCAGTAAACTTTCAGGGGGACAACGTCAACGCTTGACCATTGCCAGAGCCTTTTATAGAAACCCGGATATACTACTCCTCGATGAAGCCACTTCTGCTTTAGACAGTGAATCCGAAAGATTGGTTCAACAAGCGTTTGATAATGTGTTGCAGAATAGAACATCTGTTATAGTAGCGCACAGACTTTCAACAATTACGTCCTCCGACTTAATTTTAGTGCTAAAGCAGGGCAAAATCATTGAACAAGGTTCGCACTCCGAATTAATGAAACTAAAAGGAGATTACAGTCAAATGGTACAATTGCAATCATTTTAAAACAACAATTGGTAGAATTTCTTTATTATTCTAATTATTATGCTTAATTTTGATTCAAATAATTACGCTATGAAAAGAAATTTACTTGTTATTATTGCCTTAATGTCTACATCTGTAGTCGCTTTCTCTCAGATCACTGTAACCAATGCAGGTTGGCCAAAGGCTGGTGATGTTGTTATTGATAGAAATGCTGAAGGCCAATTCTTTGGAATTATGCCTGCCGCATCTACCAATGCTTTATGGGATTTTTCACAATTAAAAGAGGACTCCAAAGATACTACTGCATATCTTGCAGCTGCTACTGGTGATTTTTTTGCGGATTTTCCAACCTCAGACCTCAGAGTATCAACTCAGGGCTCAGAAAGCTATCTTGATAAGACATCTGCAAGTCTCACTATTCTTGGCTTGGTCTTTGATCCACTTGGTGTAGGTATTCCCATTGTTGCTAAATTCAATCCCAACAATACGTTTTTGGTAAATCCAACAAAGTATTTTGATGTAAGCAACTCCTCTTTTGTTTTCGGAGCAAGTTTTAGTGCTGAGCTTCTGGCAGGAACCGGAATCTTGGACGGTCTTCCAGTTCAACCAGATTCTGTCAGAATAATACAAGACATATCTCGTCTGTCTGTCGTCGATGCTTGGGGTAAAATCAAAATTCCTGGTGGAACATTCGATGTATTAAGAAAAAAACGTACAGAAATAAGTATCTCTAAGTTTGAAATTAAGTTGCCTTTTATAGGATGGTTTGATGTTGGAGCTATAAGCGGTCAAAATACTGAACCTGACACCTCTGTTACCTACGAATTTCTGGGTGAAGGACATAAATCTCCTATCCTGACTGCCAATACTACCTTGGTTGGTGACAGTATCATAAGCATAACTTACCTCGGTGGAAACTTGGTTGGGATTTTTGATCCCATAAAAATAGCTGGTATTAAGACCTTCCCAAATCCTGCCAACAGTTATTTGTTGGTTGACTTAAACAGCCTGCCAATTGATTCAGAAAAGATAATTCTTATAAATTCGATAGGACAAACCATAAGAACCGAACAAATCACCAACGGTGGTTTATGGCACATGGATACCGCTCAGATTGATGCAGGAATATACCAAATGCTGATACTGGATAAAAATGGCAATGCAATTGGACGTAATTCGATAGTTATACAGCATCCTTAGATTTAGGAATATAAATGTCTGAAAACTTGGCTCCATTGCCCACTCCATTGGTAGAATTAATTGGTTTTGGCGAGTGTGAAGTGCAAGTTTATATGAAATTGGATCACTTGACACATCCTATTTTATCAGGAAACAAATATAGAAAACTCAAATACAACATCACAGCCTTGCAAGAAAATAATCTTGCAGGGCTGTTGACTTTTGGGGGAGCATATTCCAACCACATTGCAGCAACCGCCGCCGCTGGAAAAATATATAATTTCAAAACCATTGGAATTATAAGAGGAGAGCAACCTATTGTCTTTGGCTGGACACTTCAACTTGCCATCCAATATGGCATGAAATTGATATTCATGCCCCGAGCGGAATTTGATGACCCATTGATCAGGAAATCCTTCCTCATCAACAGCTTTGCAGATTATCTGATAGTACCTGAAGGAGGGTCCAATGAACTTGGTATCCTAGGGGCCTCAGAAATACCCAAAGAAATCTTGAGCCAATCCGAATTTCATGTCAACTACATTACTTGTGCGATGGGAACTGGAGGAACTGCACTCGGAATAGCGAAATCACTTCAACCGATGCAAAGAATTATTGGTTTTTCTGCCCTGAATCCAGAAAAAATTGAATACCTCCCTCAGTTCGTAGCCGAACAAGGGATAGTCATTTCAGAAAGTGCTGGCAAAGGATATGCAAGAACAACACAAGATCAAATGGATTTTATAAACGTTTTTTATGATCGATATCAGATTCCATTAGACCCAATTTATACTTCCAAAATGATGATGTCCTTGGATTCAATGATTCGTTCCAATTATTTTAAGCCTGGCAATAGAATTGTTGCCATTCATACCGGTGGTTTGCAAGCTTGGGGAGGAATGATGCATAAAATACCTGCAAACGAAGCCTTAAGACAAGTAATTCTTTCAACATTAAACACAAACAAACTATCACAATATCAGCAAGTTACAGATTAATAGAACAATTAACCAAAGAACTCAACTGAAAAATTTTTAAGTTTCTTTGTCATAAGTGTAAGGTAGTTGTAATTTACGCTTCCAATACAAAAATGATTTTGCTTTACTTATTTCAATAAATAATGGAAAGAACGAATACCAATAATCCTGAATACTTCCACAAGGTCGTTGATTGCCAGTATGCCTGCCCAGCCCATACACCTGTCCCCGAATACATACGTCTAATAGCTGCTGAAAGATATACTGAAGCATACATGGTCAATTGGGAAAGTAATGTATTTCCTGGGATTTTGGGCCGAACATGCGACCGTCCATGCGAACCTGCTTGTAGGCGCGGCCGTGTTGAGGATGAGCCTGTTGCAATATGCAGGTTAAAACGAGTTGCTGCTGATAATAAATCAGATATGGAAGGCTTGATACCCAAAGGTCCATTTCCTACAAACAACAAAAAAGTAGCCCTAATTGGTGGTGGCCCTGCAAGTTTAACAGTAGCACGCGACCTGGCACCACTTGGATATGAAATTGATTTGTATTGTGAACAAAACAAAGGTGGTGGAATGATGAGAAGTCAAATTCCCGCTTTTCGTTTGCCTGCAGCAGTGTTGGATGAAGAAGTTGGTTATGTTTTGGATATGGGAATCCACACCCATTTTGACACCAGGGTAAATAGTTTAAAATCTGTTATCGATAAAAAATATGACGCCATTTTCGTCGGTACTGGAGCACCAAGGGGTCGTGATTTACCCAATCTGCCCGGCAGAACCGAAGGAGCAACTAATATCCATATAGGTATCGAGTGGCTCGCAAGTGTTGCCTTTGAGCATACCCACAAAATAGGCAGAAATGTAATCGTGCTAGGAGGAGGAAATACAGCAATGGATTGCTGTCGCACCAGTCGCAGATTAGGTGGTGAAGAAGTTAAAGTAGTAGTCAGAAGTCCATTTACTGAAATGAGGGCTTCACCTTGGGAAATAGAAGATGCACTGCATGAAGATATTCCGATTCTTGATAATCATGTTCCACTTAGTTTTGAGATTCGCAATGGAAAATTAGCTGGAATGAACTTCGATAAAGTTCAAGCAGTGGTTGGAGAAGATGGAAAACGAAAACTTGTTTCAACCAATGAACCTCCAATTTTTATGCCTGCTGACGATGTTCTGATTGCAATTGGGCAAGAAAACACCTTCCCATGGATCGAACGTGATTTGGGCCTTGAGTTTGACGAGTGGGCAATGCCTAAAGTAGATAAAACAAGTTTTCAATCTACCTTGAAACAAGTATTCTTTGGAGGTGATTCTGCCTTCGGGCCCAAAAATGTTATCACCGCTGTAGCACATGGGCACCAAGCCGCTATTTCGATTGATCTATATTGCTCTTCAATGGATGTGATGACACGTCCTTCTCCTTTTACCAATTTGATGAGCCAAAAGATGGGGATTCACGAATGGAGTTATGATAGTCCTGTAACAACTGATATTCGATTCAAAGTGCCATTGGCTGAAAAGAAAGAAGTGCTGAAAGACAGAAAGAAAGAAGTAGAACTTGGCTTTGACCTTGCAACTGCTTTCAAAGAAGCTCAAAGATGCCTGAACTGCGATGTACAGACGGTCTTCATGGAGGATCGCTGTATTGAATGCGATGCTTGTATGGATGTCTGCCCTACTAGTTGCATTACATTCACCTGGAATGGTGAAGAAACTGACTTGCGTCAAAGACTCATGGCTCCTTCTACAGATTTGACACAGGACCTGTATGTATCCAGCGCCCTAAAAACAGGTCTAATAATGGTAAAGGATGAAGATGTCTGTCTGCATTGTGGTTTGTGTGCCGAGAGGTGCCCTACTGCAGCTTGGGACATGCAAAAGTATCTTTACAATACTTCGAAAGCCGGTTGTAGCTCTCACTAATCATAAAATAAACTAAAACCAACATTGTAACAGATTAATACTGATGGTTAAAATAAATGATTTTGTCTTGCGATTTGCCAATGTAAATGGAACAGGATCAGCAAGCGCAAATAGCCTATTCGCCAAGGCAATATTCCGAATGGGAATTCCTATGGCACCAAAAAATATCTTTCCCTCCAATATTCAAGGATTACCAACTTGGTATGAAGTTCGTGTGAGTGAAAAAGGATATATGGGACGAAGAGAAGGAATCGACCTAATGGTCTGTGTCAATCCTCAAAGTATGCTCCAAGATGTAAAATCTGTCAAAACTGGCGGTTTTTTCATGTACGATAGCACCAAACCCATTCATCACGAATATCTGAGAGATGATATCAACTACCTTGGAATCCCTTTGATGGCCATGTGTAGTGACAATTATACAGATCCCCGACAAAGGCAGCTCTTCAAAAACATTATTTACGTAGGTGCATTGGCTCAGTTGTTACATATTGAATTTGGTGTGATTGAGCAATTGCTAAAAGAACAGTTTGCAGGTAAAGAAAAGTTGATCGCCCCCAATCTGAAAGCCATCAATCTTGGGATGGAGCATGCCGCCCAAAATTTTGTTCAAGACCTCGGATTTAGATGCGAAAGACGAAACCTGATTGGTGATAAAATTCTTGTAACTGGCAATTCATCATGTGGATTGGGTGCAGTTTACGCTGGAGCTACGGTCTGTGCATGGTATCCAATCACACCTTCAACATCAGTAGCGGAGGCTTTTGAAGAGTATGCTGAAGAGTTGAGGGTGGATGAAGCAACAGGTGAAAATAATTTCGCAATAGTGCAAGCTGAGGATGAACTTGCAGCAATAGGTATGGTCATTGGTGCCAACTGGAATGGAGCAAGAGCATTCACTGCCACAAGTGGACCAGGAGTTTCATTGATGCAAGAGTTTTTAGGATTGGCATATTTTGCTGAAGTTCCAGCAGTGTTGGTAGATGTGCAAAGAACTGGCCCTAGTACTGGAATGCCTACAAGGACGCAGCAATCAGATATTTTTATTTCGGCCTATGCCTCGCATGGGGATACAAAACAAGTTTGTCTTTTTCCTTCCACACCTAAGGAATGTTTTGAAATGACTGCTGACGCTTTTGATTTAGCCGAAGTGTTACAAACCCCCGTTATCCTGCTGACTGATTTAGATTTAGGAATGAACGACCATATCTCAGAACCGTATGAATGGAAGGAAGACAGAAAATTCAAAAGGGGAAAAGTATTGACTGCAGACCAATTGGATAGTATGGAAAAATTTGGAAGGTACTTGGATGTAGATGGCGACGGTATTCCATATCGTACCTATCCGGGAACTCACCCTAACAAAGGGGCTTTCTTCACACGAGGAACCAGTCGTGACGAATATGCAACATATACCGAGGATGGGAATATCTACAAACTCAACATGGATAGACTCACAACAAAATGGAATACTGCAAAAGAAATGGTGCCAGCTCCTGAATTCTATCAGAAGCAGAATCAGTCAAGCATGGGTTTAATCTTTTTTGGAACAAGCAACCATTCTAGTGAGGAAGCAATGGACTTATTTGAACAAAATGGTTTAAAGTTTGATGCCCTCAGGATTAAAGCTTTCCCATTTGCTCCAAGTATTTCTGATTTTATTTCAAGTCATGATAAGATATTTGTGATAGAACAAAATAGAGATGCGCAAATGCGTTCCTTACTCATTTTGGAGCTCGAAGTTAATCCTTCCAAGCTCGTTCCAATCTTAAACTATGATGGTATGCCCATCACAGCCGATCACATTATAAAACACGTAACGCCGCACCTTGCTGCGGTTCATAATTGAAGATATGACATACATTAGACCCGCCTTTCATCATCCGGACTTGCCATTAAATGAAATTGGTTTTACGCGTAAAGAATATGAAGGCGCATTGAGCACATTATGTGCAGGATGCGGCCACGACAGTATCAGCGCAGGTATCATTCAAGCTTGCTATGATTTAAATATTCAGCCTCACCATGTTGCAAAGCTGAGCGGCATAGGCTGTTCCAGTAAAACACCCGCCTACTTTTTAGGTAACAGCCATGGATTTAATTCGGTGCACGGTAGGATGCCATCAGTAGCTACTGGAGCATATCTGGCCAACAGAGATATGATTTATTTTGGCGTGAGTGGTGACGGCGATACAGCATCAATTGGCATGGGACAATTTGTGCATGCCATACGACGAAACCTCAACATGGTTTATATTGTAATGAATAATGGTTGCTACGGACTCACCAAGGGACAAGACAGTGCTACCGCTGATGAAGGAAGTAAAAGTAAATCAGGTAGTGTCAATCCATTTCAAGCCATTGATTTGGCTAGTCTTGCTTTAGAACTCGGTGCTACCTATGTCGCTCAAAGTTTCAGTGGTGATAAAAGACAACTTATTCCATTGATAAAAGCTGCAGTTGCACACAAAGGCTTTGCCTTCATCAATGTGATATCACCTTGTGTTACTTTTAACAACAATGTCGGAAGTACCAAAAGTTACGATTATGTAAGAGACCACATTGAAGCTACAGGTACTGTTGATTTTGTACCCATTATGAGTGAAATTAAAACCGACTATAATGAAGGGGATCATCAACAAGTTACTATGCACGATGGTTCTATTCTAAACCTGAATAAGTTGGATCATTCATGGGATCCTTTGGATAGGATAAGTGCAGCGAATGCAATGCTGAGGTCGAGGGAAGCTGATGAGATATTGACAGGTTTGATTTATGTAAATGCAGAACAAGAAAATCTGCATGAAATACTGGGAACTTCTAAAAAACCTCTCAACAAAATGACTGAAAAAGAATTGTTGCCAAGCAATGATCAACTTCAAAAAATAAATGCAGGATTGAGATAGTAATTCTTAAGATTTAAATATTCAGTTCGTTCTTTCGGATTGTCCTAATTCTTTGTCACCTTTGTCAGCGATGTCAAAAATCAGACAGTTAGTCGGTCAAACTGCCATTTATGGCTTGTCGAGCATTTTAGGGAGAGTGCTCAACTTCTTCCTTACGCCTTTGTATGTCCGGGTATTTACGGAAGCGGACAACGGTGTCATTTACGATTTCTATACCCTTGTCGCGTTTATTATGGTGCTGTTTACCTACAGGATGGAAACGGCATATTTCAGATTTGCAACCGATAAAGATGCCAACAATCGAAAAAGCTTTGGAACAGCCTTTAGCAGCATTCTAGGTTCAACATTTTTAGCAGGAGGTTTGATTTTCATGTTTTCAAATTCCATTGCTCAATGGATGAAATACCCTGACCACCCTGAATACATCCAAATTTTTGGTGCTATTTTATGCCTCGATGCATTGATGGAAATCCCATTTGCTCAGTTGCGTTTGGAAGGAAAAGCTATGCGATTTGCATTCACCAGATTAACAGGTGTAGGAATCAATTTGACGGGAAACATTTTCTTTCTGTTGGTCTGTCCTTGGCTGAAAAACAATCATGGAATCTCGGCACCTTTTTATGATCCCACAATCGGCGTAGGTTATGTATTTATAGTCAATCTGCTTGCATCTTCTATTTCTTTGTTGATGCTGCTACCAACCTTCAAGTGGAATTTTGAATTTGACATAAAATTATGGTTCAAAATGCTCAAATACAGCGCACCATTGATGGTTGTTGCAACTGCCGGAGTGATCAATGAAATGCTGGATCGTCAATTGCTCAAATATTTATTGCCATATTCTTGGCTTGAAAACAAAAGGCAATTGGGTATTTATGGAGCCAATTATAAGTTAGCTATGATGATTTCACTATTTACTCAGGCATTCAGATATGCAGCAGAACCATTTTTTTTTAAAAATTCAACTGATCAAAAGTCACCTGAGCTGTTTGCTAAAATCGCCAAGTTCTTTACACTTTTCAATTTATTAGGGTTTTTAATCATCGTTTTGTTCTTGCATATATTCAAGTTTTACATCGGGAAAGAAGGCAGTGGATTTCATGAAGGCCTCGTCGTGGTGCCCATTCTCCTTATGGCCAATATTTTCCTAGGACTTTATTACAATGTCAGCAATTGGTACAGATTAACAGACCGCACCTCCTTTGGAATGTGGATCGCCTTAATGGGCGCCGGAATTACGATTCTACTTAATATCTGGTGGATTCCAGTATTTGGCTATCTTGGAAGCGCATGGGCAACATTGATTTGTTACGTATTGATGGTAATTGTAGCATACCGTATTGGCTTGAAATTCTATCCAATGAGCTATGATTGGGCTGGCATACTTGCTTACACGGCTCTTGCACTGATAATTGTTTTTACAAGTTGGATCCTAAACGACGTACTTGAAGCAGGCTTTTGGATCAAAACCCTACTTGCCGGGCTTCTAACCACAATTTTCCTATACATCGTTTACGTCTGGGAATACAAAAAACTTAAGTCAAGCTGATTAAACTCAAAATCCACATCAGCGTTTATATCCCTTTTGGTCGACAAAAATCATAATCTTGGACAGTCGTCAGACCATAAAACCTTTTACTGCGATCAAAAATTTCGTCAATTCAGTGTCCTGTGTTGAAATTAAGTTGAATTATTATCAGCATTATTATATTGGCAAGACAAACTCAACCTCAGCCTTCTTTGTTTAAACTGTGATTCCTATGATTGAATGATTAGTAGGATTCTTATTGTTTAGGCGTTTAGGTCTCAACAACCAAATAGCTCAACATCTCAACCTTAGCCTTAACTAATCATACCCAATACAACTTATGTTGATCTGGCATATCTACTCAATCTTTATAAACTTCTCTGATTGGATGATCTTACCTCGTTGTCTCAATTGAAGAATATATACCCCTGACTGCAAACTTCCAGTATCCAATACGACCTGATCCACACCAAATACTGGAACTTGTTGATGCAATCTGCCATTGACATCATATACAAATACCTCCGCTTCTGGCATTGCAGAACCTACTGTCAACATCACTCTTAATTCCTCCCTGCATGGGTTTGGACC